>JANNXI010000122.1:0-19377 GCA_031409495.1 Betaproteobacteria bacterium
GCAAAGAAGGTAAAAAACACAATCAAGCCGTACGTGCTCTGGGTCGGCACATGATTCGCGTGATTTGGGCGCTGGTAAAAAGCGGCAGAAAGTACGAAAATCGCGTAAAAATCACTTGAAAATCCTAGCGGGATGTTCAGGTCTTTCATCATCATATTTTAGTTTAGAGTAGCCAGCATTAGTGCCTGAAGATGCCCTATAATAGGGCGTCTTCAAGTAGTTAAATCATAATTTTCTTTACTGTTTCCGTCATAGTTTCATTGATTAAATTTGTGTGTGGAACCACCACCGGCAGCGGCGTATCCGCTAACCCAGTAGTCTTCGCCAGCACCATACCCCTAATCTGCACCGTAGCTGCCACCACAGCCACCATCCTCACCCCCGGCACCTGCTCCATCACCGCCAACCAAGCAGGGGATGTAAACTATGCAACTGCACCCCAAATCACCAAGAGCGTCGTCATCAATAAAATCACCCAAGCCATCACGGCATTCTCATCAACCCCCGCCACGCCCATCGCCTACACAGTCGGTGGCACGGTAACCTTCACCGTGACGGTCACTGGGGTTGCATCGGGCAACCCCGTCACCTTCACCAGCACTACAGCCACCGTCTGCACTATCGCAGCCAACACCGCAACAATCTTAACGGCGGGCAATTGCACCATCGCCGCCAACCAGGCTGGGGACACCAACCACGCCGCCGCCCCGCAAGTAACGCTAACAGTAGCCATCACCAAACTAGCCCAAACCCTCACCGGCTTTAGCTTCACCCCAGCCACACCCATCCCATTTGTCTTCGCCAATACGTTTACGTTAAGCGCCACCGCAGGCGCATCGAGTAGCCCGATTGTATTCACCAGCGCCACAGCCAACGTCTGCGCTATTCCAATAGGGACTAACACCGTCACCATCCTAACCGGCGGCACCTGTACCGTTCGCGCCAACCAAGCCGCTGATGTTAACTACACCGCAGCCCCGCAGCTAACGCTAAGTGTCGTCATCACCAAAGCCAATCAAGCCATCACCAACTTTTTAACTACCCCAGCCACCCCAGTACCGTATTCAAGCGGCGCAGGTGCTACCACCATCGCCTTAACCGCCACCGCCGGTGCATCCACCAGCCCTGTTGTCTTCTCCAGCGCCACCACCGCCGTATGCGCCACAGGCGGCACCAATGGCGCGACCGTCACCATGTTCACCATCGGCACCTGCACGCTAAGAGCCAACCAAGCCGCCACCGCAAGCTACAACGCCGCACCGCAAATCACCACCACAGTCACCATCGTAAAAGGCAATCAAACCATCGCGGGCGTCACATCCACCCCCGCGTCACCCATCACCTACACCAGCGGTGGCACCTTCACCCTCGCAGGCACAGGCGGGCAATCAGGCAACCCCATCGCCCACACATCCACCACGCCAACCATTTGCACAACCGGCGGCACCTACGGCGCAACGGTAACGATGCTGTCCGCAGGCACCTGCACCATCAACGCCAACCAAGCAGGCAATGCAAACTATCAAGCTGCAGCGCAAGTAGCCATAAACATCACCATCAGCCCACCGATAGTCGCAACCCCGCAAATTTATAATATTTACGCTGACCACCTAGGAACACCAAGAGCTATCACCACAGCAGACGCCGCAGCTACAAAGGTATGGGAATGGAGTAATGATGAAGTGTTTGGCAATAACGATGCCAATGAGGTTGTAAACGCCCTGAATACGGGCACCTTCAGCTATAACCTACGCTTCCCGGGGCAGTATTTAGATGTGGAAACGAAGCTGCATTACAACTATTTTAGGGATTATGATTCCTCACTTGGTAGATATAGTAAATCTGATCCGATTGGGTTAAAAGGTGGTTTGAATACGTTTGAATATGTTGGCGCAAACCCCCTTAGTTACACAGACCCATCGGGGCTTAAAACATATCAATGCAAACGCCCGCTTGGGGGCAAGCCGGGCGAAAACCTGCGAAACGGTCCTGACGTATGGGGTAACTTGCTTTATCATCAATACAGTTGTATCAGAACTGCTGACGGAAATAGCGTGTGCGGTGGTCAAGGATTCGAAAAAGGTGGCACTACTCTATGGGACAAGCTAAAGGATCCGGTCTGGAGTCCTGGGAAGCCCACGGTGCCGGGCGACGACTATTTCAATGAAAAGGCTTGTGAACAGACCCAAAACGATAACATGTGTTTTGAGAGATGCTTACAACGGGAGTGGATTAAGCCTCGGCCACACTATGGCATTCCGTTTGCAACGGATTGCCAAGAATACGATGACCGCGTTAACGACTTGTGCCGGGAGGTGTGCAGTCTTGGACGAGGACGCTAGAATGCGCACTTCAGCTGCTAGAATATTTTGCTTTCTGCTTCAACTGGTTTGGCTATCTTGTGCAGTTGCGGTCGTATTTAATTTGGCTGCTAACAATGGCAATACGGATACGCTCGCGGCCGAACGTGATCTGCTGTTTTCGATTCTTCTTTTGATGCTTACATTCCCAATTGGGTACGTTTGGGTAGGTCTCAATATTGGTCTACGCTGGAGCCTGGACGCTCTTGGATTGATTCCGTCGTCGTCTTTGTCGCATCCCATAATTGATTTTCTATTTATTCTAGTTTGGGTTGGTCTAGGCTATTGTCAATGGTTTGTAGCGATACCGTGGCTGTGTCGGAAGTGGAAGGAACGTTGTTTAAAAAATGAGGCCAGCAATGATTGAGCTAACGCTAGAAGCTGCATTACAATTATTTTAGGGATTATGATTCCGCGACGGGAAGGTATGTGCAGAGTGATCCGATTGGGTTGAGGGGCGGGATCAACACGTACGGTTACGCGGACGGGTCACCAATACTTAAAACCGATCCGTTTGGGCTAAAAACATTCATGTGTAAGAAGCCATTGCATGCGCTCGGGGGTGACGGCACCGTCGGGGTCAGGTCTTTTATCATCATATTTTAGTTTAGAGTAGCCAGCATTAGTGCCTGAAGGTGCCCTATAATAAGCCATCTTCAAGTAGCTAAATCATAATTTTATTTACTGTTTCCGTCATAGTTTCATTGATTAAACTTGTGTGTGGAACCACCACCGGCAGCGGCGCATCCGGCAATCCAGTCCTATTCGCCAGCACCACGCCGCTAATCTGCACGGCCAGTGCAGGAACAACCACCGCCACCATCCTCACCCCCGGCACCTGCTCCATCACCGCCAACCAAGCAGGGAATGTAAACTATGCAACTGCACCCCAAATCACCAAGAGCGTCGTCATCAATAGAATCACCCAAGCCATCACGGCATTCGCAGCAACCCCCGCCACGCTCAGCGTCTACACGGCAGGCGCCACGGGCACCTTTACGGTTGGCGCTACCAGTGGTGTATCAGCAGCGCCCAATCATCGGTCACGATAGCGTGAAATAGGCAAAGCACAAGTGGAATAGCGCTGAAATACTATGCAAAAATGCCTTGAAGGTGCCTGTATTTAGGGCGTTTTCAAGGCATTTATTGGGTGTCCAGCGTTACAACTTCAGCTACAACTGCAGATACATCAAACTCAGTTAATCGTTTCTACAATCACTTGTTGATTCGCTACGCCTAAGCCCGCGATAAACATTGTTAAGCGCAAATCAATCGACGCATTTGCGGCAATCGTGTAGCTGCCGATAATTTGCTTAGGTGCGGTGGGCGTGGCCCAAATATCGAAGTTAGTGCCGTTAATGCTGGCGGGCGTGCTAAAGGTGAACGATGGCGTGTGGGTGGCGGCGGTGAAGCTGGACGCAAACGATAGCCGCACCGTGCGGGTGCGCGTGGTGGAGTTAAAAAGTCTGAAGGTATTATCAAACTTATGCCCGTAGTTACCGTAAGTGCGGGTGGTGGAATCGCTCAAGCGCGAGGTAAACGCGGCGGTTTGTTCCTGCAGTGCCGCGTTAAATTTGCTGGTGGTGTTGTAGGCAAAACCAATATGGTTATTGGCCGCCGTGGGCAGCACAACATTGGTTAGGCCTGATGCAAGCGAAGCCGCATAAATGCCCGCTTCGCGGCCATACGCGTTTGGCCCGGGCGACAAAATATCGCCTGATGCAGGGCCGCCTTGGCTTTTGTTAATGGCATCGATGGTCGAACCGCCAGTGGTAATGACGGTGTACAAATACGCGCCCGCGCTGGCGCACACTTCAAAGCGGCCATCCACCATATTGCTTGGGTTGACGATAATTTTTGATATTTCTGTGGCGGTGGCGTTCGCCACGCTGCGATTGCTAAAGTTAACGCCAGACGTGCCTGCGTGCCAATCTTTTGCCACAAAATAACTCTGCCCAGTTCCAGCACCGTTCAAGGGCTTTTGCGAATTGTTGTAAGTAGAACCCTTAGCAGAAATGGTCACTGGCGCGTTTTGCGGATTAGACGCCAGCAGATGCAAATAAACCGTAGCGCCGCTGCGGTAAATGTGGAACTAATACACATTGGTACAGCCCGATAGCGGGCTAGATTGCCCACCGCGCACTGCATCGGTACGCGCGTTTTGCGATAATCAGCCGGGGCCATAAAAAATTTCAGGGTTATTGCTCTTAAATACTTTATAGCCGCCGAGGGAAAGAGATATCGGCGCCAAATTGCTATCAGCTACTTTTTGTGTCGCGCCCAATAACCCCGCACGCCAAATTTGCAGCGGATCGGGCGCCGGTGCGGCTAAAGTAGCAGCGGCTTCGGGCTTGGTTTTGGCGCTGGTTTCAAGCAATGTGGGTGCGGCAACATCTTGCCCGGCTACGTCACTTTGCGCTTCGATGGGTTGAGATGTTGGCAAGAATGTCGTATCAGCGGTGGCGGTCGTGACCGTGCACAAGCTGAGAACACCCACAATAACCGCGAATTGAATCGCAATTAAACCCGAAACAACGCTTTTATTGCGTTGCACAATAGCCACCACGACAGCACTCCCTATTTTTTGGCGCGAAGGCAAACCTATACCGCCAAATGATTCTAGTCAGTCTTCGCGTTTGGCGCAATGACAGATTCAAGCTGGTTTTTTAGAGAGTTTTGGGTGTGCGTTGGCGTTGGGCAGGGCTGCGTTTTGTAACCAGCAATGCCTTGAAGACGCCCTATTTTCGGCTATCTTCAGTCATTCAATGGTTACTGCCGCTTAAACTCACCATCAATAATCACCGGTGCCTCACCGTTGCGGCGAGGAGATGGCGGTGTGGTGTGGCTATTGCGGCCGTTACGGCGTTGCTGGCCTGCGGATGCGATAGGTGCCAGCACGCGGCTCGGCAGCATTAAAACTAGAAGTGCGGCTAAATCAGATATAACGCCGGGGAACATGAATAACAAACCGGCGATCACCGCGCGGAAGCTGTCGATGAAAGCGGCTAGTGAAAATTGGCCGCTGGCGAACGCTTCACCCAAGCGCGCCATGAGGGCGAAGCGGGCGTTTTTAATGAGCGCAATACCTGCGATTACGCCAAAAATTGCCCACGCAACGGTAAACCACAAATTATGTTCTGCCAATTTAAGTAATAGCGTACCCTCTAAAATTGGGGAACCAATTAGCAGCGCAACAATCAAAAAACGCATGGTTAGACTCATTTCATCAAAGCAAAAGTGTGAAGATACAAAATACCGCAGCAGGCGCGCGCTGGCAAGTGATTTGCACGTCTGAAAGTGCGGTGTTGCGTAATTTAATGTGGCAGGCGTTAAAATTGCTGAATAAATGAATATTGGGCTAAGCAAATGAATTTTCAATTAGCAAGCGTGTTGCGGGTACTGGGTACGGGTTGCGTCGGCATTTGCCTAGTGGGTTGCGCAGCCAAGCCGTTGCAGGCGGCTGAACCAATTTTAAGGGTTGAAGCCGGGACCCCGCTAATGCTTCAACCTAATTTGCTTGACGCCGCCGTGGCATTTAAGTTTGCGGCGCGGCTAAAAGATGCAAAAACAATCGAAGTACGTTACCAAATAGCGCCCGGTTATTATGCTTATAAAGATAAATTTCGCGCGACCGCACGGGTGGTCACGCAGCCAAATTTGTCGGCTTTACCACTCACACTGCCAACCGGCGCAATTATTGATGATCCGGGTTTTGGCAAGGTAGAAACTTATCGCCAAGTGGTGTTTTTTGATGTGTCGTTGACTGAGGCTGTAAACAACGCAGATGTGCAATTTACGCTGAATGCCCAAGGCTGCGCAGATGTTGGCGTGTGCTACGCGCCGCAGCGATATAACCTGACGCTAACTGGCGTGGGTGATTTTGCGCCGACACGACAAGGTGGCGGCCTTGGTGGATAAGCAATTGGTGCTGAGCTATCCATGCGGTTGAAGTTTTTTCTACTCCTAGGTAGCGTGCTGCTCAGTTTAGTGGGTGTGGCGCTATTTTTGGATCATCGGTTTTCGGTTAAAGCTACCCCCGTACAAATGGAGGGGGCTGCGCAGCCAGTTGCAGCCGCAAGCACGGCAGACGCGTCCGCAGGCGCTATTTTTGCGCTTACCAAAGTAGATCAAGCGGGTAAAGACCAGCCGTTTGCGCAGTGGTCGGGTAAGTTATTGGTGATTAATTTTTGGGCAACCTGGTGCGCGCCTTGTATTGAGGAAATGCCGATGTTTGCGCAGATGCAGCAAGCGCAATCGGCTAAAGGCTTACAAATTATCGGTATTGCCGCCGATAATGTTGCTAACGTGCAGTCATTTGCTACCAAAATGAAGATTGACTATCCCTTGTTTGCTGATGAAGCCAACGCTATTGGATTTTCCAAGCGGCTGGGTAATCGCTTAGGAATGTTGCCGCACACCATCGCCATTGCCCCAAATGGGCAAATTGTGTTTAATAAAATGGGCAAGGTAACGCAGGACGAGTTAACTGCGTTGGTGCAAAGCTTCGGGGTGGGCACGAGTGCAAAACCCAAGTAACACGCGTCCGAATTGTCAAAGCCAGCTAAATTACGTATAAAATTGGGTAACGTCGGCTAACTTGCTGATAGATGAACGCGACGTGGTGTCACTTCCCGCTTCATTAAGCCAAATATTGTGCACTGCGCAAATTGTCATGCGGGCAGTTTTAGGCCTAGTGTTGGCTAGTCAAAACTGCTATTTATTCTTGCGGCCTACCCTTGTTCGGTGGGCATTTACGGTCGAATTGCGTGTAAACACTAGACTATTGCCCCTAAAATGGTGCAAACTACGCGTATGTTATCTATTTTAGTCATCCATGGCCCCAACCTTAATTTGCTTGGAACGCGTGAGCCAGAGCAATATGGGCGTGCAACTTTAGCCGAGATAAACGCCGGCTTGGTGGCGCAGGCAAATGCGGCTGGCGTTGCTTTGCAGCACTTTCAAAGCAACAGCGAAGCGGCATTGATTGACCGCATCCACGCCGCACGCGAAGAAAAAGTGGGTGTTATCATCATCAATCCCGCTGCCTTTACACATACCAGCATTGCCTTGCGCGATGCGCTGACTGGTGTGGCGATTCCATTCATCGAAGTGCATTTGTCAAACGTGCATGCGCGCGAGGCATTCCGCAAGCACTCTTATTTTTCAGACGCCGCCAAGGGCGTCATTTGCGGCTTCGGCGCGCAATCATACGCGCTGGGGCTGCAAGCAGCGTTGGCGCTGTTGCCGCAGGCATAAAAACGTAACACGTACTACTCGCACTCAATTTCTACCGCGTAATCGCGACTATTTCGAAAGAAACGCCATGGACCTCAGAAAAATTAAAACTCTTATCGATCTCGTACAGCAATCCGGTATTGCTGAGCTTGAAATCACCGAGGGCGAAGAAAAGGTACGCATCAGCCGCACTGGCTCCGGCGCACCGTTTATGGCGCCGATGCAGCCGACTAACTATATGCTCCCTGCTGATATGGCCGGAACCGCTCAAGCCGCCGCCCCCGCCGCTGCCGCGCCTGCTGAACCAGTTGGGCACACGCTCAAGTCGCCAATGGTTGGCACGTTTTATCGTTCGCCTTCGCCAGCCTCGCCCTCGTTTGTTGAAGTGGGCCAAGCGGTAACTAAAGGCCAAACGTTGTGCATTATTGAGGCCATGAAGTTGCTCAACGAAATTGAATCTGATACCGCCGGTGTGGTGAAAGCGATTTTGGTTGAAAACGGCCAGCCTGTTGAGTACGGTCAGCCACTGTTTTTAATCGCTTAAACATGCCTGAAGACGCCCTATTTACGGTCGTCTTTGGGTATTTTTTGAGTGATTTATTAAGTGTTTAGTGCGCAAAAATTCTTAAGGTACAACAATGGCAGTGTTTGGCTCTAACCCCAAACAAGGGGCAATGTTTGAAAAGATTCTTATCGCCAATCGTGGTGAAATTGCCTTGCGCATTCAGCGTGCGTGCCGCGAGATGGGCATTAAAACCGTGTGCGTGCATTCAGAAGCCGATGCCGACGCTAAATATGTCATGCTGGCCGATGAATCGGTTTGTATCGGGCCAGCGCCATCAAAAGATAGCTACCTAAACGTACCCGCTATTATCGCAGCCGCTGAAGTAACAGATGCGCAAGCGATTCATCCGGGCTATGGCTTTTTAAGTGAGAACGCGGATTTTGCCGAACGTGTGCAAAATTCTGGCTTTGTTTTTATCGGCCCGCATCCTGAAAATATTCGTACCATGGGAGATAAAGTGGCGGCCAAGGCAGCCATGCGCAAAGTGGGCGTGCCCTGCGTGCCGGGTTCCGAAGGCGCGTTGCCTGATGACCCAAAAGAAATTCGTAAAATAGCGGCGCAAGTAGGCTATCCGGTGATTATCAAAGCTGCTGGCGGCGGTGGCGGGCGCGGTATGCGCGTGGTGCACACCGACGCAGCGCTGGTCAATGCTGTGCAACTCACCAAGGCGGAAGCGCAATCAGCGTTTGGCAATCCAACGGTTTACTTAGAAAAGTATTTAGAAAACCCGCGCCACATCGAAATTCAAATTTTGGCAGACGAGCATAAAAACGCAATTTATGTGTGGGAGCGTGATTGCTCGATGCAGCGCCGTCATCAAAAAATTATCGAAGAAGCACCCGCGCCAGATCTAAAGCCACGTTTGCGCGACCGTATCGGCGAACGCTGTGCCGAAGCCTGTATTAAATTAGGTTATCGCGGTGCTGGTACGTTTGAGTTTTTATATGAAAACGATGAGTTTTATTTCATTGAAATGAATACCCGCGTGCAAGTAGAACATCCCGTATCGGAGCTTATTTCTGGCATTGATATTGTGCAAGAGCAAATTCGTATTGCAGCGGGCCACAAGTTGCGCTATCGGCAAAAAGACGTACAGTTACGCGGCCACGCCATTGAATGCCGCATTAACGCTGAAAACCCCGTCAGCTTTGTCCCGTCCCCCGGCCGCATTACCCAATTCCACGTGCCCGGCGGCCCTGGCGTGCGGGTAGATTCGCACGCTTACGCCAATTATTACGTGCCGCCGCATTATGATTCCCTCATTGGCAAAATCATTACGCACGGTGACACGCGCGAGCAAGCCATGGCGCGGATGCGTGTAGCGTTATCAGAAATGATTGTCGAAGGCATCCAAACCAATATTCCGCTGCACCAAGAACTGATGAACGATGCCGCATTTATGCGCGGCGCCGTTTCCATCCATTACTTGGAAGAGCGAATGGCGAAGCTAAAGAAAATCGCGGGCGACAGTTGATGGTTTTTAAGAATTTAAGTTTTAATATCCATCGCGACTACGCCGATGCCTTCGGCGACGCACTCATGGAAGCGGGTGCAATTAGCGTAAACGTGGATGACGCGCGCGAAGGCCAAGATGACGAACGCCCAATTTTTGGCGAACCGGGTGCGACTGGTGGCTTTTGGGATGACTGTAAATTAACTGCGCTTTTTTCTGGAGATACAGACTGCGCGGGTGTTTACAAGCAAGTATGTGCTGACTTTGAAATAGCCGAAGCCGTAATTGACGTTACCAATGTGGCTGATGTCGATTGGGTGCAACAAAATAAAGACCAATTTCAACCCATCAAAATCACTGACAAATTATGGATTGTGCCTACCTGGCATGTCGCGCCCGATTCGTCAGCCATCAATATTGTGCTGGATCCAGGTGCGGCATTTGGCACCGGCAGCCACCCTACAACTCGGCTCTGTTTGGAATGGCTCACAGCCAATATTGATGCACAGTTGCAGCCAATTTGCCTTGATTACGGCTGTGGATCGGGCATCTTGGCTATTGCCGCCAAAAAATTTGGCGCCGGAAACACCCATGGCGTTGATATTGACCCGCAAGCCATTCCCACCGCAATTTATAACGCCCAGCAAAATCAGGCGGAAATTAGCTTTAGCTTAAGCGAGCATCCGCTGCACTTTAAAGCTGATATTGTCGTGGCCAATATTCTAGCCAACCCACTAAAAATGCTCGCCCCCGCCTTGGCAAGCCACACCAAACCGGGCGGAAAATTGGCGTTAGCGGGTATTTTGGACGCGCAAGCTAACGATGTAATCGAAATTTACGCGCCCTACTTTGCCATGCAAGTATGGCAAAGTGCCGAAGGTTGGTCCTGTATTGCTGGCGTGCGCCACGCGGCTACATAAATTTATATGCCTGAAGACGCCCTATTTTAGGGCATCTTCAGCCTGTTTTGGGGGCTAAAAAGTACGCGTTTGGGAAGCGTTGGCAAATGGCGTTAAACTAACGCCATTGATCAACGCTTATCTGCTTACCCACTAAAACGCCCGCATGCTGCAAACTACCTGCCCAAACTGTAGCGCCCAATTTAAGGTTCAGCCCGAACAGCTAAACATTCGCCAAGGCCGTGTAATGTGCGGACGGTGTCGTCATGTATTTAATGCGTTTCAATTTTTAGAACGGGTCACTGAAACCATTCCGGTCGCGAGCCCTGCAGCAGCCGCACCGTTGGTAAACGTAAGCGCTGGTACAGTATTGCCGCCCACAGCCCAATCAATTGTGGATGATTTTGAGTTTGAAATTACTGAATCCCTCAAAATAATCCCACCGCAGCCAAGCGTGCTCACGGCCGAGCAACAAGCCAGTGCCGATGCGTTTGAAGACAGTATCAACACCATCATTGATGCGCAGCCAGATTTAACCAGATCTGGTACTACTAGTTATGGCATGGGTCAAACCACGACGTTTGGTGAGCCGATACCGATACCCACACCGATCGCAAAAGCGCTAAGTGCAACCTCAAACTCGGCACCTACTCCCAGCACGGAAATAACGCCGAAAACTGTGGGTGTGGTGGGTTCCACGCCCGGGATCGACCCTACTGATACGTTGGCGTTAGAGGCAGCCCTTGCTAGGGCGCTCGCGGAATACGAGTTGACGCAGTCCATTCCAGCCATGCCGTCCGCTCCGCCGACTTTGCCCGTTTCATCCATTCCGCCCGTGGCTGCTGTAGTGCAGCAAAAAATTGTTGCGGTAGAGGCCGCCGTGGCTAAAGCTGTGCCGAAAGATTTGCGTGTGCCGCAAATCGTCCAAACTGTTGCCGCCGCTGTCGCTATCCCGGCAGCTTCACCAATAGACATGCGCGCGACCAACGAGGTTGTGCCCGCATCAAGTTTGCCACATTCGCCAAGTACGGTAATTGTCGATCCTAAGGTCGCCACTAACCCGTTCTTAGTGCCAACGATAGATGCGGTTAAAAACCCCGCAAGACGCGCTTGGGTAACTGCGCTGTATGCCGTCGGATGCTTATGTTTGTGCGTTACCTTGGCGGCACAGGGTGCGTATCACTTTCGCGACGTGTTAGTGGCGCAGTTTCCAGCACATCGCGGCTTAGCGCTGCAGGCCTGCGAAAAACTCAAGTGCGTGTTGCCCTGGTCGCGCAATTTAGATGTGGTGAAAATTGAGGCTTCAGACTTGCTAGAAATTCCCGGCAAACCCGGTCAGCTGGTGTTGAGCGCAACCTTGGCAAACCGCAGCGCAATCATGCAAGATTACCCATTATTTGAAGTCATGCTTACCGACAACACCAACCGCACCCTGACAAGCCGCGTTTTTACACCACAACAGTATTTAACGCGGGTGCTAAAGCCCGACGAGGGCTTTGCTCCAAACACCGAAATTGCATTGACGCTCAACTTGGATGCCGGTGCGAAGTCCTTCGCGTCTGGCTACAATATGCAATTGGTGTATCAATAGCAAAGCTTGTGGTTTTAACGCGAATTGTACGCATGCTTCAGCACTAGTCGACTCGACTGAATTAAGCTGTTTAATCCAAGAACCAGCTGCGCCAACACATTGTTTGGCAGAATCCACACGCAGCCTTTAGGCGGTTCGGTTTGTGTAGCTGCCGCAATCACTGGCGAGACCCAAATAGCCTCCTTGGTTACATCCAATAGCACATCGCCATCCGAATTGGTATGCAGGTAGCATTCGCCGCCGAGGCTCAAGGTAAAGCAAATGCCTTGCCCTCCAGCCATGCGTCGCCCCACAAGTTGCTGTAATTCGCGGTTGCGATCGTCGAGCCACTGCTCCACCGCCTCGGCATTTTCAAGGCTAATCCAAGCGCTTTCGTTTTCAGTTGCAGTTCTTGGAAATTCACTGTCATGCATGTTTAACTCAATAGAGATATGCCTGAAGATGCCCTAATTTAGGACATCTTCAGGCACTGTTTGGATTCTGATGTGGCGACTGTGATGTGCCGCTGAGAAGACAGTTGAGAAGGCGCCCAATGTGGGCCATTGTGGGGATTGGTCTACTTCGTTTTTGCGCTCAACGTGCGCACCATCGAGCTTACCGCCCGATCGATCAACGATGTTTTCTCAATGATTCTAGCTTGCCCGCGACGCACCTGTTTAGCGAGCGCCAGTGGTTCGATAGAAAGCGCTTCAATTTCGCCCGGATTGGTAAATAAATAGATACCTTTTAGCGGGCTAATCCACGTTAACTTTGCGCGAATGCGCTCGCCACCAGCTTGCATAAACTCTACCCAAGTACCGCGGGTGAGTTTTTCCAATTGATACTCTTCAATATCGTCATCGTCATCGTTAAAGACGTCGTCATCGTCCGCGCCTTCCGAAAGATCAAAATCAACGGTGGCTATGCCACCGGCCATTACTTTCGGTGTCGAAGCTTTAGGGGTATTGCCAACCTGCGTGGCCGCGAGATCAGCAGCTTGCGCTAGAGCCGCAGCAGTTGGCATAGCTGAAAGTCTGAGCGCGCGCGGCCCTTTTGGTACTGCAGGTATCGGCGCTTCGTCAGCGCCAATGGGTTTAGCAAAGCGTGCGACTTCGCTTGGTTTGGCAGCACTTACCTCTTCGATTTCGACGCCATCATCACCAAAGCTGATCCGCGCAAAGCCACTTCTATCAACTTTTTTGAAGGCAATTTCACGGGCTTTTTCTTCGGCCACCAGTTTTTCAAATAACGGTTTGGCCTCTGCCGTGGCGTTTACCGCCGCGTATAAGCTCATCACGCTTTCACCGCGTAGGCCTGCTTTTACCGCCGCCGCGTGGCAATCAATAAGTACCGAAAAAAAGCGCGAACGATCTTCTTCTTCGATGGACGCAATATCAAAGCCTTCTTTAAGACGTCTCAATAAACTTGGCAGTAACGCCACTAAGCGTTTGCGGGCTTCGCCATCATTTTTAGGTAACACGCTCCATACCAAATCATCGGCGGTGCCTAAACTATGAATAAACGCTTCACCGCGGCCAGCTTCGCGCAGGTAAATGCGCTCGAGGGTGCGTGTCCATGGGCCGCGCAGCATCGTGCCAACGGGTATGGGTAAATCAGGTGTGTTCGCGCGGCGTTCGGTTTCGTCTTGTGCCACCATCCGCGCCATTTCGCGACGCTCGTTTTCGTGCAGCACTTGTGCAGATTTTTGAATAAACGCTTCGCTGGCGGTTTCACGTTCAGCCAAGAAGGTTTGAAATTCAGTAATCGCATCGGCAAATACATTGAGATCAGTTTCAAATTGCGATTGAATTCGCTCAACAAGCGATTCAGTTTTTTTGTAAAGCGGATCTTCCTTCGAGGCCTCATCAGCGTAGCAAACGGACGCTTCCGCCAACACATCCAGCAAGTGACGCGCGGGGTGAGATTTTTGTGAGAAGAAGGTTTTATCTAAAATTGCCACTTTCAACATCGGAATTTGCAAGCGGGCAATCAGTGCCTTGATGGTGTCAGGAACGCTTTTATCTTCAAACACATAGTCAAATAACATGGCGACGATATCAATCGTCATCGAATCAACTTGACTAGAGCTTTGTGCTAATCCCTGCGCTTTTAGCTCACGCAAAATACCCAATTCAGCAACTGGCATTTGTCCCGGCAAAAAATTGCGCGCGGCTTGCAAATTTGCCAATACCGCTGCGCTGATAGCGGCGTTCTGCGCCGCCACTTCTGGCGAAAACATACCCGCGTCGTCAAGCGCCGCACCGGTTGCGCTCACGCCGCCAGCGGTGCCTAGACCAGCTAGACCACTTAAGCCTTGCATGCCACCGACATTGCCAAGGCCCATGCCGCCAATCTGCAAGCTCGACAATGCAGACAACAAATTTTGCGTGGCTGCTGGACCAAAATTCATCGGCCCACTAGCGCCCGCAATCCCGCCTGCGAAACCTAGCATTGCGTCGGCGTTCGCGCTGCCGGTCGCTGCACCAGCGCCACCGCCACCGCCAAAAAGTTGAGCCAGCGCTGCAGTGGCATCCATTGGATTACCGGCCGCCCCAGCCGCTCCGGCTGCACCGGTCGGGCCTGCTGTTGCTACACCAACCGCGCTGCCAGCACCACTGGCACCTCCTCCGAGTAATTTTTGCAGCGTGGCGAAAATATCGCCGCTGCCATCAAAACCCGCGTCGGCGGCACCCACGGTACCTCCGGTGGCGGTAAAGGCAGCCATTTCACTCGTGGTAGCGCCTGCCGGATCAGCCACGCCAGTAGGCGATTTTGGTGTTGCGCTACGCTGCCCAGCCGCTTGCGGACGGCCATAATTTGCACGCAGCGTCGGTAAAATTTGTCGTCCAATTAATTGGGCGTTCACGTCTTTATAGACACCGAGCATTTCTTTGGCGATATGTTGTTCGATTAACTTCATCACCATGAGTTTGGCTTGGTAGCCGAACGTCATTTGATCGCACGCTGCTTTGAGGGCGTTGACGACGGTGTCTGGGCTCATCGGATTAGCGTCGTTGCCAAGCTCCGGCTCAGAAAGCAAAAAGCCCATACGCTGCGATAATCCGCGAAGTTCTTCGTCGCATTTATCGCCCATGCGCTTACTGATACTACTTAGCGCTAAGTCTTCTTCGAGTTCGGAATCATCGACAAGGGTCATTTCAAGCGCCGAAAAGTCTACGGGCGCTGCATTTTTGATGCTGGTATCTTCGCCGTTAACTTTGCGCTCAAAAAAACTCAAAAACTGCTTTTTAAATGCCACTTCGATTACGGCGCGCTTTTCACGCGATTGCGCGCGCGCGTCGAGGTATAAATTCTGGGCTTCACGGTCGAGAGATTTTTCGGCCATTTCAAAAAGTTCGTCTTCGATTTTATCGAAGGTGCCAGCCAAAACCCCAGTAATGCGCTTGAGCGCGAGATCGCGGGCGTCATTGATGACACTCAACGATTCCGGGCGCATATGGCGTCGGCTTGCTTTGAAGGCATTTAAGGCAAGAATGTTTTCGTTACTCGGCGTTACCATGTACGCTTTCGTTATGTGCAGCGGCGCAAAATTGTAAGCGTTATTTGCGCGTCAGTTCGGTAGGTTCAAATTCGGTGTTGCGGTAGCTTCGTAGCGGTCTCACGATAACTTCCTAGTTTAAGCCGAACTGCCTCAATTTGCTGGAAAATACAGCAAACTTACAGGAATTGACACGGAAGTGGTAAAAAGTAAAATAAAGACAGATAATTAATGCTGTACTCGGCCGCAAAGGACGGTTTAGCCGTGAATGTGTGCAAAGCAAAAATAAGAACTGCACGCTGATAAATACATACTGACAATAGCGACGCGTTGCTACAGGTGTCAAGGTACATTCCCTCATTTATACTAACTTTAACAATTTATGCGCCATTCGGCGAGCATCCACGCATTTTCGCGGTGGCGATCAGCCCAGTGTGATGGCACAATCGCTATAATCAGGCTCATTAGTTTTTTCACCATCCAATTTAAAGGTAGTCAACATGTCGGTACTCATTTGCGGCTCGGTAGCATACGACACCATTATGGTTTTTCAGGGGCAGTTTAAAACCCATATTTTGCCGGAGCAAATTCATATTTTGAACGTCGCTTTTTTGGTTCCCGATATGCGTCGCGAATTCGGCGGTACCGCTGCGAATATTGCCTTTAATATGAAGTTATTGGGGGAAGATGCGCTTATTATGGCGTCCGTAGGTGATGATTTTGGCCCTTACGCCGAGCGCCTAGACAAACTTGGTATATCGCGCAAACACATACGCCAAATTCCCGGTACATTCGTGCCGCAAGCCTTTATCGTGACCGATATTGATGCCAATCAAATTTCAGCTTTTCATCCTGGCGCGATGGCGTCGTCATACCTCAACAAAGTATCCGATGCGCCTGGCACTACACTCGGCATTTTGGCGCCTGATTCTCGTGACGGTATGTTGCAACATGCGCAGCAGTTTCATGATGCCAAAGTGCCGTTTATTTTTGATCCAGGCCAAGCAATGCCAATGTTTAACGGTGATGAGCTCCGGCATTTTATTGAGCTTGCTGATTACGTCGCCGTTAATGATTACGAGGCACGCGTGTTAGAAGACAGCACTGGGGAAACGCTCCACGGTTTAGCGAGCCGCGTCAGAGCGCTGTTTGTGACCCGCGGCGCTGCTGGATCTGAAATTTATGCTGATGGGCAAAAAATAGTGATTCCAAGTGTGCGCGAATTGCGTCGCGTGGATCCGACCGGATGTGGAGATTCTTATCGCTCAGGGTTGCTCTACGGCATCACGCATGGTTGGACCTGGGAAAAAATGGGTCGCTTAGCAAATGTCATGGGCAGCCTAAAAATCGAAGTGCGCGGGCCGCAAGGCCATTCACCGACAAGAGCGGATATCGCCGAACGTTACGCTAATGCTTTTGGTGAACAGCTTTGGTAGCATGGGGCAAAAAGTTGTTGTCATTTAACGGCTGTCGTTTTTAAGAGGCTCATGATGAATAAATTTTACCAACACCTTAAACAGTTGATGGCGCTGATTTTGGTTGGCGCTACAGTAGCATTAGTGGGCTGTGCATCACCCGGTCTGGGTGGCGCCAATTACTCACGTGCGCAGACACGTGGCGAGCAATCGGTGCGCATTGGCGTGATAGAAAGTGTGCGCGATGTGGTCATCGACGCACGCGACACGGGTACTGGGTCACTTGCGGGCGCAGCATTGGGCGGTGTGGCAGGCTCAACGCTTGGGCGGGGCAGCAAAGCAAGTGCTGCTGGCGCGATCGCCGGTGCGGTAATCGGCGGAATAGTCGGCGCTGCAATTGAAAAATCGAATAACGACAAACAAGGGGTTGAAATTACGATTAAGTTAGATGAAGGCCGCCTCATCGCAGTGACACAAGAAAAGGACGAAGATTTTCGTGCGGGAGATCGTGTACGGATACTTTCAGGCAGTGGCGTGACGCGAGTTTCGAAGTATTAGCGCGTTGGTGCGATGGTGTTCAAGCGGCTTCTGGCGCAGCCGCTTGAGCGGCAAATAGGTCTCGAGATTACCGTATTTAGGGCTTCTACAGCGATCGTTTAGCGTTAAGACGCAGTCATAAACGCGGCACGTAACTGCACTTTTTGCCCTATCACCGCGCGTTTTTGCATCTCATAGAGCCGAATTGGATCAGCGGCGTTGCGCGTAAACAGCCTCATCGTGAAACGATCGGTGTTGATTCCCGCTAAGGAAACCGCTGCAAAGCGAAAACAGACGATGTTGTCGCCACCAACTTCACTGAGCTTGGCGTGGCTTTGCGCGATTAATTCATGCATTGGTGACAATAGCTCAAAATGCAATTCCCCTTCCCCACGGATATCGTCTTCCAGTGTGAACTGAATTGCGGTGATGGATCTAGCCTCAGGCATGAGTTCGTAAACCGTGGCGTCGTGTGTGGCGATAGGCTGAGCGACATAAAGCCCTAAGCCCCGTTGCCTTGCCATAATAGTTTGTGGCTCGGTCTTGAAGGTGGCGTAAACTGGGGAAACGATGTCCCATAAATCTTTCGAAGGAAAAATCAACTGCTTTACACCGTGGATCCGTGAATTGGCTGCCGAGGTGAGTTGCGAGTCTTTTTTACGTGCCACGCTCGTGGCAATCGCTAAGCGTTGCGCCAGCAAGGCGGATTGCGTTTGGATTGATTGGGACGACGCTAATGCTTGGGCAAGCTGCGATTGCAATTCTGAGTGTGACGAAAGATAAGTTGATTCGCTCTGCGCTATTGTTGCTTGCCAGCGCGCGGCCTCTTCTTGTCGCGCTAACTCTTTCTGCGCCAACGTTTCTTGCCAGCGCTCGGTTTCTTGCTGTAGCGCTGATTGATGAGCGGTATGGATATCGCTTTTTTGACGGCGTTGCTCTTTTAGTTCGATTTTAAGTTCATCAATCGTCGTAGCAAGCGCAATTACCTCGCGCCCTAGGTGCTCTTTTACTTCAGAATGAGTGGCTCTTTCAGCTATCAAGGTCTGTAGTTCACGCTGCTCCAAGGCTAAAAGATGAGATGCGTGCAAGTTGGTTTGTTTTACAAGCCGCGCTTTGGATTCACTCTTAATATCGTCAACGGTCGTGCTGAGCGCAATTATTTCACGTTTCAAATGCTCCCTGGTTTCAAGATGAATTGTGCGTTCGGTTCCTAAGGTCTGTAATTCACGTTGTAATTGCAACGCATTGGCTTCGGATAGCGTCGCATCGCGTAATGCAGCTTTAACCTGGCCGTGTGCTTGTGCGAGTTGGGTGAATAACTTGTCGCGCTGAACGGTACTTTCTACAATCGCAGCGTCGAGCAAGCAATTTTTGGATACTGACTCAGCAAGCGCTTGCCGATGGTCGAAAATGATTTTCTGAGCTTTGGAAAGCTTTGCGTCGCGCTCTTGCACCATTTTGATGTGTTCTGCCAGCGAGGCTTCGCGTGCAACCACCAGATCGCCCTGCTCACGGAGCATGTCGACATGTGCACCAAGTTGGTGGCTATGCTCTTGAAGCTGGGTGTCCAACAACGCGATGCGGGCGTCGCGCTCCTGCACCATTTTGATGTGTTCTTCCAGCGAGGCCTCACGAGCAACTACGAGATCGCCCTGCTCGCGGAGCAGGTCAACATGTGCACCAAGTTGGTGGCTGTGCTCTTGAAGCTGGGTGTCCAACGACGCGATGCGGGCGTCTCGCTCTTTGACCATTTTAATGTGGTCTGCCAGCGAGGCCTCACGAGCAACTACTAGATCGCCCTGCTCGCGGAGCAGGTCAACATGTGCACCAAGTTGGTGGCTGTG
>JANNXI010000123.1:0-6997 GCA_031409495.1 Betaproteobacteria bacterium
AACTCGGCCTTTCCAACAGCGTTTGGCCTTCAATAAGCGTCTGCCCGCCGTCCTTATAAAGCCCAATGCAATTGCACCCACGCGCGGCCTTAAGCGCAGCTATAAGCGCTGGCGCATGGGAAATAACCCAAACCTGCGTAATGCTTGCGGCCGCACATAATGTTGCTCGATCAACGATCAGCCGCGAATTAGAACGCCATGGCGGGCATGGTCACTACTCTCCCATCCAAGCCAATAAGGACGCAACAGAGCGGCGCGGTCGAACTAACAACGCTAAAAAATTCATAGACGCTGATTGGCGAATTGTCGATGCATGCCTGCATCAACGCTTTTCGCCAGAACAGATTTCCAACCGACCGGCCTTGACTAAAAAACTTAAAATTAGTCATCAAACCATCTACACCCATGTTCGCCAAGATAAAAGTTCAGGCGGAATACTGAGCACCTTGCTGCGTGCTAAAAAGACTCATCACAAACGCTGCGAAGGCGGAGCTAAAAAACGTGACATCATCAAGAACCGCATCAGTATTGCGTTACGCCCCGCCATCGTTGAGGAAAAGAGTCGAATTGGAGACTTTGAAGCCGACACCGTAATGGGTAAAAATCACCAAGGTGCCATCGTTACGTTGGTAGATCGGCATTCGCGTTACACCTTTGCCTGTGCGCTCCCGACCAAAGGCGCTAAAGGGGTCACAAAAGCCATTAAAGCACTACTCAAGCCCCATAGGGATAGATGCCACACCATCCACCTTTGACAACGGGACTGAGTTTGCCGGGCACGGCAAAATAGCGAAGGCACTTGACCTTGAAACCTTCTTTGCACACCCCTATAGCTCGTGGGAACGCGGGGCAAACGAAAATACCAATGGCTTGCTGCGACAGTACTATCCGAAAGGCATTACCCCCTACGGGGAGTAGACAATTCGGAGCTGCAGCAGGCGATTGATCAAATGAACCACCGCCCGCGTAAATGTATCGGTTATCGAACGCCTTACGAAGTATTTTTTAATCAACCCACTTTGAAAAGCAGTTTAACCCCGCCTAGCAAAAACTAAAAACACAAAATTCGGGACAGCCTCTAATCAACCCAGTTCATGGAATGATCCACTACTCGCTGTTGCACTTCGAACTTGAATCCACCAGCGCTTAGCAATGTGCTCAATAGCACTTTAGCGATCAATTTAACCCAGCTCGCCACGCCATAAATGCATCGACGAAATATTTATTTTCGCTTCGACCTGTTTTTCGTCTTTCTATTCCGTTTACTTAATTGAGGGAGTGTTTTTCTCTATTTTGTCTTATGCCTCCAGATCACTTTTGCAGTGTCCAAGTTATCCAAGGAGTCCAAAATGCAGCTCTTAAAACGAATCAATACCCTCACGATACAGCTTTGTGTTGGGGCACTTTGCTTGCCCATGTGGGTGGGTGCCCAAAACGTCAGTACTGTTTCATAGCGTGACAGCGGCACCGTAAACTTTTGCTGAACAAGCTCTGCGGCTGATAGTTTCAATATGAAAGGTTTTTGGGCAACTGAAATTTGTCACTTTCCGTAAAGTGTTAGAACGCAATGCAGGCATTACAAGATTTCTAATGTCATATTCGTTTTAATATCGATTGCTCGGTATGATTTGTAGTTGATCAAAGCCCAAACGTCGTCGGGCTCCTAGGCCGCTAATCTTTATTGTCACGATGATTTCTTCCCCCTCAAAATTCCCTACGCAAAATACGCGGCAAATGTTTTTACAGGCGCTCGATCATCATCAATTTGGCCGGCTCAATTGCGCCGAGGCCCTATACCGCAGAATTTTGCAGATAGAACAGTTTCATAGCGACGCTAACCATAATTTAGGCGTAATCGCGATGAAATTTGGGCAACACGCCGACGCGATGCACCTATTTAAAATGGCGCTTAGCACGAGTCCCGCGCACGCTATCTATCAACAGTCTTACGCGATCGCCTGGTTGGCGTCAACAACGCATCGCTTGCCATTGTTACTCGCCCAGCGGGCCTACGCGGACCTGGAAAGTTGTGCGCTGGAAATTATCAGTAAGCAGTCGGATTGTGGGGTTGCATGGAAGTTTTTAGGCATAAGCTTGATGCTCCAGCATAAAAGTGCGCTACATGCCCTGCAAAAAGCCGCGGTCTATTTGCCACAAGACTCAGGTATTTGGAGTAATTTGGTCGCAGCCCATCACCAACTTGGGCAGTTCGTTGAGGCCGAAGCTAACGGTCGGCGCGCACTCAGCATTAACCCGGATTTTTTGGAAGCGCATTTAAATCTTGGCATGACTTTCCATGCCACAGGCCGGTTTGCCGACTCGAATTCTAGCTATGAGCGAGCCTTAGCGTTGAATCCCATGCTCCCTCAAGCCCTCGTCGCCTTGAGTATTGGCTATAAAAATATCGGTGCTTTTGACCAATGCGTTGATGCCGCGCAGCGCTTCATCCAGCTAGTCCTTGCGGGTAAATTAGATAGCGCGCAAGGCGGATTTCACCCTGTACTTGTGCACACAGCGATTAACACTGCCTTACCGATGGTGGTGTCAGCGGCTCATGCTACGCTAACCGCATTGCGCGAACGCCTTGGTAACGCCGGTATTGACTGGTGTTTGTATGGCGGCAGTGCGCTAGGTGTTTATCGTGAGGGAGATTTTTTGGCACACGATAAAGACATCGATATTGCGATGCCCGCGTCAGTTAATCGCAAGCAGCTTCTTGACGTCATGACCTGCGACGGATGCTTTGAAACTATTCATCATTTTGGTATGAACAAAGCGAACGATAATGTGTACAACATCGCCTTCGTGCATCTGGCACAAAATATCGGTGTGGACTTTTTTTTCATGCATCCGGATGGCGAGGATCACTTTATTGCAGGGTTTAATCATCCAGGGCAAGCCGTGCTCTGCCGCATCCGAAAATTTGCATTTTCCGATTACCCTTGGCGTAGCGGTGGGCATTCTCACTGCCCTATGCCGTCAACGATTGAAGCCTATTTAGAAGACGTATACGGGCTAAACTGGCGGTCACCCGATAAATTTTTTGACACAGTATTGTCCAACCCGCAGCGATTAGCGGAGTCAATACCGGTTGCAATTTGTTATGGTTACTGTCGCTTAATAAATAAGCTAAGCGAGAAAAATAGGGCAGCAAGCTTGGCCTATTGCCAACAAATAACCGTGCGAACTAGCGACCCGCTCATCGCGCAACTGCAGTGCGCATTGCACTCAGATGGCTTCGTGCTGTGAAAACTAGGGTAAATATTCGGAGTGACCTGACGATTATAATTAGTGCCGCTGGTACCGGGCAGCGCTTGGGCCTGGGTTCAAAGGCAATGCTGCAGTTGGAGGGCAGATCATTGCTGCATTGGCTTAGCGCTAAGGCATTGCGGGTGGCTGCTGAAGTGATAGTGGCTGTGCCACCGGGTAAGCACGAAGTTTGGGCCCCGCATTGTGAAGCTTGCAAAATTATTGATGGCGGTGAAACCCATCTAGCTTCTACGGCGCGCCTTGCGTCAGTTGCTACGAATCGGTGGATTATGAATTTGAATGTGTCCCTGCCATTTGTGTCGATAGCGATGATGCATCAAGTTGCTGAAGCCGCAAAAATCACTGGCATTGCGGGCGCCTTTGTGCCCTTGGATTTGCCTTTGGCCTCTATTGATAACGGTACACTACAGCAGATTTTTTCCAGCAAAAAAACGGGTATTGCGCAAGGGCCAAATGTGTATTCACGCGAACACTTACTTGCAATTATTGCGCGCGCGGATTCATCGGATTGGGGACGCCAGTCGTTTTTAGAAATTGCGATCCGCCACGGCTACAAAATTACGGCGGTACCGGGAGAGAAAACCAATATTAAAATCACCACCGCACAAGACTGGCAATTTGCGCAGTTTTTGGCACTACAAAATGAGGCATTATTCAAATGAGTTCAGCTGCTCTACGGGATCCCCATGATCCAGCGTTTTATCAATGGAACAATACACTTTTAGAAGTCGACTACTTGACTGCCCAATATCAAGTGACCGTCACCGGTGACGGCATGGCTGCCGCCGTTGGTATGGCGATGGAACAAAGTGTGGCTACGACTAAACTGCATGACTATTTTGATGCTGCTTGCGTGCTTGCTTTGGGAGCGTGGTCAATTCGCGTTCGTGATGTTGTTCCATTGGGCGTACTTGCCCCCAGTGTGGTCTCGCCATACCAGCTCTCCACCGAAACCTATCGAAAGTCGGCTAGTAGAGGCGGCACCTTCCGCATCACTTTAAGTGTGCCGCTGTGCCTCATCGCGGGGAAGCCTTCGCAATTGTGGAATATTTTGGTCGGTGAGCTACCGCGCCTAGGATTTATTATTCGGTTTAACTTGCTGCGTGCACAATTGCCACTGGACTTCGGACCAGGCCCCGCCTTTGGGGTTGCCGGTCTGCGAATGCTAACAGGCCAAGAGACAAAACCGTTACTGTGCCGTGCCATGCGGCCGGCTATCGGTATTAGCGATGGGTTGATGGCGAAAATTAACGAAGATGTGCTGTGTGGGGGGTTTCACATCGTTAAAGACGATGAGCTGCAGGTCTATGCAACCTTCGAAATTTTTGCCGCGCACCTACGGGCGATGCTGGACGCGCGCGACCGCGCGCGTGCTAGCACAGGGGAGAACAAGCTGTATTTTGCTAATTTAATTTGCGAGCCGTGGGAGCTTTTAGAGCGCTGGGAACTGTGTTGTAGTTTCGGCGTAGATGGCGTATTGGTTGCACCTTGGATTCAGGGCTTGGGCACCGTAATGCACTTGGCTCGGCAGAAGCGCATGCCAATTTTAGCGCACAATACTTGCGGTGAATTATTTACCAGACATCCCGATTGGCACGTTTCTGAAGCAGTGCTAAATCATTGGTTGCGCGTGTGCGGCGCCGATATGTTGGTGTGTGAGGGCAATTTTGGTAATGTCGGAGGTGAAAGCGCTTCGGGCATGGCAGCCCTTGCGGCTTGCCGGGTTGACTTTGGGGAACATGCACCGTTGCTACCAATTTTGCAGGGGGGTAAAAATCCACAAGAATTGCCGTGCTATCGAAGCGCAATTGGTTCCGATAACTTCATGCTCATTGTGGCAAGCTGGGTTGATTCCCATCCTCTAGGTACACGGGCAGCTGCGTCGGAATTTCGCGCCGCGCTGTGAGGACGATAGCTTACAAAGCCCTGTAAATAGGGCTTCTTCAGCCATAAAATGGGTTAGCTTGGCTTAGTTTTCGCCGCAAAGCCGCAATCTTGCCATTCCGTCCACGGCCCAAGTACTACAGTTTACCAATAACGTCAGGCTCATCACGCCCCATGGTTTGGTCGGCTATCAACTAGCGGTGGATAAGTCGTTTGCCACCATACCGCTGAGGATACAAATTATCGGCTCAGGCCCTGTTCGCCATGCCAGCCTTGCAGCTGATGGCACCCATTGGGCGCGGCGCGGGGCTTTTGGTCGGCGCATTGTGTGGCTTTTTGGGCGGTGCGATTGCAACTTTTGGTGTTTATCAGAAAAGGATGGCACTGCTGTCTCTTGGCACATTTATTCTCGGTATTTATGGTGCGTTTTGGCAGTCTTATCGCTTTGCGGCGGCGGATGTGGCGACACCAAATTTTAAGACCAGCGCTATAGCACTCGTGGTGGCGGGTGGCTTGGTGGGTGGTATCGCGGGGCCGGCGTTGGTGAAGTGGCCTCGGCATTTGGTAGCGACTGAATTTCGCATCCTAAGCGTCGTTGATGATTTTTTTCGTGCTTACAGGGTCGCTGCTTGGCCAGCTTCGTATTCCCTATACCCGTAGGAACTTTGGATAGTCTCAAATTTTTCGGACACCATAACGTTGTAGGGGGAAAAGGATGAATCATATTGCCTTACTTTTTAAACTGGTGTTAAAGCCAGCCGTGAAATCAAGCGGACTTTTATTGCCCAGCGCACTATGCCGTCGAACTTTATTATAGAAACACGCGATGTAGTCAAAAATATCGGCCTTAGCTTCAGCGCGTGTTGCGTACTGACAATGATGGACTTGTTCTTTTTTCAAGCTAGCCCAGAAACTCTCCATAGGCGCATTGTCGTAGCAATTGCCACGCCGGCTCATCGACGCCTTCATACCAAACTGTTCGAGCAGCTGCCGATAATCGGTGCTCGCGTATTGGCTACCGCGATCACTGTGGTGAATCAGTCCTTCTGGCGGACGCTCTTGGTTGAACGCCATCCATAACGCCTGCGAAATAAGGGATGTGCGCATGTGATCCATCATTGCCCAGCCAACGATCTTTTTGTTAAACAAGTCTTTAATCGCAGCAACATAAAGCCACCCTTCTGCGGTGTGCACATAGGTGATGTCAGCGACCCACGCTTGATTGGGTGCTGTGGTTTGATCAAAGCGCTGTTCCAGCAGGTTGGGCGCGATAGATAGCGCGTGATTGCCGTCGGTGGTACGTACGAAGCGTCGCTTGTGGCGGCAGCGCAGGTTTAATCTTTTGCGTAACCGCTTTATCGCCGCTAGTGAGCGTAAGAATCCCATTGCAGCGAGCTCTGCCCGTAGCCGTTTGGGGCCATAGCTTTCGCGGCCACGCTGATGCGCCTCACGTGCTGCTAGCGCCAATGCGACGGTATCCGGGTTCGGCTGGTTGCTGCGCTCAACCCAGTCGTAGTAACCCAAGCATGATGGCTTGGGTGTGCATGCCTTCAACGCTGTAACGTGCGCTAAAAAATGGCCTAACGTAACTGGGTCACGAGTATCGGTGTGAGGTCTTTCATCATCACATTTCGCCGCGATGTCGATTTTCTCGATTTTTAAATCCCCCTGTAGATGCCCTAAATTAGGGCATCTATAGCCCATCAAGCAGCACCGATTATCAAGCCCCGCTACCAGCTAAACCTCATCTAGTACAGTATTCGTATTTGGAAGGCGACTCACCGTAAACCTATCACCGCAATTTTCAACCCGCTCCATTCCTTACTCCGGCCATATCCAACTC
>JANNXI010000124.1:0-2836 GCA_031409495.1 Betaproteobacteria bacterium
CCCGCGCCGTCTAGAAAATACATTTACCCCAAAAATGCCATACAATTTCCTCAAAAAAAAAAATTCCGGTGGCCCCCGCCGGCGGGGCACCCACGGCTCGTCGGCGTTTTGTAATCATATACGATGGGTTTAGAATTGGAATAACAATATTCAACGCAATATAATGCCCTGAAGATGCCCTAAAATAGGGCTCCTTCAGGGCATTATTATTGCGGTTAACACAGGCGTTAGAAACTATAGCGCCCCATAAAATCTATGCGCGATAAGGTGCCTGTTTCACCGTTAAAGGTTTTACGCTTGCCCTGAATAAATTCAGCACCAATATCAACATTCTTAATCGGGGTATAAATTAGGTTTATAAAAAATTGATGCAACGTCTTGTTATCCGCGGCTTGTGCAGACTCACCACGGTTGTAACCATAGGCAAAATTTCCACGCAATTGACTATCAAAAATATGCGCATAGCCCATTACTAAGCCTTGATTATTGTCGAAGCTTATATTGCCGGTGGCGGCGTCTATTGCATAGCCATTCGCTCCATACAGTTGGTCGATATCGCCATCTACTCTGGTGTATTGCGCCATCAAGATATCGTTATCGCTCAACTTAAAATTAGCGCCCACACCAAAACCGTAACCGTGCTTGGTCTCAGTTGGCGAGCGCTTTTCGTGCATCAGCGCGCGCGCGTTTAGGGCAATTTTTTCAAACTTAGTATCCATGCGCACTACAAATTGCGGCAGGCGCTCGTTGGCGCTACCGCCACCAAACTGGTCTTCTGGGTCTTCAGCTGCAAAGCTAAACTTAACGCCGGTTTTAGCATCACCGATGGAATAGCGAATCATGGCGCGACGTGAAAATGGCGCACCGATTGGACCATTAAAATCAACTGTTTCCGGCAGGTTATCCAGATCCATAAACGTCGACCATGTTTTACCAATAAGCCAATAAGCCAATTGCCCATTTCACCGTAGGCTTGGCGCAGCCGTAAACGATTACGCGTGTCCGCGCTATAGGCGTAGAAATCGGCTTCAAGTTTTGTCGTTAAGCTGCCCACTTTGAGTGGTGTGGAGGTTTCAATCCCAAAGCGGGACGATTCAGCGGTAATTTTGCTATGACCCTTTGGGCTATTCTCACGGTTTAACGGCTGAAAGGTGAGGTTCGTAAAAAAGTCAGACACGCCGGACTGCTTGATGTCGTGAATCGCATGCACTTCTGCTTGGCCAAAAACGCGCAGTGAAGTTTTGGACCCTGGCAAGATTAAGCTGCCCTCGGCATCACCGGCTAATAGCATCTGCGTCGATTTGGTTTCTAGTGCTGTTACGCGTGCGGCTAAAGGTCGTTCTACTGGTCGTTCTACCGGTCGTTCTGCAGGTGGAATGGTAGCCGCAATATTTTGCTTTTTGAGTGCGTTAATTTCTTCGCGTAAAAGCTTCATTTCTGCACGCAGTTCGTCCATGGTTTGTCCACGCGCCACTGACGATCCGCCCGTGCAAATCAGTGCGACCGCGACTGAGATACAGGTCTTGCTAAATTTGCTCTTCATGTAAATTCCCTATCCATATTTAATAAAAAATTGGTACGCCGCAATTGAGTGCGGCCAAAATCAGCGTAGATGAACAGTTGTAGTGCGTCGGTACGCTAACGAACCATCTGGGAATTTCATTTGCCGTTGGTTCGATAGCGCACCGACGGGCTTCTGTGCGCCTTGTACTGTTGAGTCGAACCGCCCAGCCAAACTCACCTTCTACTAGGAACTTTACTTATGGTTAGCTTTCACTATTTGCAATCTCACTTGGTGGCGCCGTTATGAGCACCCCATTTGCAACCGTCGGCGCAAAAACTAGCACACCGGATAAAAAGTCTTCCGGTACCTTAGGTTTAGGTTTGCTGATCGCCTTAGTGGTGGGCTCCATCATTGGTAGCGGGAT
This sequence comes from Betaproteobacteria bacterium, assembly GCA_031409495.1. Taxonomy (GTDB): domain Bacteria; phylum Pseudomonadota; class Gammaproteobacteria; order Burkholderiales; family Usitatibacteraceae; genus JANMDR01. The sequence continues at coordinate 1,929 of JANNXI010000124.1, forward strand.
TTTTGGCTTGCCGCAAAATATGGCTGCCGGTGCCAGCGCTGGAGCAATTCTAATCGGCTGGGTAGTTACTGGGTTTGGCATGTTGATGGTGGTGCGGGTATTTCAAAGCCTCGCAGTACGTAAGCCTGAACTAAACAACGGCGTATACGCTTATGCACGCGCACTCGGCGGCGAGTATGTGGGCTTTAACTCAGCGTGGGGTTACTGGGTTAGCGCGTGGATCGGCAATGTGGGGTATTTAGTCGCGGCATTTGGTGCGCTGGCATATTTTTTCCCACTGTTTGGTGAAGGCAACACTGCGCCCGCCATATTGGGTGCATCCGTCGTGCTGTGGATTGTGCATGCCATGGTGTTACGCGGCATTCAAGGAGCGGCGATGCTCAATGCCGTGGTGACGGTAGCAAAATTGGTACCACTGGTGCTGTTCATTATTTTAGTGGCGATAGCATTTAAGGTTGAAACTTTTAATTTCAACTTTTGGGGTGATGCGAAACTAGGTGGTGCGCCCTTGGGTGACTTACTTACGCGAGTAAAAAGCACCATGCTCGTCACCGTTTGGGTATTCATCGGTGTTGAGGGCGCCAGCGTGTATTCGGCGCGGGCTAAAAACCGTGAGGATGTGAGTCGTGCAACGGTAATTGGCTTTGTAATTTGCTTATTGCTATTGATGAGCGTTTCACTACTATCGCTAGGCATTTACACACAGCCTGAACTGGTCGCACTTAAAAATCCATCAATGGCAGCAGTACTTGAAAAAGCCGTCGGCACATGGGGCGCAATTCTGATTTATGTAGGGCTAATTGTGTCAGTTGGCGGTGGCTTTTTAGCATGGACTTTATTGGCCGCCGAATCGTTGTTTACGCCCGCTAATGGCGGCGTCATGCCCAAATGGCTAACGCAGCAAAATG
>JANNXI010000125.1:0-1747 GCA_031409495.1 Betaproteobacteria bacterium
CAATCTGTGGGTATTGCGGATCATGCCAAACAAGGTGTGCGGCTCGGCTTTGCCGTCAATCACCCAGCTTGCATTAAAAATTTTATGCCGACAATGCTCGGAATTCGCCTGCGCAAACATCATGAGTTCGGTGTCGGTTGGGTCACGCTTGATGCGCACGTAATAGTCGTTTAGATAATCAATTTCATCAGGCGATAGAGCCAAACCCATTTCTGTATTTGCGGTTGCCAACGCCGCTTTGCCCTGCGCTAACAGCGGCACGTGACCGAGTGCTGCAGGCGCTTGTGTAGCGAATAGTTGCTGGGCTTCGGCAGCGCTTTCGATCAGCGATTCCGTCATCGGGTCGCACACGATGGTGCGTAGCGCAGCCGTTGCAACTGCAAGGCAATCGGCTGGCGCTGTGACAAAATAGGCTATACCGCGTTCCACCCGTAGCACATTATCTAGTCCGCAATTATGCGCAATATCGGTTGCTTTTGAAGCCCAAGGCGACACGGTGCCGATGCGTGGAATAACGATGAACGATGGTGCTTCGCCAAGCGCATCTGCAGCAGCTACCGCTGCAATATTCGGCTGCAATAATGCCTGAAGATACCCTATTTGTGGATCGTTCAACGCATCTCTACAGGCTAGAAAATGCACAAATCTGGCTTGCACAGCAACATTTTTTGGCACATCAGCGGCTAAGGTTTTAAGTAGGGCTGCATGTAAGCTAACGGTTAGCTTGTCGCGCTTAAAATCAGACAGCGCTAAAACGGAAAAAAGCGTAGAAAAATACAGCGGACTTGACGATGCGGTGGCGTTCATTTGGGCTTATCTAGGCTTAATCGGTGGGAAATTTGATGTTTCAAGCAACTAATACTGCAGGCCGATATTATACGTGACCAATAGACCAGAAGCAGCCGCATTAAGTCCACCGCAACAGCACGCGGCACTGCCTAAATTCTTCTGCATCGATATTATCGGGCAGTAGCACCATTTGCCGGACGGGATCGAGCCACGGCCTTTTTACGGTTTCTGTAAAAATCCGAAAGCGCACGCAAGTAAAAAACGGTGCAACAAACTGCGTGGTGCTGAGCTGTCCATGCAGTATTTGTCCTGCACGGGTTTGCACAAAAATTTCAAGCTGTTCTTTTTTTGCAACGGTCGCCACCGTGCCTGCCGCGCCAGTGAGCACAGCGGATACGCTATCTGGCGTGTCAAAATTATCAGGTCTAGCCGCTGCATGGATGCCAAAAGCAATAATATCAGTCGCATTTAAAGGCTTGAAGATACCCGTATATAGGGCCTTTACAACCAGCATTATCAACACCACCACGCAAGAACTCACGATAAGCTGCGTCGAAAGCCCACCGTGCCAAAACAGCACCGTCAACGCGCCAACGCCCGCAGTCTGCGCGAACCATGAAAACCATCGTAATTGGCCGGACACACTCACCTTAACGGGCGCGCGCGCATCGGGCGGCGGCAGCACATTGAGTATTTTGGGTTTAAATATTGTCACGTTTGGATGTCACTAATTTTGGGATAACCGCACTTGACGTCGTAGAATAGCCCATAAACTTTAATTCCGCAGAAAGCACAACCAATGTCCGAGCAATGGCAGCAACATTTACAGCAACAAGGTGCACAGTTTGATAACGGTCGCGTGAGTGCATACACAAGTCAAACCGCAGACGAATCAGGCGCACAAATCATTGATTTAACCCACTTCGGCTTAATACGCGCCACGGGCGTCGACGCGGCG
>JANNXI010000126.1:0-3886 GCA_031409495.1 Betaproteobacteria bacterium
CAGGCAACCTAATCCACAAAGGCAGTAGTTTACAAACAGGCCAACAATACCGTTTTGACACCCTAAACCGCCTCACCGACACCCGCTATTTCAGCGGCACACCCGCGCGTATCAACTATCAGTACGATGCTGACGGCCATAGAATTAGCCGTGCCAAAACAGGCGTAAGCGGCGCTGCCATCATTGCCGCCCCACCAGCTGCGCAACCACAAGACATCACCCACACCACCCTAGACAAAACGGCAGCCTACGCCCAAGCAATAGAAGAACGCGACGGCAACGGCACCCTAATAGCCGCCTACGTGCTCACCCCCAGTGGTGAGCGCATCAGCGAAGAACGCAACATGGCGCATAGCCAGAATGGCGGCACCAACACTGGCAACGGCGGCGGCACGTTAGGCGGTGGCGTAGGCACCGGCCCCACAGGAATAGCCGCCTTCAACCTACAAAGCTACACCTACCATGCAGACCATCTAGGCTCAACCAGAATGGTCACCGACAGCACCGCCGCAATAACCAGCACCTGGCGCTACACCGACTACGGCCAAGTCGCCAACAAAACCGGCACCCATCCCACAAGCTACCTATACGCGGGCGAGCATCTGGATGGGGATAATGGGTTGATTTATTTACGGGCGCGGTATTACCACCCGGCGATGGCTAGGTTTGTAAGTCAGGATAGTCATCAGGGGAGTCAGAGAAGTCCGGCTACTTTGAATAAGTATGTTTATGGGAATGGTGATTCTATCAATAGGCGTGACCCGAGTGGGATGCTGAGTCTTGGCGAGTTAAGTTTTGGCATTACAGTAGGCGCTACCTTGGGACTGCTCTCTCAAACCGTTGTAGGTGGTTTGTATAATTCGTACCTAAGCCCAAATGGGCGACCAACGCACTACTATGAGGTTCCTCAAATACAGATTTGTGCATCTTCGCCAGAATGCACTCCCAAGAAAGTTTATGAGGTGATGTTGCGCCTGCCTGCGCCAGCACACTTTTATCCTGATGTTGGCGCTCCGGTGCAAGGTGGAACGACTGGATACGCGGGATGGTTAGTATTTCCGGGCGGACCTATACGTATAGAACGAAAAGACCAGTCGCTGACGCTTGTTAATCAGACGACCACATTTCATGTTTTACATAACGGTAGTATTGCTAGAACGCCGGAAGCTGGACTGGGTGGGGTCACCATCAAAACTGTGGGGAAGGGCGATAATCACACTGCATTCATTGCGCGCGCAAATGAAATTGTAGGTAAGGCCGCATTTCAGTCCTTGGATCGGTCAATCAAATCTTGGCTTGAGTCCGGGGGCGTGCCATGAAACAGCGCTGGTTAGTTCGATGTCTTGGCGTGTTCTGCTTGTTCATAATCGTCGGTCTGTACGTACCAGCGTTTATTAAACCGCGGCAGCCAGTTGTGCTTTTTTATATCGAAGATGGGCGTGCAGATGAAGATGGCTTACGTGCAATTGCGCGCGATTTGACGGCAAAGTACCGGATGCGGTTTCACACGGAATACTTTAGCCGCCCAGATGAGGATATTCACACCATATTTGCAGCCACCAACAACGGTTGGCTTTATCGGTTCGCCCTAGTACGCGGGTCGGAGCCCCAGTTTGACATCACATTTGTTGAAAGGAAATTCAGAATTATCGTAGACGGTGCCCCGGAACATCCTGAGGTTCATAAATTAGTCGCTGACTGGATATCGAGCCTGAATGCCGCCAAGATCAAGTATAAAATTGAGATTCGCACACCTCTTATTTTATCTGTCGCTGCCACCGTGCAGCGTGCACACGACGCTGCTAACCGTGTTACCAAACGCGTGCTCCCCGATGGCTCTGCTGAAACCTTCGAATACGATAGCGTCGGCAACCTCATAAGCCACGTCGGCTTCAACGGCAACCCCACAGCCCTTAGCATCGCCGCCACCGCCGCCAGTGCTGTGGCGTACGCCGCTTCCGTCGTATCGCCACCCAACTTCTCATCATAAGATTTTGGATATTTAAAGCAGCGATTGCCACACTCACGTCATAAGATTTTCATGCCCCAACCGCGCTTGTATCGTACGCTTGGGCTAATTGCCGTCATAACCGCAGTCGATAAAAAAGGGAATCTGCTGATTCCCCAAATAGGTTGATTGCGATGCGATCCACGCGATGCGCTACGCCATACACTACGCACTACACGCCATAGCCCACGCTTTCTCCAAGCGACCACCAAGCAATCAAGCCAAGCGATAAAATCGCCCAGCCTAACTGCCCAATAAACCAATGGCGCACAGCCGACTACACACGCCCATAACCCGCTTACTGCAAGGCGCTAAAACGCGACGCAAGGCACCACCTACGCCGCCGCCTGCGCCAACACCACCTGTTGCTTCAGCAACGCCTCATGCGAGCGCCAATGCGGCTGTTGCAAGGCGGTATTCACATGGCTCACCATACATATCCGTTGACCAGCAAGGCACGTCGCCACCAAGCTCGCATAACAAAGATTACGGCATAACCGTAAATTACCCTGTACCGCCCGCAATACGACAGCGATAGCCGCCTCATCAAAGGCATTCGCACCCAACCCTACCGCACTCAATTCAGCGATGATGAAATTGGCCAAATCCTCATGATGCAACGGCAACAACTGCTTAGAATAACTAATCCGGCTTTTGATATCCTCATTGCACATCATCGACAACCGAAACATTAGCTCCGGATGCCCCAGTAACACCAAATTATGTTTCGCCGGAAAGCGCTCAAACAGCAAACGTAGCTTACGTAAAATCGTCACCTCCAGCAAGTGTGCCTCATCAATAACAATGTACAACGTCTTCTGCGCCTGCGCATGGCGATACGCTGCCAACACCAACTCACGCTCAATATCACCTACCGCCACCGGTGCCAACTGCATCGACTGCGCCAACAGTTTTAAGATGGGCTGATAGGTATGCATCGTTTGTGTAAACGACACTACGACGGCATCGCGTTGGCCACCTAACGCACAAAGGTGTTCACGCCACACTGATTTACCCACACCCGGATTACCCACAATGACGCTAAAGCCGCCATGCTGCGCATGAATCTGCACCATCTCCATGGCCTCGGCTTGCTGTGGCAACAAACTCACGTCCGCCCGATAGAACGGCTCCTTGGTCAAACCAAATGTTGACTTGATCATGATGGTTTGCCCCCCGTTCTATCTTGCGTTGCTGGTGCTGGTGTCGCTTGCGCTACTTTAGCCGCCCGCACAACGGTCGCCACAGGTGCAGTTATATCCGGCGTGGACACATCAACTCTCGCCGGCCCCTCTGGTTTCTCCGCCATCCGCAGCCGTGCATTCGCAACCAAATCTAATGGGGTTGCCACCCCCATGCGCTTACCCGCAAAATAGACAATAAAACCATCGCGCCGCATCCGGTCATAACGCACCTCAATAGTTTTATCGCGCAAATCCACCGGACATTCATGGCGCTGTGAATTGATAGAAAACACGTTGGTCTTGCCTACCTTACGGGTTTCCTCCACATAAAATACCTCCGCGCTAAAGGCATCGTCGGCTATAAACTTGATCCGATTGCGATCCAAATTAAACCGTTCAATAGGTGCCATGCCAATGGCGCTATGGGTCTTGGCGTTATACTCATTCTCTACCCATTCGTGGGTTAATCTATTGAGTTCAGCCAAGGACGCAAAACTACGATGCAGGGTAAGAAAGCGATCCCGAAACCCGCGGAAGAAGCGCTCAATCTTGCCCTTGGCTGCACCATCCCGTATGGGCGCATGCGACAAGTGGATATCCAAGCGCACGCACGCCTGCATAATCTCTTTAGAACTGTAATTTGACCCATTATCAAAATAAAGCCGCTCACACTTACCGCGTTTATAGAGTGCTG
>JANNXI010000127.1:0-5892 GCA_031409495.1 Betaproteobacteria bacterium
ATCTAAATAGCCTTGAATATTGGGTTTCGTGTTGTGCGGACGCAATGGCTAGGCCATGCGAAAGTGCGCCGATGTGGTCAAAGGCGCAGGCAAAAATAGTGTCTAGTGTGGGGGGTATATGGTTGATAATGCCCGCCAATAGGCGTTGTCCATCGGTTTGACCTAATGGCACTAACTTCATGGCAGCGACTACTTGATTTTCAGCCCACGCCCATAAATAGGCCGTTAAGCCAGCGCGGGGATCAATTTGCCATGCGCTAATCGCTGCAGTAAATGCAGTCGGATAGCAAGGTTCTTCGATGGCTTCGAGTTGTGCGCAAAGCGTTGCGTCAAACTCATGAGAGCGCAAAATAATGGTGCGCATGGCGCGTCCCATTTGCACGGTTTCGGCGCGTAGTTCGGCACTTTCTCGGGTGGCTAAAAAGAAGTCATTCCATCGGTTTATTGCTGCCATATCGGTAGCATTCCAGCCTTGCAATAAGCGTAGCCACACCGGCGCTTCGCACCGCGCGAGATTTAAGCGAAATGCATCAACAATCCAGCGTTCTGCTTTTACAAAATTACTCACGCCATCAGCTTCCACCACCCATTCCAACGCCTGCGAATAGCTGAATGCACCCACCGGCAGCACGGGGCTGGCTAGGCGTAACAAGCGTGCGAGGGAGAGATCAGCGTTGATGGTCATCGTGGCTGTGGCCGCAATCAGGTCCATGCACATGAGCGTGCGGAGCCCGGTATTGCATGGCTTTCGACGCATCTCCATCTGCGAAATCACCAAACTGATGAATCACCCCACCGTGTGTTGGCGGCACTAAATCTACTTCATGGTGATGCGCATTATTGTGCCCACCGCCTTGTGCACCATAAGCACCCGACTCCGGCTCAAACGATGCATCTAGGGCGTTTACAACCAAACCTAGGCCTTCCAACATTTGCCGCAACACATGATCATTTGCGATGCGCAACCAGCCGTCGCCAATTTGCAGCGCGACGTGTCGGTTACCCAAATGGTAGGCGGCGCGCGCTAAATCAAGTGCTGATTCGCAGTCTGCTTGCATCACTTTTTCAATCTGCGCCACCACTTGAATCACACGGCCGTCGGTAGCGACTAGCAAATCACCGCCACGCAATATTTCACCGTTGGGCAACAACACGCCCACTTCCTCACCCGATGCTAAATTAGTGCGCAGGCGCGATTTTTGGCGCAGATCAAACGGCAGCATTAAGCGATCAGCCACTTCAATTTGGTAGGCTTCGCGACGTACTTTAAGTTTGGTTTTAATTTCTAGCATGTTCACTCTTTAGAATAGGAAATAGCGTTGCGCCATCGGCAAACTCGTAGCAGGCTCGCAGGTGAGCAACTCACCGTCAGCGCGCACTTCGTAGCTTTCTGCATCTACATGCATGACTGGTGTTTTGCCGTTAAACGGTAGATCACTCTTACGCAACGTTCGCGTGCCTTTCACCGCCACCAAGCGCTTCTTCAATTCTAGCGCCACCACGTCTTTATTGATTAAGCCCGCCGCCGAGACAAAAGTGACTGAAGTAGCATGCATCGCCGCGCCAAAGGCCCCAAACATAGGACGGTAATGCACTGGCTGGGGCGTAGGAATGGATGCGTTTGGATCGCCCATCGCCGCGGCAGCAATCATGCCGCCTTTTAAAATAAGTAAAGGCTTAACGCCAAAAAAAGCGGGCCTCCACAATACTAAATCAGCCAACTTGCCTACTTCAACTGAACCTACTTCATGCGCGATGCCGTGCGTGAGCGCGGGGGCGATGGTATATTTGGCGATGTAGCGTTTTACTCTGAAATTATCGTTGTCTTTTGCATCTTCAGCTAACTGCCCGCGCTGTTGCTTCATCTTATGCGCTGTCTGCCAAGTACGGATAATGACTTCACCCACGCGCCCCATCGCCTGCGAGTCAGACGAGAACATGCTGATAGCACCGATGTCATGCAAAATATCTTCGGCTGCGATTGTTTCACGACGAATACGCGATTCTGCAAACGCGATATCTTCAGCAATGGCGGGATCAAGATGGTGGCAGACCATGAGCATGTCTAGGTGCTCATCAATGGTGTTAATCGTGAACGGCCGCGTGGGGTTGGTGGAAGACGGCAGCACGTTAGCCTCACCGCACACCTTGATAATATCCGGCGCATGGCCACCCCCTGCACCTTCGGTATGAAAGGTATGAATAGTGCGGCCCTTGAATGCAGCGATAGTGGATTCAACAAAACCAGATTCATTCAACGTGTCACTATGGATGGCTACTTGCACATCCATTTCATCCGCAATCGTTAAGCAATTATCAATGGCTGCAGGTGTAGTGCCCCAGTCTTCATGCAGTTTTAAGCCTATCACCCCGGCCTCAACCTGTTCGCGCAACGGTTCGGGTAGCGACACATTTCCTTTGCCCATGAACCCTAAATTCATCGGAAACGCATCAGCCGCTTGCAACATGCGATGAATATGCCACGGTCCCGGCGTGCAGGTAGTGGCGTTGGTGCCTGTTGCCGGCCCAGTACCACCGCCAATCATCGTGGTAACGCCCGACATGAGCGCTTCTTCGATTTGTTGCGGGCAAATGAAATGGATGTGGGTGTCGACGCCACCTGCAGTAATGATGGAACCCTCTCCCGCAATAATTTCAGTAGCCGCCCCAATGGCAATTGTTACATTTGGCTGAATATCAGGATTACCGGCTTTGCCGATGCCGACAATACGGCCATTTTTAATACCGATATCGGCTTTAACAATACCGGTGTAATCGATAATTAGCGCGTTGGTAATAACAGTATCGGCCACGTGCGCAGCCGTTAGCTGCCCCTGCCCCATGCCATCGCGAATCACCTTACCGCCACCAAATTTTACCTCTTCACCGTACACCGTACGATCAAATTCGACCTCGACAATTAAGTCGGTATCAGCGAGCCGCACGCGATCGCCCACGGTGGGACCGAACATTTCGGCATAGGCGCGGCGGGTTAATGTAGTCATTTCAACTTCCCCATTACTTGGCCCCTAAAGCCATATACGACGCGGATCCCCGCCAGTTTTACCAAGCTCACCGTGCGCTCTTGACCCGGCTCAAAACGCACAGCGGTGCCTGCCGCAATATTTAGCCGGAAGCCGTAAGCGGCATCACGATCAAAAACTAACGCCGCATTGGTTTCGTAAAAATGATAATGCGAACCTACTTGGACTGGTCTATCGCCGCTATTAGCCACGCGCACGCTTACCGTGTCGCGACCGACATTGATTTCAATGTCACCTACTTGCGTAATTATTTCGCCGGGTATCATGCGTGCCGCCTCACTGAATCGGTTGATGAACAGTAACAAGCTTGGTGCCATCGGGGAAAGTAGCTTCCACTTGAATATCGGGAATCATTTCTGCAATGCCGTCAATCACGTCCGCGCGGCTGAGCAAGGTTGTGCCGTAGTGCATCATTTGCGCCACCGTTTTGCCATCGCGCGCACCTTCCATAATAGCCGCAGAAATATAGGCAATCGCTTCTGGGTAGTTAAGTCGCAAGCCGCGCGCTTTGCGCCGCTCGGCTAGCAGGCCAGCGGTAAAAATCAGCAGTTTATCTTTTTCTCTCGGGGTGAGTTCCATATAATTACCATATCAAACGATGATTTAAGTCTGCCAGATTCGCGGCTCGACCGCTACCCGTTGACAGACAGTTTCGCGAATTATTTTCCACCATTGGGTAAAAATTGCACGCGTAGCCTCTGGCGAATTGCCTATCGCGCGGCCTACTAACACCTTGCCCATTAGCGTGAGGCCAACCTTTACGTCTGGCACCGCACACAGCCGGCACTGCGCAAGCAAGGCAGGCGACAACCCTTCCGCGTAAGCCACAAAAGTCGCGTACACCGCATTGCTATCAAAGCCAACTGGCGAAGCCAACGCTGCATCGCTCGCGGCTAGCGCACCCTGCTCAATAAACACGGGCTTACTTTCGACAGAAACCCGCAGGCTTTGCTGCACCCGCCCAGCTACAAATAATTCCCCCGCAAGCCTGCGGCCAAGGCACGCAATTTCCCAACCAATAAAACGCGAATCGGCTGCTAAGGCAATATCCACAAGGTTCTTAGCGTGAGTATGTTCAAAATAAATCGTCTCCTGCGGCAACCACTCCACACACGCGTCAGCGCCTGCTTGAATGTGCACGCGCTGCAACGCCTGCGCCCCCGCACTCTTGTACCAGCGCGTAGCACCGGGCGTGGTGAACAGCACATGCGCCTGTGGGGCAAGCTGCGCATTTATTTCAAGCTTATCGCCTTCTAAAATACCGCCGGGCGGATGCACGATAATGGCGTGGCAAGTTTGATTACCCTCTGGATACAGCGCTTTTTGTATCACCAACGGGCCGGTATGGCGCTTGTCGCGCAGCACAGTGCGTCCGTTTTCGAAGCTAAATTTTAAGTCAAGGCTAGCTTGCCAACCGGATCGTTTTGTCATGGGAAAATTATAGCAAAGCCGGTTTAATTCCATTTCTAAATCTGCGCACCTCTCCACATCGCCACATTATCGGCGAACAAATACACTCAATCTGCATCGCCCAACCGCACCAGCCTAGTGCAATGATAGAATTTGTAAATTACATTTTACGAATAAGGATTGACCATGCAAATATCAGGCGCTACGTTTTTAATTGCGGGTGGCGGATCGGGTTTGGGCGCAGCGACGGCTAAGTTATTGGTTAGTCGTGGTGCCAATGTCGTGATCGCAGATTTAAATGCTGAAGTGGGCGCAAAAACTGCGGCTGAGCTAGGTGCAAATGCCGCGTTTATTGAAACCAATGTGTGTGATGAGGCGAGCGTTACCGCGGCCGTTGCCCTGTGTACGTCCAAATTTGGCGGCATTCATGGCGCTGTGAATTGCGCTGGTGTGGCGCCAGGCGAACGCGTGGTGGGTAAACATGGGCCGCATTCTTTGGCTAACTTTACCCGCACCATCAACATCAACTTAATTGGCACCTTTAACGTAATTCGTCTTGCTGCGGCGGCAATGGCAGCGCAGCCGGCAATGGCTTCGGGTGAGCGTGGGGTGATTATCAACACTTCATCCGTAGCGTCGTTTGAGGGCCAAATTGGTCAAGCTGCTTATGCCGCTTCTAAAGCCGGTGTAAATGGCATGACCTTGCCGATTGCGCGAGAATTTGCCAAGATGGGCATCCGCGTGATGACAATCGCCCCGGGCATTTTTGACACCCCCATGTTGCAAGGCATGAGCGAAGAAATTAGAAACTCCCTCGGTGCGCAAATTCCGTTCCCATCACGCTTAGGTAAGCCTGAAGAATACGCATCCTTGGCCGCACATATTATTGAAAATGAAGTACTCAATGGCGAAGTGATTCGCTTAGATGGCGCGATTCGCATGGGTGCAAAATAGCACTATTTTAGTGCCTTAAGATGGCCGACGACCCGAAGGTAGTCCCCTTGCGGGATAAAGGGCATCTTCAGACACTAAAGCCAAGTCAAGTACATTAAAAATATGACGCCAACGCTGCTCCCAAATTACCTACATATCGCACACTCCCAGTCTGCCGCCACCAGTCTAGCTAACGTGTTGCGGTTTGATGCGCAGGTATTTTCAGAAAGCCTTATCTTCGGGCTGGGTAGCGGCTTGAGCTTTTACTATTTTAATCGGCCAAATGAAAACCCCAGCGTACACATTAGTGGTCGCGCCAATGGGTTTGAAGAAAATTTTTACACGCTTTTAGGCGCGCAACTCGAATGGGCTGGCGCGTGGGATCCGTTCTGGATTCGTGAAGAATTATCCCTCGGCCGGCCAATTCTGGCGCAGTGTGACGGGTCAAGGTTAAGCACGCAGGCTGCTGCGGCGCAGGCTGCCACGCACCGGGGGGTTGCGCGGG
>JANNXI010000128.1:0-15586 GCA_031409495.1 Betaproteobacteria bacterium
CCGGACATATCATAAGCTTGGGATTGAAAGTCGTAAAAGGTTTTCATGGCAGTCTCAATATTTAGTTAAATTCGGTGGTTGCAGCCAGCACTTTTGCAGCGTGCTCTAGTGTCGTAAACGGGCAATATTCGTATCCTAATACATTGGCCTTCGTTGCGCGGATTCAAGTCAAATATGAGGGAAATTTCTCACCTTCACTAATTTGGTCTCGATGCTCACAAACAATAAAAAACCCGCCAACGATTGCTAGCGGGTTTCAAAAATTTATTTTATTAGCTTGAAGAAGCCCTAAATATCGGCATCTCCAAGCATAAAAAATAGGATTATTTACGCTCAATACCCATTACTGTATCAAAGCTCTGCGCTTCCTCAGACGATTGCATTTTGGTTGAGCACCACTCAACGATGGCGGATTCAATCGCCAAGGCTTCTACTTCACCTAGACGCTCAGGTTGGCTGTAGTACCACTTCACCATTTGCTCTGGCTCTTCGTAGCTTTCGGCGTGTTCTTCGATAATGGCTTTAACTTTATCTGGTGCCGCTTTAAGCTGGTTATCGGCAATAATTTGATTGAGCAACAAGCCCAACTTAACGCGCTTTTCCGCCCGCTCAACAAATAAGTCTGCCGGCAAAGAAATGTCTTTTGTGGTCATGCCGCGACGCTGCAAATCTTCAACAGCTTGTGCCTGCAAGCGACCAATTTCAGGCTCTACCAATGCGCGTGGCAGGGCTAAATCGGACACCGCAATCACGGCTTCCATAACTTGGTCTTTAATTTTAACTTCGACGCGCTTTTTTAATTCACGCTCAAGGTTCGCTTTAATTTCACCGCGCATTTTTGCGACATCGCCGTTATCTACCCCTAAGCTTTTTGCAAACTCTGCATCCAATTCAGGCAAAATTGGCTCGCTCAGTGCATTTACGGTAACAGTAAATTGCACAGTTTTAGAAGCTAGCTCTTCTTTATAGTCAGATGGAAAAGTTAGGTCGAAGGTTTTTGTTTCCGCTGGCTTCATGCCTACGATTGCAGCTTCAAAGTCAGCCAACATGCGGCCTTCTCCAAGCACTACGCTGAAATCTTTGGCTTCGCCACCATCGAACACTTCACCGTTTAACTTGCCAACAAAATCCACTTTTACGAAGTCACCGTTTTGCGCGGCACGCTTGGTAGCTTCAAATTTGGCGCGTTGCTTGCGCAGCGTTGCAATGGTGTGATCCACATCAGCATCAGCCACAGTCACGACCGGCTTTACCAATTTTTGTCCGGTTAAGTCACCCACTTTTACGTCTGGAAATACTTCAAAAGTGGCCGTAAATTCGTATTTATCAGAATTTGCACCGGTTTCTGTAGCAGCAATGCGCGGCTGACCGGCCACGCGCAATTGTGCGGCAGTCACGGCCTGCACGAATGCGCGCTCAACACTGGCGCCCATTACCTCTTGACGCACCGAGTAACCATATTGGTTCACAACGACATTAAACGGCACTTTGCCTGGACGGAAGCCAGACATTTTAGCGGTACGCGCAACCTGCTTTAGGCGCGCCATAACTTGCGCTTCCATTTCAGCGGCCGAAACAACCAACGGAAGGCTACGTTCTAGGCTGCTCACGGCAGCAGGAGTGACTTGAGTTTGCATGGAATTTCCTAAAATTATTGCCGCATTCGCACTCAATGCACCACCGATTGAAACTCTGCGGAGGCAACATCGTTTTGATTGAGGTGTTTTTGACGCGGCACGCCAGAAAGCACAACGCCCGCAGCGTACATCTAAGTGCGGGCGCCGCTATATGAACATATGAAACAAACGTAATACTAATTGGTCTTGGTGCGAGAGAAGGGACTCGAACCCCCACGCCTTACGGCGCTGGAACCTAAATCCAGTGCGTCTACCAATTTCGCCACACTCGCATTTTTCCAAGCCTTCAATTATAGCGCATTTATAAAAACTGTCGCTCACTTTTTTAAGGTTTTGCTGCAGTTAATTTAATTTGTCAGTAATTTTCGGGAAAAACTGGGGGCGAAATGATGTAACCATCGCCCATCACTGCTGAATCGGCGATAATTAACGGCTATGAGTATTGATCACTACGAGAATTTTCCGGTTGCGTCCATTTTGCTACCGCGCCACATGCGTCTCCCGGTCGAGGCGATCTATGCGTTTGCGCGCTCCGCAGATGATTTTGCCGATGAGGGTGATTTGCAACCCGCGCAACGCTTGGCGTTGCTCAACGGTTATGTGGGTCAATTGAACCTAATTAGGTCTGGCGTAATGCCAACAGACGCCCTATTTTCAAGACTCTACAGCCATATGGAACAGTATCGCCTGCCACTTTCCGCATTCTATGATTTGCTCAATGCGTTTAGCCAAGATGTCGTCAAACCACGTTATGCCAATTATGCAGAGGTGCTTGATTATTGCGCCCGTTCAGCGAATCCGGTCGGGCGTTTAATGCTGCACTTGCATGACAAAGCGACGCCTGAAAATTTGCAACAGAGCGATGCCATTTGCTCGGCACTGCAAATTATCAACTTTCTCCAAGACATTGCTGTTGACTGCAAGAAAAACCGCGTTTACATGCCGCAAGATGAGCTTTCTAGCTTTAATTTGAACGACGCCACCATTGCTGGCAATACATCAGGACCAGCATGGCATGAATTTATGCGCTTTCAAGTGCAGCGCGCACGCGCGCTGCTGTTGTCTGGAAAGCCTCTCGCTAAACGACTAGGCGGCCGATTTGGTTTCGAGCTACGCTTTGTGGTGGCCGGTGGGGCCACTATTTTAGATAAAATTGATGCCGTAAATGGCGACATATTTCAGCATCGCCCTGTCATGCGCAAACGCGACTGGCTCAAGCAAATCACCCGCATTTGGTAACCCGTAACTTTATAATTTTCTATGACTCCAGATCAATATTGCGCAGAAAAAGCGGCTAAAAGTGGCTCCAGCTTTTACTATAGTTTTCGATTTTTACCGCCCGAACGTCGTCGCGCTATTACCGCACTTTACGCGTTCTGCCGTGAGGTAGATGATATCGTTGATGAAGTTTCAGATATCAACGTCGCCCGCGCAAAATTAGGCTGGTGGCGCGCCGAATTAGGCAATTTATTTGACGGTACACCGCAACATCCAGTGTCAAAAGCCCTCGCTCCAGCCGTGGCGCAGTTCGGTGTGGATAAAGCCCGTTTAACTGAAATTATCGACGGGATGGAAATGGATCTAACACGCAATCGCTATGCTGATTTTGCAGAACTAAAACAGTATTGCCACTGCGCGGCGGGTGTAGTGGGCCAATTATCCGCATCGATTTTTGGCTTTAGTAATCCTAAAACCATGGAATACGCAGAACACTTAGGCTTGGCGTTTCAGCTCACCAATATTATTCGCGATGTGGGTGAAGACGCACGTCGTGACAGGGTTTACCTGCCTTTGGAAGACTTAGTGCGCTTCAATGTTTCAGTCGCTGATTTGCTCCATGCAAAGCACACCGATGCCTTCACTAAACTCATGGCGTTTCAAACCGAGCGCGCGCAAAGCACCTACGATGCGGCTTTTGCTGCTCTCGCCCCCGAAGACAAACGCGCCCAACGGCCAGGGCTAATTATGTCGGCCATCTACCGCACCCTCTTGGTTGAAATTGCGCGTGATGGCTTTAAAGTGCTTAATCAGCGCACATCACTCACACCGATTCGTAAGCTTTGGATTGCGTGGAAGACGTGGATCAGCTCGTGACCAAAGCCGGTGGCGCGAAGCCACGCATTGCCGTTATTGGCGGAGGCTATGCAGGTATGGCTGCTGCAGTGCGGGCAAGCCAAGGCGGTGCGCAAGTAACGGTATTTGAAGCTGCAAAAGTGCTGGGCGGGCGGGCGCGGCGAGTCGACTATCAAGATGTTAGTTTAGATAACGGCCAGCATATTTTATCCGGCGCTTATAGCTGTTTGCTTGGCCTCATGCGCGATGTCGGTGTAGCCGAAAACGCGCTAACGCGCGTACCGCTAAATTTGCAATTAACCCCCGGGTTTTCAATGCGCGCCCCGCGCCATGTTCCGACATGGTGGCCCGCTGCGCTACCACTTGCCATTGCGCTATTTACAGCCAAAGGCATCAGCATTGGCGAGCGGATGCGCGCGGCGTGGTTTATGCAAAAACTGAAGTTCAACTGCTTCAAAGTAGCACCCAATCAAACAGTTAAAAACTTGCTGCTAGAGGGCGGGCAAAACAAAAAAATAATCCGCTTATTTTGGGAGCCACTTTGTGTTTCTGCCCTTAATACGCCCATCGCCAATGCCTGCGCCCAAGTGTTTGCCAACGTGTTGCGCGATGCACTTTTTGGCGCGCGCGGCGGTAGCGATTTATTGTTACCCAACATTGATCTAAGCGCGCTGTTTCCGGATGCGGCAGCGGCCTGGCTGCGCACGAAAGGCGGCACGGTTGAAACAGGTGTGCGCATCTCAAAAATAGATCGTGATACCCTGAAGGCTCCTTATTCTATTAGCTTTACAGGCATTGATAAAGCTGCGGAAATAGCAAATTTCGATGCCGTCATTTGTGCCGTGGGGCCGCATCAACTCACGCAAATTACGTCTACGTGTTTACAAGTCAACGAATTACTCAACACCGCCACGGCGCATTTTCAGTACGAGCCGATCACCACTGTTTATTTAAAATATGCGCTATCTCCCTTGCCCGATTTGAACGCGATGCAAGGCCAAACCAATGGCGTAGCGCAGTGGTTTTTTAACCGCGATGCCTTGTACGGCAATGCCGGCTTGGTCGCCGCTGTTATTTCTGCATCAGGCGTGCACGAAAATTTAAGTCAAGCTGAATTAGGCGATAAAATTGCTGCCGAAATTAGGCGTTTTGCCCCCACCTTACCGGTGCCAATTTGGAAAAAGGTAATCACCGAAAAGCGTGCCACCTTTGCCTGTACGCCAAATTTACGTCGGCCACCGATTAACCATCTCGCTGTCCCTGGCTTTTATCTAGCGGGCGACTATGTTGCGTGCGATTATCCAGGCACACTAGAAGCCGCGGCACGCAACGGCGTGGCTGCAGCCAACATGGCAATTTCCCTCACCATTCCCCATCAAAAATTATGCTAGAAGCAACTTACTTGCCGGAAGACTACGTCGCTAAACCGCAATCTCTCCATGACCGCGTTGTCATCGTCACGGGCTCAACCTCTGGATTGGGTCGCGCGGCGGCAATCGCTTTCGCGCAAGCGGGCGCTACCGTAGTCTTACACGGTCGCAATCAGGCCAAATTGGACGCACTATATGATGAACTCGACGCCATGCAGGTTCCCCAGCCGGCCATCATGTTGCTCGATTTTCTGAAGGCGACGCAAGCCGAACTTGATGCCTTTGCTCAGACCATTGAGGCCAAATTGGGGAGGATTGATGGCATTTTCCATGGCGCCTCGCATTTTTCACCGTTGATGCCGCTAGCGATGCAAAATCTTGATATTTGGCTACAAAATACAAGAGTAAATCTAGCGGTGCCAACAGCGCTGACCAAAGCGTGTTTGCCAATGTTGCTCGCAGCGCCCGATGCAAGCGTCGTGTTTTTAACCGAAACGCACGCCATCACACCCACCGCCTACTGGGGGCCATTTGCACCGGTAAAAAATAGTCTCGCGGTGATGGTCCAAATTTGGCAGGCTGAATTGCCTAAGCCCAGTGGACTCCGTATGAACCTGCTCCTCCCGGGCCCCGTGTCAGGCCCATTTCGGGGTAAAACCCATCCAGGCGAAGCACTGAATGCGGAACGTGATGTGGCGTCACTGTGCCCCGCATTTTTGTTTTTGATGGGTAGCGACAGTGCCGGAGTCGCGGCAAAAGTGCTTGATTGCACATAAATTTGCTGTTGATTCGAATTTGAAGCTTCTTTAAGGTACTTTGATCCCGCATAATTTGCTAAAATATATATGATTGAAAAAAAGGTTTTGCGTTGTTGACAGTTTGGGTTAGTGCATTCCTCTATCTTCAAGGCGTAATTTCCACTATCGTTTAGTTTTCATCGGTTTCAAACAAACTCTTTAAATCCAGTTTCTCCGGTACTAAAAATATGGCCGATCAGGGCAACCGTACCTTTATTTGCAGCGTGGTGTTTGTCGACTTGGTCGCCTATACCAAGAAATCGGTTTCCGAGCAGATTGAGATTAAAGATCGTTTCACTCAATTGCTATCCGAAGCGCTGGTAAATATCCCCCAAGACCAACGCCTTATCCTAGATACAGGCGATGGCGCTGCCATGAGCTTTTTGGGGGACCCTGAAGATGCGCTATTTGTTGCCATGCACTTGCGCGACAGTATGCGAAAGCTCGCCGAGCAAGCTGTAGCAATACCCAACACCGCCAATCCTGATGTCACCGCACCTTACGCCGCCTCGAGCATGTTTGGCTCCCTTCTGCGCATCGGGATCAACTTAGGCCCAGTAAAATTAGTACGCGATATTAATGACCAGCCCAATATTATTGGTGATGGCATTAATGTGGCGCAGCGCATCATGAGTTTCGCTCAGCCGGGCCAAGTCGTTGTGTCACGCTCTTACTACGACGTGGTGTCATGCCTGTCGGAAGAATACGCAAAATTGTTTCAATATGAAGGATCGCGTACAGACAAGCATGTGCGCGAACATGAAATTTATGTGGTCGGCGATTCTGATGCAGCATTTAACCATGCCAAGGCAGGCATGGAAGGTCGTGCATCAGCTACGGGATCATATGGCGGCGGCGGTAATTCAGTAGGCACGGCAACGGGTGGATTTAGCATGCATCCGGCACCGGAAGCCGAGGAGTTTATTGACGATGCACCCGTTCCCTTTCTACAAGATCGTAAAAAATTATGGTTGGTTGGAGGCTTTTTTGCTTGTGCGGTCGTGGGCTTGGCCGTAGCGCTCAGCATGAAACAAGCTCACCTGCCACCACCAGCGGTGGCTATTCCCGCGCCTGTTGTTGTAATCCCTCCTCAACCAAAGCAGGTTGAGCCTATTATTAATGCGGTGACAACAAACGGCGCGACAAACAGCGGCGCGACTATTGCGGCAGAGCCCGGCAAAACTGAACTGCCTACTTCTGAAACTGTTGCAGCAAAAGTAGACAGTAAAATCGATCCCAAGCTTGATCCTAAATTGAACCCAAGCAAGGCGGATTTAAAAGCAGACCCCAGTAAGGTTGAAAACAAAGCGGCTCAAATGGCCAGCATTAAGTTCTCAATTAACCCGTGGGGGGATGTACTGATAAATGGCAAATCTATAGGCTCATCGCCACCGCTAAAGACTTTTGCAGTGCCGGCGGGAAAACACAAAATTGAAATTCGAAATAGTAGTTTCCCCCCGCGTATAATCCCTATTGACGTGAAGGCGAAAGAAGTTCTCGCCATCAACCATAAATTCGAATAGGCTGATTGCCCCCATAATTGCTCAAGTTAGCCGTTTCCTGACACCAACAAAGAGGGCTCGCAATGTCTGCAGAATCAACCGCCAAGCTGTGCTTCACGTCAGAGCGGACGCGCTCTTTTGCGTCGTCTTGGTACAGCGTTTTCCAGCACTGCAAAGGCAAGCTCTTAAGTTTGCCCTTTGGCGGCAATATTGCTGCACTTAGTTTGGTATTGACCCTAAGCGCATGCCAAGCGCCAATGCCACCCGCAGCGGCTGTGCCGACTGGTCCTTCCGCGGCCGAAGCGGCGTTAAAACAAAAACGCGAACGGGCTGTTGCTACTTTAGGTGACGGGATAAAACAATACGAAGCCGGCACCTACGAAGAAGCGCAGATCAGTTTTTTAGTTGCCCTTGATAGCGCAACATTAACGCTGCTAGAACAACTCGCCGCTCGCAAAACGATGGCGTTCATGCACTGCATAGCTGGCCGTGAATTGCGCTGCAAAGAAGAGTTTGAAAAAGCCATCGCGCTCGATCAAAAATTTGAATTAAGCGCCGCCGAAGCCGGTCACCCAACTTGGGGGCCGGTGTTTAAAACCGCCGTTGTGGAAGCAGACTTGCGCCGCCACGGCATTGTCGTACCACCGCCAGCTGCTAAGCCTACTCCAGCACAAGCGCTGCAAACCGACGCGACTAAAGCCTACGATGATGGCAATTTCGAACTGGCCGCCAAATTATTTTTGGACCTACAAAAACAAACCACCACTGCTGATATTTTGGCCACTGCCCGCAAATTTGCGGCGTTCAGTTACTGTTTAATTGGCAAAATCACCTTATGCAGGGCGGAATTTCAAAAACTGCTGGATAGAAATCCCGCATTTCAGTTGAGCCCTGCAGAAGCTGGCCACCCGTCGTGGGGCGCTACCTTCCGCGCGCTAACGCAAAAGCTCCGGTCAACTGCGACGACTGCACCCGCCGCCGCACCGGCGCAGCCAGCCAAGACTGCTCCGGTTCCGGTAAAAAAATAATATGATCGAAACTCTTGGTCGATATAAAGTTATCGGCGTAATTGGTCAAGGCGCAATGGGTACCGTGTACAAAGCGGTAGATCCCATGATTGATCGCACGGTGGCCATAAAAACCATTAATTTGTCGCTCAGTGCCGATGAGCTTATTGAATACGAGGCGCGTTTTCAACAAGAAATTAAAGCCGCTGGCCGCTTAAACCATCCCAATATCGTCACTATTTATGATGTTGGTCGCACCGATACCGTAGCCTATATGGCGATGGAGTTTTTAGAGGGGCGCGAACTTAAAGACCTTCTCACCGAGCAAAATCGCCCAAGTACTTACGCAGTTATTGATTGGATCGCGCAGGCGGCAGAGGGCTTAGGTTTCGCACATAAAAACGATGTGATCCATCGCGACGTGAAGCCGTCTAACATCATGGTTGTAGGTGAAGGCCTCGCCAAAATCACCGATTTCGGTATCGCTCGGACCTCTGCATCGGCTGTCAAAACCATGACCGGCATGATCTTAGGCAGCCCGCGCTATATGTCGCCAGAGCAAGTAATTGGCAAAAAGCTCGACTACCGCACTGATATTTTCTCACTCGGCGTGGTGCTCTATGAAGCTCTCACAGGGCGTGCACCGTTTGACGGCGACAACGTAAATGCCATCATGTACGCGACAGTCAATACCGAACCCATCACGCCTTCAAGCCAAGTGCCCGGCGTGCCGCAAATCCTCGATTTAATCGTTGCTAAAGCACTCGCAAAAGCTGCTGACGAACGCTACCAAAGCATGGGTGAATTCGCGCGCGATCTACGCGGCGTGTTAACGAAAATTAGCGGTGGTCAATCGCCTGAAAGCGCCCGTGCGGCTGGCAAAGCCATGCCAATACTGCCTAAGTCTGAGAGCCGCGCGCCAGCGTTGAACACGCCGCAGAATGCACCCAGATTTAATCAAAAACCGGATGGCGATGAACTCGTAAAACCACTCAAGTTGGCCAAGAATTTCGACTCTTTTGATGCCACGCTCAAACTTGCCGCCCACACTGACCAAACTGGTGAATTTCAAGGTTATATTTCTGAAACGAAAAAAATGCGCGCCTATTCTGGTGCCGTGCCCGGTAAAATCGAAGCGGACATCACAAAATCGCAGCCAGCCCTAGCAACACCTCGCAAAGCCATGACCCAGGCCGGCAATATGACGATGGCGGTGAAATCGCTTAGCGAAGCCGCGAAGGCTCACGCCACACCGGAAGAGGTCGCTCGCGCTACCGCGGATAAAAGCAGATCAATTTCGTCGCTAAACAAAATTGGCCCGATCTCTTCGGCCCAAAATCAGCGTGACTTAACACAACGCACCAGAACTATCGGCAACGACGCCACCCGCACAGGTCGCCAACAAGCGCGCCGTGCGCGCGAGCAAAACACGGTATTGCCAATGATTATTATGGTTGGCCTAGCGATGTTGGCCGTTGGCCTAACCGTCGCGCTTTTTATGCGCTAGCCAATTGGCGTTGGCAGGATTTAGAACTCAACACGTCACTGCTCCACAAGCCATATTTAACTTCACAAACGGTAAACACAGAGTGCCCCCTCAGCCCATGCACATCGGCTTCTTGCACACCGCAGAAGCACACGTCGAAACCTTCGATCGGCTCATGCAAAAAATAGCCCCGCATTTACGCGTGGCGCATGCTGTGCGCGAAGATCTCCTTGAAGATGCCTTACAACCGGGCGTCGGCATGACTAACTCAAAGCTTGCGGCGCGTATATCGCGCGCGACAAAGCAGTTGGCATACACTGGCGCACGGGTGGTGGTATGTACCTGTTCAACGCTGGGGGGCATCGTTGAAGCGCTACAAATCACCATCAAGAAACAGCCAATTATCGCCACGCGTATCGACCGTGCCGTAGCCGACATCGCTGCCAAAAGTGGCAATCCAATCACGCTGGTCGTGGCACTAGAAAGTACGATACAACCATCCACCTTACTGGTGCAATCTTCGGCAAAAGCTGCTGGCGCCTATGTACACATCACACCCTTATATGTGCGCGGGGCATGGGCGCATTTTAAAGCGGGTGATAAATCTGCCTACATTAACTGCATCGTCGAAGCTGTAGCGTTGAACAGCGCCCAAAACGCAAACAGTCATACGATTTTACTGGCGCAAGCGTCGATGCACGATGCCGTTGCGCCATTGGCCGCGCGCGGCGTAATGGCGCTGAGCAACCCTGAATTGGGCGTGCGCCATGCTTTGGCCCTACTTGAACAGGATTTTGCCGCGCGGCCAGAGCTATGCTGAATCTACACGCCGAAGCGGCACGCGGCTTACCTTGAAGATGCCCTAATTTAGGGCATCTACGGACAGAGTGATAAGTGGAGTAAGCTTGGCCATTTTACCCAGGAGCAAGCCATGTCAACCCTAGAACGCGCCATAGAAATTGCCGCCCACGCGCATGCAGGCCAAACTGATAAAGGAGGTCATCCCTATATTTTGCATCCCTTGCGCGTCATGCTTACAGTATCAACCCCCAATGAGCGCATTGTCGCGGTGCTCCACGATGTGGTGGAAGACACCATAATAACCTCAACGCAATTGGAGGAAGCGGGGTTTTCTGCTGAGATCATCGACGCGATATTTGCGCTCACCAAAACCAAGGGCGAGGGGCGACTCCCCGCAGCCCATCGCACCGCCGCGAACGCCATCGCACGGGTTGTAAAGCTCGCCGATGTAGCCGACAATTCCGATTTCTCGCGGATCGCCAATCCCACCGAAAAAGATTTGGCACGCATTAGTGAATACGCGCTGGTACGCGCGATTTTATTGCACGGGGCCAAAACCGAGCAACACATAAAGCGCATTCATCAATAGCGCGGAAGCGCCCAATCTACGGGGCTCAGGGACATATGCCACAAGCTGCGCGCACTAAAAATGTAGTGCCCCTTGTAGCAAATCCATCCTTAAACAGGCAATACTTCATACCTAAAAAAGGAGGTTGTAAACTACAATAAGAGTGAAACATAAATTAACTGCGCCATTCATTACCAATCGGACATAGAAAAACTATGACTTTATTTTCACAACGTATTTCCAAGCTGTTCATCAACCTAAAACCAACGCGACTGTTTGCCACCCTACGCCCTAATGCGGGCGCTGCTTTGATCGCATTAACAATACTCATGCTCGGCTTCAGCGCCAGTTACAGCCCTAAAGTTCACGCCATTCCAGTCGATACCGCAGGCACAGCGATGTCTGGCCTCTGGAATATCGATGCCGAAAGCGGCTGGGGCGCGTCGGTTGTACATCAATACGGCACAATGTTCATTACCATCTACACTTTTGATGGCAACCGCAATCCAATTTGGTATGCCGCCACGAACTGCGTCGTCGCTAACGACCGTTGCCGCGATGCAGGCATGCTTAGAATTTCGAACGGTGATGCAGTCACTTCCACATGGACGGGCAACAGAAATATCGTACCGGTGGGCTCGTTAGAAATGATTTTTAACACCATCAATGGCGCCACGATGAATTTTGTGGTTGACGGCAGATCTGGTACTAAAAACGTATCGCGTTCATTATTTGCAAGCCCGCCAACTCTCCCTATACCTCCCTCAACCAATGGAATCCCCTTTGATTTTGGCGTAGTGAAAGTCACGTCGTTAATTTTTACGGAAGAGCTGTTAGGCACAATCAAGGCGTGTAACGTCCAAATTACCGCAACAAATAATGGAGCAGATTCAAATTTTATCTCCCTACATTTTGACGTTGTGTCAAACAATATAGTCATCGGGCGAATCATTTTTCAAAGAACTTCACTTCGCCTTGGCCTCACTTTCCAAGAAACAACAAAAGTTTTAGGGAACGGCGCATTCCTTGCTTGCAACCAGTTCACTTTAAGCTTCGATCCCAGCGCAAGCATAGTATCTAAAAACTAAAACGTGTTTAGTCTAATTGAAGCATTCTACTTTTTCAACGTGACAAATGTGCGTCGCTAAAAAAGCCTTGGAGACGCCCGTATTTAGGGCATCTCCAAGGCATTTAAATTTAATCCCGCACAAACAACGCGATAGATTCCACATGCCCCGTATGTGGAAACATGTTCACCACGCCAGCCGCAGCTAAAGTCCAACCTAGCTCATTCACCAGCACGCCCGCGTCGCGTGCCAAGGTACTCGGGCTACAGCTCACATACACGATGCGTTTTAGTTCTGGGCGCGCTTCGCGCGTGAGCAGTTTGCATACTTCCAAGGCGCCATCTCTGGGCGGATCAATCAGCATTTTATTCACCTTCGGCACGCGCTGCATCGCGGCTTCTTGGTTGGTATATAAATCAGCCGCAAAAAAGCTCAAACGCTTTTCATCAGCCACAAAGCCATTGTGCAGCGCATTTTCATAGCCGCGCGCAACCAAGCTTTCGCTACCTTCCACACCCACAACACTGGCACCTTGGCGGGCGATGGCCAAGGTAAAGTTGCCTAGGCCGCAGAACAAATCGGCAATATTATCGCCCGCTTTAATTTCCAGCAAATCAATCGCCCGCTTCACCATTAAACGATTCACCGCAAAATTTACCTGTGTAAATTCAGTAGGCTTAAACTGCATATCCAGATTAAATTCGGGCAGCGTATAGCTCACCTTCGGCATAATTTCTGGATACCACGCTACCGCAGTTTCAGGCCCTTTAGATTGCAACCA
Source organism: Betaproteobacteria bacterium (assembly GCA_031409495.1). Classification (GTDB taxonomy): domain Bacteria; phylum Pseudomonadota; class Gammaproteobacteria; order Burkholderiales; family Usitatibacteraceae; genus JANMDR01. The sequence continues at coordinate 13,090 of JANNXI010000128.1, forward strand.
CCACTGCAAAGGCGGATTATCAGTGCCGCGCCACGCTAAATTTTGCGCGTCAATAAACGTTTTTAGCTTTTCGCCATCTTCGGCGAGCAACGGGTCCATTATTCGCAGCACCAGCGCCGTTACGTTTTGCCCAACCGCTATCTCTATTTGCGGCAAGCGCGCACGCGCTTCTAGGGTGGTCATAAGCTGCCGCAGCGGCATAATTAAACTGCCCACGCCGCCTGCCAGCACTTCGCAGCGACCCATCTCTGCTACAAAGCTGCTTTTCTTTTCTCTAAACCCAACCAGCACGCCGCCTTTTTTAGCCACGTAATGCACCGACACCCGCGCCCGGTGGCGGTATGCCCAAGGTGCGGCGTAAATAGGTGGCAGCACACGCTCAGGCGTCACCTTACCGATGCGCTGTAAATTATCTTCCAGCACGCGCTGCTTGGCCGCCACCTGCAATGCCGGTTCGGCATGCTGCAACACGCAGCCGCCACATACCTTGAAAGCCGCGCATTTAGGGCTTACACGAGCAGAAGCCTCACGCAAAATCGCCACCGTCTCACCCAGCTCATAACTATTTTTACTACGACGCGGCTGATATTCCACGCGCTCACGCGGCAGTGCGCCATCAATAAAAACCACCTTGCCGTCCACATGCGCCACACCTTGGCCGTCGTGGTTTAAAGATTCAATATCAGCAATTTGCAACGGCGGCAGGATTTTAGGGGCTTTAGACTTGGTGTGCATGGCGGGTTTCGTAGAGTTAAATATTTGCGTGAATAAAGGCGTATTTTACGGCAGCTTTACGAACGCGACGGCAGGATAAGCATAATAATTACCCATCTCACCGCACCTACAACGAACTATTCGCGCATCAAATGACTCGGTTAAAAGGCTCCGTACATAACCTGAAAACGCCCTTAAATACGGCATCTCCAAGCATACGTGAGCAACCTTTAACGGCATTCTAGTTAAGCACTGTCTACGTGACGTGCGCAGCGCATGGTGGTCAGGTAACTATTTTTGCCGATGCGCCGTTTCTTCAAGCTATGCGCACCCAAATGCAGGATGCTAGCGTTTTCTACCAATTGGAGCCTGGCGATGTATTACTTGGCACAACGTCTTTACGCACCAGCATTTTTCTTCGGCTTCATCGGCACGGCCCTATTTTTGGTCGCCAATCAGCCATCGCGTTTATGGTTGCTCATTCCGCTTTTTATAGTTGCAGTAAGCGTGGCTTTTGCTGCCGAGCAATTGATGCCCTATGACCGCACGTGGAACGCAGATCAAGGCGATAGCAAACGTGACGCGGCGCACGGCATCGTAAACGAGACGTTTAACGCCCTAGGTTTGTGCACAATACCGGCGCTTGCCGCGGTGATGCCTTTCAAAGAATTTTGGCCAAATGAATGGCCACTTGCATTGCAATTGCTGGTAGCGATTGTTATCGCCGATGCCGGAATTACCTTGGCACATTGGGGCAGCCATCGCGTATCAGCACTGTGGCGTTTGCATGCTGTCCATCACAGCGTAACGCGGATGTATAGCTTCAATGGGCTGATGAAACACCCCTTACATCAAACCGTGGAAGCCATAGCTGGCGTGATGCCATTATTATTGTGCGGTATGCCAATAGACGTGGCAGCGTTGCTTACGTTTGCAGTTTTAATACAGTTATTGCTCCAACACGCTAATGTTGATATGCAGCTAGGGCAGCTGCGCAAGGTATTTGCATGGGCACCCTTGCACCGTTTTCACCATATGAAATACGGTACTGCAGGTGATGTTAATTTTGGCTTATTTTTAAACCTTTGGGATTACCTATTAGGCACAAATTTCGATCATCCCCGCTATGTGATCGGCACAAAAGATTTGGGCATCGGTAGCCAACCAGATTATCCTCGTCGCTACATCGCCCAGCTACTAGCACCGTTTAAACGCCCGGCGACTACGCCCTCACCGCCGCTACCTCCGGCACTGCGGGATAAGGGTTAAGCCCAGTCAATCCAAACGACGGAGCTGCAAGTGCCGCAATGATCGATCAGCTCGAACCCCAAATGTGGCGCGCATGGTGCGCGAGAAATGCGCAGAATCAGCAAATCCTGCGCCGTGGGCGGCGTAGGTCAATGTCTGCCCTTCAAACACAAGCGAAATCGCTAAACGTAAACGGCGCCACAATACCATGCGGCGAATCGACAGACCTATCTGCGCGCCAAACAAGCGCTCTAATTGGCTCAATGACAGCTGCACGCTGTTAGCCAGCTCCTTTGCCGACACGGCGCTCGATAAGGACGCATCAACTTCCGCCAAAGCGCGTTCCACGCGGGCATCGAGCGCCAAAGGCACACGACAGGCACGCACCGCTTCGACCAATCCCGGCAACGAGTGATTGGTTCGCAAAACATGCTGCTGTAAAACTTCAGCGTCCCACGCATGGGGTTCTGCAAAAATTGTAAAAACATTTATGGGCGCTTGCACAATTGCGTGAGGGCGCATGGAGGCAATGAGC
>JANNXI010000129.1:0-1878 GCA_031409495.1 Betaproteobacteria bacterium
CGGCCAGTTTCACCAGTGGAATACGGTGGGAAGTTGTAATGCAGCATGAAGCGATCACGGAACTCGCCTTGTAGCGCATCAACTAATTGTGATTCTTTCAATGTACCTAATGTAGCTACTGCGATTGCTTGGGTTTCGCCACGGGTGAACAAGGCAGAACCGTGTGTACGCGGGAGCACGCCGGTGCGAATAGCGATAGGGCGTACGGTGCGGGTGTTGCGACCGTCGATGCGTGGCTCACCGTTCAAAATTTGGGTACGCACAATTTTGGATTCGATGTTAAACAGTATGTTTGAAACGGTGTTTTTATCCGGTGCACCCGCTTCGCCAGTACACAAAGTAGCAATAACGCGCTTTGAAATAGTGGAGATCTTGCCTGAGCGTTCGCCCTTTGATTTAATCTGGAACGCTTCATTTAAATCTGCAGCAGCTAGGCCGTTAATTTTTTCTTGTAACGCGACGTCCGGCTCCGGTGCTTTCCAATCCCACATATCTTTGCCAGCTTCATCAGCCAAGTCAAGAATAGCGTTGATTACTGCTTTTTGGGCTTCGTGGCCAAATACAACCGCACCGAGCATAATTTCTTCGCTAAGTTCTTTGGCTTCTGATTCCACCATCAACACCGCTGATTCAGTCGCAGCAACGATCAAATCCATTTGCGACGTGACGAGCTCAGTTTTGGTCGGGTTTAAAATGTATTGGCCATCGATGTAACCCACGCGAGCTGCACCAATCGGACCTTCAAACGGAACGCCGGCCAAAGTTACGGCAGCCGATGCACCAATCATGGCGGCGATATCTGGATCAATTTCAGGATCGCATGACAAGACGGTGGCAATAACCTGCACTTCGTTGTAGAAGCCTTCAGGGAACAGCGGACGCAATGGGCGGTCGATTAGGCGGCTAGTGAGGGTTTCTTTCTCAGATGGGCGGCCTTCACGTTTAAAGAAACCACCGGGAATTTTGCCTGCAGCAAAGGTCTTTTCTTGGTAATCAACAGTGAGCGGGAAAAAATCTTGACCTTCTTTTGCATCTTTACGGGCTACGCAAGTCACCAAAACGACGGTGTCGTCCATTGAAACGAGTACAGCACCATCGGCTTGGCGAGCGATTTCGCCAGTTTCCAACGTGACCGTGTGGCGGCCATACTGGAAGGATTTTTTAATTGCATTCATGTCGGGAATTCCCTTCGTCTATTCTGGTTAATCAATCAATTCACATCGTTTTTACGGCACAGCGCAAAAACGTTCAAAGCATTTAAAGCGTTCCAAACCTACTTTTAAAACTAAAAACTAAAACAAAAATCTACAAATAAAAAAGCCCCTTGTCTATTAAATGACAGGGGGCTTTTGGGCTTAAGCTTAAGTAAGTGATTACTTACGTAGGCTTAGGCTTACGATAATTTTCTTGTAAGCGGCTAGATCAACGCGCTTTAGGTAATCCAACATGGTGCGGCGCTTTGAAACCATGCGCAACAAACCACGACGACCGTGGTGGTCTTTTACGTTCTTTTTAAAATGCTCAGTCAGATGATTGATGCGGCCAGTAAGTAGAGCCACTTGCACTTCAGGGGAACCAGTGTCGCCAGGAGCGCGCTGGTATTTTGCCAAAATTGCGGCGGTATCAATAAGTTGTGCCATGTAAATCTCCAAATCAATTCACGTATCATTTCGCTGATACTTACGGTTGGCGCGCAACGTGCGTTTCAACAGGTGCCGGAGTATAGCGTAGTTGAGTCTTTCTGACAAGCCAAATGCTTGATTTGTAAGCAGTTTAGATGCGCTTTGTGAATATCTTTCAAGTGCTAATTTAGGGTATCTTCAGCCTTTTTTCTAGGCAATTTTTAACCACAATTAGCGCTTGAAAGATGTTCACAAA
>JANNXI010000130.1:0-25559 GCA_031409495.1 Betaproteobacteria bacterium
GCGCGTATAGCGTGATGTCTCTGTTTGCTGCGCCTTTTGCGCCTGCGCAAGAGGAGCGGGAAACAGAAATAATCCGCTTAGCAAAATAAGCACTGTTAATTGCGACATTAAACCTTGTGTTGTTTTCATCGGATTTCTCCCACCGTAAAGCTTAAAATCATAGCGTAAAATATTGTAATTCGAGTTTTGTATCGCCGTTGCAGACGCGCTAAACTACTGGTTGTTGCTGGTTTGCCCAGTCTAAATTATGATTTTTTAGGCTTCCCATATTTAAAATTTATTTTCCTAAAGTGGTCATTCGAAATGAAACTATTTTTACTACCAACAAGTATTGTTGCGATCCTAATTAGCTTTCCCGTTAATGCCGCTACGTTTAAGTGTGTAGTAGACGGTAAAACCGCCTACCAAGAAACGCCCTGCAATGATGATGTTAAAAGCCGTGGCACGCAAAGTACGATCGCGGCACCGTCGCGCAAAGCAGATTTTGGTAGCGGTGACGTAGTTTCTGGCGCCGAAAACAAACGCCGCGATACCTTGGTGAAAAGTACTTTAGAGCCGCGGGCCCGAGAGGCTTTTACAGCTTTAAAAAGTGGCCAAGCCATGACTTATCGAGACATGCTTTGTTTACGCGCGCGTCAATTGCTTAATCATCCTGCGATGAAAGACTCCATTAAAAACGCGGCGGCGGCCTACACCAAGCGCAATGTTGAAATTGATGCGATTACAAGTTCATCTAATTCCAATGTGACTTTTAGCGTAGTGCCGGATAAAACTACGGGTAAAAGTAATACAAAGCGCTTTATTTACGTCCATTTCGATTGGGAAGACGGTAAGGCTTGTGTAACGCATATTGAGGCACCTTAACTTTAAGAGCGCGATACCTCGATGTTTTTTGCCTTGCACAAGGGCAGTGGCGAAGGACAAAATCAAACTTTCAGCATGAGAAAACCAACAGTAAGGCTTCCTATTCGGTTGCGGGGGGAATTTTGAGGCTATTTTTAATCGCGTTAGGCTGTTTGGTAATCGCTGCTTGTTCAAAAGAGGAAACGTTTGTGCCCATGGCGCAAACTGCAAAAGTAACTAGAGCGGCAGCTGATAAAGCAATACCACCGACAGCAAGTGCTCCCATAGTTTACGAAGAACCGCCTGAAGAAGTGCTGCGCGATTTTATGTTTATTCAATATGCCGCGCTTGAAGCCGGTGGGGGTTTCCCGGCGACGGTGACGGCTACCGGCAAAAGTGGTGTGCTACGGTCAAAACTTTACAGCGTGGCAAAAGACAACTGCCGTCTTTCACCTGCTGGTCAGCCCGGAATGTTTGAATGCAGCGTAAATTTAATGGGAACCCTGTGGTGGGACGGCCAGCGCGAACCCACCAAACCATTATCTGATGCCAAACGAATATTGGTTATAAAAGATCCTGGCGGCAAATGGATTGACTGTTCCTACAACTCAGAAAAAAACAAAGCATGCCGATGGCGTTAGATAGTAGCGCTATTAGTGGCTAGTGTTTTATAGGCTGAAGAGGTCCTATTTTAGGGCGTCTTCGGCCTATTAGCTTAATAAAATTCAAACCGTAATCGCCTTATAAAACACCGTCGTGCTGCATAATCCACGACGCGGAAATAAGGCGTAGTCAGGAATTTTTCCGCATTCGTGCCAACCTAGTTTGGCGTAAAGTCGTTCAGCGTCGCTGCCGGTTACAGTGTCGAGTACCAACATGGTTTTATCTGCGTGAGCAGCGGCTTTTTCGACGGCCAGCATTAACGCGGCGGCTAGGCCTTGGCGGCGCGCGTTGCGGTGTACGAGCATTTTTGCGATGTCAGCCCGGTGGGGTTGGTTATCGGGTTGGCTCAATATCGCTTGTACGGTGCCCACAATGTCGCCGCCGTCATTTTCTGCGACTAATAATATGCGTTTGCCCAGCGCCACGTCTGCAGCGACGCTATGCCAAAACGCGTCGGCTTTGTCGCGCGATAAGGGATACATAAAGCTTACGGAGGCGTTGCCGTCAACGCAGTCAAGTAGGACGTCACTTAGCGCCATGATGGTCGCGGGGCTGAGTGCTGCAAGTTGTTTTATGGTGTACATAGGCATTTAACTTCGGTCGCTTAACTTTGCGCGTCAAACTGCGTGGCGTTTTTGCCTTTAAACGGCGCGTAGAACGCTTTGATAATTTTCATATCAGCTTCAATATCGCCGCTAGGATACAGAATGGGGCCAAGTCCGGTTAGTTTATTTTTGTAGTCCATATAGGCCATCACTATCGGTACTTTCGCTTCCAATGCGATGTAGTAAAACCCTGTTTTCCAATAACGCACTTTGCTACGCGTACCTTCCGGCGGCACCACTAGTTGAATGGGTCGCGTGGCGTTTTTAATGGCATCGGCCGAGGCTGCAACCAAATTATTGGACTGCTCACGGTTTACCGGAATACCGCCAAGCCATTTCATCACGCCAGAAAATGGCCACTTAAAGATTGAAGCCTTGCCCATCCAATACACATGCAAGCGAAAATGAAATGCGACCATCAGCATATTGGGCAAATCCCAATTACTAGTGTGGGGGGCGGCAATCATGACAAACTTTTCATAACCGTGCGGATAATCGCCTGTTAATTTCCAACCAGTCAACCGCATATACCAGTGCGATAAAAACCGTACGATAGTGTTGACGATGGGGGTGTCGAAAATGGTGGTATGCATTGAATTTGCCGGGAGGGGAAAAGACTTTCGATACAGCATTGAACATCTAGCGGCAGTGTAGCGGATTTAGGTTTGCGTTGATGCGTTTTATCAACAATATTGAATATTGCGGCATCTTTAACCGTTGGGAATCTGTGTCTCGCACGCTAACAATGATGTAGCAAAATCATCCCCAGCCATATGGGCTATGCAGCTGCACTACTAAACAGAAGATAACGCGCGGCACTTCGGCGCCTTGCTTCTGGATTCACGAAGTGGCCTGAAGACGCCCTATTTACGGACGTCTTCAGGCATAGCTGATTCAATTTATAGTTACTACTTTTTGCCTTAACACGGCTAGCAAACCATCCAGCGCTTCAAGGTTGTGAAATTGCAGTACGACTTCGCCTTTGCCTTTTTTATTAGCTTTGACTGTGACGACGGTGCTCAATTTTTCGCTGAGTTCATTTTCTAGCTGGCGGATGTCTGCGTCTTGCGTAAGGTTCTTAACTTTGCTATTGCCGACGTTTGGTGCTGTTTGTTCACGGCGCACAAGCGCTTCGGTGTCGCGTACGGATAAGTTTTTGCTGATGGTTTGATGGGCGATTTCTACTTGGGCAGATTTGCTTAATGTTAGCAAGGCTCTGGCGTGACCCATGTCGAGTTTGCCGTGCATGACCATATCTTGCACGGGTTTAGCTAAGTCGAGTAGGCGCAGCAAGTTGCTGACGGCGCTGCGAGAGCGGCTAACGGCTTGGGCGGCTTCATCGTGGGTAAGTTTAAATTCTTCAATTAGCCTAGCGATGCCGGCGGCTTCTTCCATGGCATTTAAGTTTTCGCGCTGGATGTTTTCAATTAGGCCAATGCCAAGCGCAGCTTCGTCAGCGATCTCACGCACTAATACGGGTACGGTTTGTAAACCCGCTATTTGCGCGGCTCTCCAGCGTCTTTCACCGGCGATGATTTCAAATTGATTCTTGCCCACTTCGCGTACTAGGATGGGTTGGACGATGCCGCGTTGGGTGATGGACGCCGCCAGTTCTTGCAGCGCCGCTTGATCCATTTGCGTGCGTGGTTGGTATTTGCCGGGTTTTAATTGATTGGGCGGTAAGTCGCGCAACACGTCTGCTTTAGGCGGTGCATCTGGCGTAGTTGGTTTGCCGCCTCCAAGCAAGGCGTCAAGGCCGCGGCCTAAGCCTTTGGGTTTATTGCTCATTATTTTGCTTTCTGGTCATTATTTATTGCCGTGATTCCTGTGAAGGCCGGAATCCAGTCATCAGTCATCAGTCATCAAAAAATCACTCTGGCTTTTAACGACTAATTAATGGTACGGCGGGCTGGTTCCCTACCTTCGCTGGGATGACGGCTTCTCAAATCTAATGTTAACTTGCGTCGCTCACGTCTTTTTCAGCCTTGGCATTTGCCACTTTTTGCGCTTCGGTTTGCTCAACGGGTTTACCTTCACGGGCGAGTAGCTCGCGGGCAAAGGCTAGGTGGGCAATCGCGCCTTTGGACGTGGCGTCGTGCAAAATTACTGGCTTACCGTAGCTCGGCGCTTCGGCAATGCGCACGTTTCTAGGGATGACCGTATCGAACACTTTGGCACCAAAGTGGCTTTTAATTTCGGCTGATACTTGCTGGGTTAAGCTCGAGCGCGGGTCGTACATAGTGCGCACTAGCGCTTCTATTTCAATATTTGGATTTAAATTGGCCTTCACTTTACGCAGGGTGCCAACCAAATCACTCAAACCTTCCAACGCATAGTATTCACACTGCATTGGGATGATCACAGCATCTGCTGCGGTGAGCGCGTTCACAGTCAACATATTCAGCGCGGGCGGGCAATCGATAATGGCGTAGTCATAATTGACGGCGATTTCGGCCAACGCGCTTTTAAGCACGTGTTCGCGGTTATCCATGTCGATCATTTCAATTTCAGCACCGGCTAATTCACGGTTTGACGGCAGCACATCAAAATTACCTTCAACCCGCACCAAGGTTTCGGCCGCCGTGTATTCATTGAGCATCACGCCGTACAGCGTTTTGTCTAACTTGTTTTTATCCACGCCAGAACCGGTGCTGGCATTACCCTGCGGATCGAGATCAACCAACAGCACCCGTTGCCCGTAGTGGGCTAAGGTGGCGGATAAATTTACGGCAACGGAGGTTTTACCAACGCCCCCTTTTTGGTTTGCTACTGCGTATGTTTTCATAAAAAGTTCGTTTAAACAGCTTTTTTAAGTGAAACCAGAAAGCGTTGCCCTTCAACTTGTGGCACGCTAAATTGCTGCTTGCTTTCTACCTGCCAATGGCTGGGAAGCGCCGTTAATTCAGCGTCTACAGCCTGCCCCTTCATGGCAAATAGGCGGCCATGGGGCGCAGACAAATGCTCGGTTGACTTAATAAACTGGGCGATATCGGCGTAGGCGCGCGAAATAATAATGTCGTAGCCCCCGGGTACTTTCATTTGCTCGACTCTGGCGCACAGCGCTTGCGCTTTTTTTAGTCCCAACTGGGCTTTAGACTGTCGCACAAAGCTAATTTTTTTATCAATACAATCCAGCATAGTAATTTTATGGTGCGGAAACATAATCGCTAACACCACGCCTGGCAAACCCGCTCCTGTGCCTACATCGAGCACGCTAAAGTCTGGTTTAGTTAGCGCATCAAACATCGGCACCACGGCCAGGCTATCTAAAATGTGTACACCAATCATTTGTGCGGGCTCACGCACCGCTGTTAAGTTGAATGTTTTATTCCACTTCTCCAGCAGCAGCACGTATTGCAGCAGGCTTTGCCGTTGTTCAGCACTAACGCGCGCGGCTAGCCCGAGGGATTCAATTCCATAATCGAGCAGTTTTTCTAAAGGTGCGAAATTTGCTTGCACGGCACGCAATGCCATTACTTTGGGCACAACATGCGGCTGCGAATGGGCTTTGACCGTCAAGATTTACGCCTGTTTAGTGAGTGAAATAGGATTAGCCATTGGCGTTAGCTGTGCCGCGTGCTCAAGCGCTCTCGCACCGGCAAAGCCGCGTTTTAAGTGCACCAACAACAACGAAATTGCGGCTGGCGTTATCCCTTGAATTCGCGCAGCTTGGCCAACGGTTTCAGGTTTGTGCTGGTTAAGCTTTAACTGCGTTTCACGCGATAGGCCGTTGACCAAGGCGTAGTCTAGGTCTTGCGGCAGTTGCGCGACTTCTTGCGCCCGATTACGCTCCACTTCGTCCTGCTGCCGGTCGATATAGCCTTGGTATTTGGCCGCTATTTCTACTTGTTCCACTACTGCTGGGTCAAGATCTTGCGCTTGGCCAGCGCCCATTTTTTGTAGGGCATCATGCGCTACATTGGGGCGACGTAATAGCTCAAAAAGCGAATATTCGCGCTCAAGAGGGCGCCCCAAGACAGCCGTCATTCGGGCGTCTTCAAGCTTTGTTGGGTGCGCCCATGTGGCTTTTAGGCGCGCGGTTTCACGTTCCACCGCTTCTTGTTTGCGGCAGAAGGCTTCCCAACGCGCATCGTCCACCAAGCCTGCATTTCGGCCGATTTCGGTTAAGCGGGCATCGGCATTGTCTTCGCGCAATTGCAGGCGATATTCTGCGCGACTGGTAAACATACGATATGGCTCGGTGACGCCCCGGGTGATGAGATCATCCACCAGCACGCCCAAATACGCTTCCGAACGACCAAGCGTGATGGCGGGTCGGTTAAGGGCTTGGGCGGCGGCATTTGCGCCCGCAAGCAAACCTTGGGCCGCGGCTTCTTCGTAGCCAGTGGTGCCGTTAATTTGGCCGGCAAAAAATAGGCCGTTGATGGCTTTGGTTTCTAGCGTTGCGCGCAGGCCGCGCGGATCAAAATAGTCGTATTCAATGGCATAGCCGGGACGCAAGATATGCGCGTTTTCCAAGCCTTTCATGCTTTGCACCACTTGCCACTGAATATCGAAGGGCAAACTGGTAGAAATACCGTTTGGATAATATTCGTTGGTAGTGAGGCCTTCGGGCTCCAAGAATATCTGGTGGCTGGATTTATCAGCAAAACGATGAATTTTGTCTTCAATCGACGGGCAATAACGTGGGCCCACACCTTCGATCACGCCGGTAAACATCGGAGAGCGATCTAAGCCGCTGCGAATTATGTCGTGGGTTTGCACATTAGTGTGTGTGATGTAGCACGGCACTTGGCGCGGTTGCATTGCGCGGCTGCCAAGGTATGAAAACACCGGTGTTGGATCATCACCCGGCTGGGCTTGGAGTTTGCTGAAATCAATAGTACGGCCATCAATACGCGGCGGCGTGCCGGTTTTAAGACGGCCAACGGGTAAGTTAAGCTCGCGCAATCGGGCGGCAAGCGAAATAGCGGGTGGATCACCGGCGCGACCAGCGGCGTAGTTTTGCATGCCGACGTGAATCTTGCCAGCCAAGAAGGTGCCCGCAGTAAGCACCACGGTTTTAGCTATAAAGCGAATACCTACTTGAGTGATAACACCCGTAATTCGGGATTCTCCAGCACTATCGTCAACCAGTAAATCATCCACTGCTTGCTGAAACAGCCATAGATTCGGCTGGTTTTCTAGGCGCGTACGTATAGCGGCACGGTAAAGCACCCGATCCGCCTGTGCTCGGGTAGCGCGAACCGCCGGCCCTTTGCTAGCGTTAAGCGTGCGAAACTGGATACCTGCTTCGTCGGTGGCAATCGCCATCGCCCCGCCCCACGCATCAATTTCTTTAACGAGATGCCCTTTACCGATACCGCCAATGCTGGGGTTACACGACATTTGCCCCAAGGTTTCGATGCTATGGGTGAGCAATAGCGTTTTCGAGCCCATGCGCGCAGCAGCCAAAGCGGCTTCCGAGCCCGCATGGCCACCACCGATAACGATCACATCGAATGTTTTAGGAAAGTTCAGCATAACGAATATTTTTTAAGCGAAAAGCGAATGAAATCAGTGCTGTAGGATTGATTTAACAGCAACTTTATGAGGACTTAAGATTTTATGCGATTGTTCCACGTGGAACAACCTTTAAGTTTGCAAACGGGCAATTAGCGTGCTGATTGTGGTTCTTTGGGTTGTTCGTGTTTAACTAAGAACGCCATTACATCTGCTTGTGCTTTAGCGCGCGCGACGTCGTTGCCACCTACATGCACGCCATTGGCTAAGGTTGGAATATTGCGATTGCGCACATCCATACGCACGCGCACCTTGTTTCCTGGTGAATCAAAGCCGTGATAGGCATTGTCGTATAGATAAATTTGCGCGTTACTGCTATTGCTCGTTACCAGCGCTTCGCAGGCGGCGGCGGGCGTCCAGTCGTCATCTCGACCAATGAAGATGGCTGTGGGTACGCCAAACTTTAGGGCGCGATTACTGGCCGAGGTACAACCGGGATAAAACGCGAGCACGGCTTTAAGTTTAGGTTGCGCCGCTCTGAATAGCGCAGTATCGGCTTCGGCTGCATACAAACTGCCGGTGGCACCGTTGGAAAAGCCCATCAAGTAAATTGCGTTGGCGTCAATGTCTGCGCGGCTGGCTAAATAGGCCAACGCCCCGTAGGCGTCTCGCGGACGCTCGCGACGCTCTAAAATAGGTCGATCCGTTTTAGTGCAAATCTCAGCGTGGCCTCGCGGGTTAAAGCTATCTACCGCTAACACCGCGTAACCAGCTTGAGTGAGCTGCTGCACCCATACTGCCATGGTAGGTTTAAGTTTATCTTTATCATCGACCATACCGCTACAGCCGTGGGCTAGGATAATGGCGGGGGTTTGCGGTTTCGGACTGACGGCGGCGTAGAAAAAGCCGCGCAGTTGGGTGGGATTTGACGGCTCGGCGCTTGGGAACCCAGCGACTCGCCCAGCGGAATCATCCACTTTTAGCGCTAGGTGCTGGCTGCAACCTGCAGACAACAACACTAATCCTGCAAACCATACGTGTTTCACGTGGAACATTTTAGACCTCGGTAGAAGACGTAACTATTTGTACCGCTGTTTGCGATGCTGCGTACGCTCCTGCTAGCGCTACTATTTACCAATACAAAATCGGCTGAAAATCTCGCCCAATAAATCGTCCGGCGTGAACTCACCCGTGATCTGCGCAAGCACCTGCTGCGCCAATCTACATTCTTCGGCAAACAATTCAAACTGATCAGTGCGCTTAGCCCCTTCGGCCAAATGTTCACCCGCCATTTCCAACGCACGCAAATGCCGATGCCGCGCTAAGAATACGCCCTCACCCAAGGCCTGCCAACCGGCGGTATGTAACAACCAGTTGCGGAGGTCATCAATGCCCTCCCCTGTCTTTGCTGATAGGTAAAAATTATTGCCACTATGCGGCACTAATGCCTTGGAGACATCCGCAATTAGGGCGTCTTCAGGCATTGTATTGACAGGATAAATGTCGGTTTTGTTGAATATCCGCGCGACCGGCATGCCTTGCGGCAGGCGTTTTAGTATTTCTGCATCTTCCAGGTTGATTACACTGTGCGCAGCATCGCTGATCAATAACGCAGCACCCGCCTGTGCCACGGCCGCCCATGTGCGCTCAATGCCGATCGCTTCGACCGTATCGGTAGTTTCACGCAGTCCGGCCGTGTCAATTAAATGAATCGGTACACCATTTAGCGCAATGGTGGCACGTACGCTATCGCGTGTGGTGCCAGCAATTGGTGTGACAATGGCTAAATCTTCCCCCGCCAAACAATTAAGCAAGCTGGATTTACCTACGTTTGGCTGACCAATTAGCACCACTTGCAAGCCGTCGCGCAATACAGCGCCCTGCTTTGAGGCTTGCATCAACGCGGCAAGTTGGTTGCGAATATCAGCTAATGCCTTGGCTTGATGCGCAACATCGGCAGGATCAATCTCTTCTTCTGGGAAATCAATGCAGGCTTCAATATGCATCCGCAGGTTTGTTAAGCTGGCAACCAGTGCATTTACCCGCTTTGAAAATTCGCCCGTGAGCGATCGCGCGGCGCTTTTAGCGGCTTCGATACTGGATGCATCAATTAGATCAGCAACGCTTTCTGCCTGCGCTAAATCAATTTTGCCATTTAAGTACGCTCGCTGAGTGAATTCTCCCGGCGCTGCAAGCTGTGCACCCAAGCTCAACACCCTTGCCAACAACGCTTGCAGCACCATCGGCCCACCGTGGCCATGGCATTCCAACACATCTTCGCCGGTGAAAGAACTGGGGGCTGTAAAAAACAACGCTAAGCCTTGGTCAATCGGCGCACCCTTTTCGTCTTGAAAAGTGCTAAGGGTGGCTACACGCGGTTGCAAGGTTTTGCCAGTAAGCGTTTTTGCAAAGCCACTTAAATTCTTGCCCGACACCCGCACCACACCAATTCCCCCGCGACCCGGTGCTGTAGCAATAGCTGCGATGGTATTTAATTTATTGCTTGGATTCATATTGTTTCACGTGGAACATTGGACGAAGAATAGGAAGAAGTCTAGCTGTAAAATGCAAAACGCCGTGGGCAATCGGCGCCACGGCGTTTTTTAGGAGTACTTTTTATCGCTTTGCTATAGCTTCAACGGGCTTGTACTGCCGATTTATGTTCCATGTTTGTGCAATACCCAGCAAGTTCTGCATCGCCCAATACAAGACCAATCCTGCCGGGAAGAAAAAGAACATGATAGAAAACACTATCGGCATCGCCATCATCACTTTAGCTTGAATTGGATCGGGTGGTGCTGGGTTCATTCTGGTTTGCACTATCATAGAAATACCCATCAAAATTGGCAAAATATAATAGGGGTCCGGTGTAGAAAGATCGGTAATCCAACCAATCCAAGGCGCATTACGCAGTTCTACGGCGCCAAGTAACACCCAATATAGCGCCAAAAAGAACGGCATTTGTACTAGCATGGGTAGGCAACCCCCTAGCGGGTTCACTTTTTCGGTCTTATAAAGCTCCATCATCGCTTGGTTCATTTTCATCTTGTCATCACCACATCGGGCGCGAATAGCTTCCATTTTTGGTGCGAGCGCTTTCATTTGCGCCATCGACTTACCGGCTTTTTGATTCAGTGGGTAAAATAGTATTTTGATGAAGATCGTTAATAGGATAATCGCCCAACCCCAATTACCTACGATGCTATGGATAAAGGAAACCAATAAAAACATTGGATAGGCAAGCACTGTTAAAAAGCCATAGTCCACCACTAGGTCTAGCCCACGCGCCAAGGTCTTTAAGTTTTCTTGTTCCTGCGGCCCCAAATAAAGCTTAGTTGTTACGGCTTGACCACCCGTAGGAGATGCCAATAATGCTAACTTAACCCCTGAAGTAAAGCGCTTGTTACTTGGCTTACCCATGTAAAACTCGCGCTTAGCGTCTTTTTCCGGCAACCATGCCGATACAAAATAATGCTGCACCATGGCAATCCAGCCATCATTGGCTTCTTTTACAAACTCCGGTTTACCCTTTTCAATATCTGAAAAAGCCACTTTTTGGAATTTTTTCTGCTCTGTGTAAACCGCCGGACCAGTAAACGTCACCACGCCAGTGAACGGATTTGAGCTGCTGTTCTCACCCTCTGGCGCGTTATCGTCACGCATAAACTGGAAATATGCGGTAGGTGTTAAAACCATTCCAGACACGCTAATGAGCTCAACCTTCACATCGATATCGTATCTACCGCGGGTAAACGTATAGGTTTTAGCGGCGGTAAATCCTGGTAGGTCTTTGTTTTCAAAACGCACTACGAGTTTACCGCTGCTACCCATATCGTAGCTTGGGCTAGCCGTATCCCAAAAGGATAAATGGTTAGGAAGCGCTAACTCTGCTGTAACATCAGCAATTAAGCCAATCTGCGATACGAAAAAGTGATTGTCTAAATCCTGCAATAACGGGAAACTACGGGTTTTGTCTTTGGTTGCTTTGTGCTCGCTTAATACCGCAACTTTAATATCACCACCAAGGGTGTCGAATTCAAGATCAAATTTATCGGTTTTTACTTTTACGCGCTTGCTAATTTGCGTGACGGGCGAAGGTGCACTTGTCGGTGCGGACGTCGTGGCCACAGGTATCGCTGCTGCTGGGAGCGTTTTCATCGCAGCACCTGGTACGCCCGAAGCGCTAGCTCCTGCATTTGACGCGATAGCAGTTACGCCACCAACTGGCACGCCATTAGCCGCTTTTTCGATCGCTTTGGCATTGGCAACAGCAGCCGCAATTTGTACAGGGTCAGTAACGGGCGGTTTATACCATGCTTCCCACAACATCAAACCAGAAAATGAAAAAACAACGATTGCGATGAGACGGGAGGTATCCATTTAAACTTTCAGCTAAAATTGTTGCGACATTAATTTGAATATCTATTTACCGTATGCGACAAATAGCTAATCTATTCGGTTTGTTACCTCTATTACGACAACAAATTGGCGCTTATCCAATACCAGCTTCATGGCACAGGATCATGTCCGCCCGCACACCACGGATGGCAGCGCGCTAAGCGGCGGACCGTTAAATAACTACCCCGCCGTGCCCCATATTTCTGCAACGCATCGATGGAATAGGCTGAACAAGTAGGTAAAAAACGACATTGCCTGCCTATAAACGGACTCAGCGTGAGCTGGTACAACCGTACCAATGCCATTAAAAATTTAGTCAATAGCACATTCACAGGGTAGCCTTTGTTGCTGTCTTCGTTGCCGTACTAATATTAGCGCTACTGAGTTGCTCCCGTTTTTTTACCTTTACCACTTGTTCAAGCGTTCGATCTAAAACAGCTTTTATATCCTGCGCAAAAAACTGGCGGCCTACTTTGCTCTTCAACGGTACTTTTTCGCGCAAAAATACAATAAAATCAACAGGTTCTGCCATCAACGCATGCTGCCGCGCGGTTTCCCGCATGATGCGCTTTGCACGATTGCGTAATACCGCGCGTTTAAGCAAGCGCTTTGGCGCAACTGCACCCATGCGACCAATAACGGCAATTGCTACTTCTGGCCCTGCCGCTTGCGATAAAAAAGATGTTTTGAGTATAAATTGGCTTTGTGACAACGTTGCTTTAACAAAACCACGACGTGCCAAAGACGCCACCCTAACTTCCTTAGTTGGCGTCAAAATATTGGCAAACCCTATTTTGTCTAGTCGTCGCGCTGCATCAAAACTGAAATTTTGCTGATCAGTTGCTGCCGTGGGCGAAACCGAAAGAACAGATTCTGAACTGCTCATCGTCAATTACACCAATTCTACTGGCGCTTGGCTAGCCACTTCCTCTACCAAGCGCATTGACGCGTTAACTTGAAACGGCGGTTTAAACCGCTAAACGCGCACGACCCTTAGCGCGACGCGCACGGATAACACCGCGACCGCCGACTGTTTTCATGCGAACTAAAAAGCCGTGCGTTTTCTTACGACGGGCAACGGACGGTTGATAGGTACGTTTCATGATGGATTCCTTATTAAGTTAATGTATAGCAAAGTTTAAAGCAAAGCCGTGGATTATCCCTTGTTTTCAGTACCTTAGTCAATAAACACCGGTGTTTACAGACTTTTTATTGCTTACCGACGCTGAGATGCTGTAATTTCCGCCTACTTTCTTAAAAATGCAACGGAAATATTTTTATCTTAAAAGCAAACAGACTGTGGATAACTTTTTTTAAAACGACTAAAATCAAAGGTTCGCCCTATCTGCACTTAACGTAAGCAACGTTTCGACCAATGTTGTTGTCCGTGTTGATCTGCTAGCAGCGTAGCAATAAAAATTGTCGTAGTCTTGCCTTGCATACCACCTTTCATGTACTACCGTCAGTACTCCTAGCGAGCGCAAGTAAACAATAGTTTGCGGCTGCGTTGTTCTTCATGGCGCTGCCATCACCCAATTTTTTTAAAGCCACTTTAATGTGTGCTTATTTATAAATAATTCAAAATTTAAATCAAAGCTTTTATCTATGCACGTATTTTGGCAATCATGTCGTTCTGAATTCGAAAAAGAACTTTCACCTCATCAGTTCAATACTTGGGTGAAGCCGTTACGCTTTGAAACTGATAGTGATAGCTTTGGTTTTACTGTCGTCGCACCCAATCGACATGTGTTGCTGTGGGTAAAAGACCGCCTTCTCTCTAAAATTGATCACGAAGCCGAAAAATATTTTGCCCGCCCTGTCAATGTAGCATTAGCGCTAGAAAATGACTCTGAGATAAATAGCGGTGAAAATACGCCTTTACTCACTAAAAACAGTACTGATGTGACTTACAAGTCTACTTCAAATACTGACACTAATAACCCAGAGCTGGCCTCGCCCGCCATCCTTGCCGTAGGGAATAGCCTAGAAACGGCATTGCACCGGGTAAATCCTGCGTTTTCTTTTGCTACTTTTGTTGGTGGTAAAGCCAATCAGCTTGCGCGTGCTGCTGCATTACAGGTAGCCGAAAATCCTGGTCAAGGTTACAACCCATTATTTATCTATGGCCCTACTGGGCTTGGTAAAACACATTTAGCGCAGGCGATCGGCAACGTAGTTGTTGGTAAAAATACTAAAGCAAATATTCGCTATATTCACGCTGAGCAGTTCGTAACTGATGTTGTCAAAGCCTACCAACATAAAGCTTTTGATTCCTTTAAGCGTAGCTACCATTCATTAGATTTGCTCCTCATTGATGATATTCAATTTTTAGGCGGTAAGTCGCGTACGCAAGAAGAGTTTTTTTACGCTTTTAATGCCCTCGTTGGCAATGGCAAACAAGTAGTAATTACTTGCGACCGACACCCTAAAGAAATTTCTGGTATTGAGGATAGGTTAGTTTCACGTTTTGGCTGTGGTTTAACAGTAAGTGTAGAACCCCCTGAATATGAAATGCGCGTCGCTATTTTGATGAAAAAAGCGGAAGTGGATAATACTGAATTACCAGAAGAAGTCGCTAAATTTATCGCTAAGCATATTCGCTCTAGCGTTCGAGAACTAGAAGGCGCATTGAAACAGGTCGTCGCCTTTGCGCGCTTTAATCACACTAGCATTACGATTGCCACAGCCACTGAATCACTGAAAAATATCTTAGCTGTTTTAAGCAGACAGGTATCGATAGAAAATATTCAAAAAACAGTTGCTGACTACTACAAACTTAAAGTTGCTGAAATGTTTTCCCAAAAACGAGTCCGTTCCATCGCAAGGCCTAGACAATTAGCAATGGCTCTCGCGAAAGATTTAACGCCTATGTCTCTACCGGAAATTGGTGAAGCCTTTGGAGGTAGGGATCACACCACCGTTTTACACGCCTGCCGTAAAATTAAAGAGCTTATAGAATCTGATAGCAATATCGCGCGCGATCATTCGCTTCTGTTGCAAATTTTACGCGGTTAAAATCTTCAGAGTTACCATTTTAGCCTTTGTATGAATAGCATGTTTTGTACTGTATCACTTGTAGATTAATTGTGGATAACTTATTGTCGTCTTTAGCTTATTGATGTTATCAACACTCTGTCCATGGTTACTAAGGTTGGTACTACACAGTTTTGATGTACAACTAAATTAATCTAACATATTGATTTATATAGCAATAATTTATATTTGTGGGTAACTCACGGTCCTTATTACTACTATTAAATAGGTTTATTTATGTTCTCAGTAAAAGCTAGAAACAGTTCATTGTTAGGCCCACTACAGTTTGTGACTGGCGTTGTCGAACGTCGTCATACACTGGCTATTTTGTCTAATGTACTCATTGAAGTAAAAGACCAAAATATCAGTTTTATTGCTACAGATTTAGAAGTGCAAATAAGAGCAACAGCACGACTAGAAAATCCTCAAACAAACGGCAGTCTTACTGTCGCGGCTAAAAAGTTCCAAGATATCTTGCGCGCGTTACCGCCTGATTCAGATGTGACCCTCGATACTAAAGAAAGCCGGATGACCGTAAAAGCGTCAAAAAGCCGTTTTGCATTGCAAACACTAGCTGCCGATGATTTTCCAAAAATTGCGGAATCCTCCGATAATGTGGCTGAAATTACCTTGCCCCAACGAGAGTTAAAGCATGTGCTGAGCAAAGTGCAATTTGCGATGGCAATTCAACATATTCGTTATTATCTCAATGGCGTGCAGTTATCAACTGAAGGCAACACATTGCGTGTCGTCGCAACCGATGGGCATAGACTAAGTATGGCCACCTATACTTTGCCAGAGACTACGAACGCTATGGAAGCAATTTTGCCCCGCAAGACCGTGCTCGAATTAATTAAGTTACTCGATGAAAGTGATGATCCGGTTAAAGTGCTGGTACACGCGAATCAAGTTAAATTTAGTTTTGGTGGGATAGAGATTATTAGCAAGATTATTGAAGGAAAGAGTCCAGATTACAATAAGGTAATTCCTGTGGGCTATACCAATCATGTTTCTATTAATCGAGTTGAGTTTTTACAATCGATGCAACGGGCGTCGATTTTATCAACCGACAAAATTCGCGGCGTACGTTTAGTGCTTACGAAAGACTCGATGTCGATTGTTTGTTCAAACACCGAAGGTGAAGAAGCCGAAGATAGTCTGCAAATTGAATATGACAGGGATGCCCTAGATATTGCCTTCAATATTGCTTATTTACTCGATGTACTCAACAACCTAACAGAAGAAAATATTTTAATTTCTTTGGGTGAAGCTACCTCGTCGAGCACAGTTATTTCCGTGCCAGGTAGCGATAATTTTAAATATGTCGTCATGCCGATGCGGCTCTAAGCTAATACGCTTAAAAATCAACACACTCCGTAGCTAAAAATTTAAAGCAAACAGAAAACCAACATGTCTGAACCAAAAAAATCGCAAACGAACACCATATCTGCAGCTTATGATTCTGACTCCATCAAAATTTTAAAAGGGCTGGATGCGGTTCGTAAACGCCCCGGTATGTATATTGGTGATACGTCCGATGGCAGTGGCTTACACCACATGGTTTTTGAAGTTATTGATAACGCCATCGATGAATCTTTAGCTGGTCACTGTGATGACATTAAGCTGATCATCCATACCGATAATTCAATTTCAGTGATGGATAATGGTCGCGGTATTCCAACGGGCATCAAAGAAGACGATGAATTTAAACGATCTGCTGCCGAGATAGTGATGACGGAATTACACGCCGGTGGAAAGTTTGATGCTAATTCGTATAAAGTTTCTGGCGGATTGCACGGCGTGGGTGTATCAGTGGTTAATGCACTTTCAGAATGGTTAAAGTTGCGTATTTGGCGCGATGGTAAACAACATGCAATGGAATTTAGGCACGGCGAGCGCGTTGCACCGTTAGAGGTAGTGGGTAAAACAGAGAAGCGTGGTACCGAAGTGCATTTTATGGCGTCAAAAGAAACCTTTTCGCTCATTGAATTTCATTATGAAATTTTAGCGAAGCGCTTACGGGAACTGTCGTTTCTAAATAACGGCGTAAAGATTGAACTGATCGACCAACGTAATGGTAAGAGTGAAAACTTTGCGTTCTCGGGCGGTGTAAAAGGTTTTGTTGAATACATGAACCGCAGTAAAACGGTTTTGCACCCTAAAATATTTAGCGCAATCGGTGAAAAAGACGGTATTACGGTTGAAGTGGCAATGCAGTGGAATGATAGCTATGGGGAAACGGTTCAGTGCTTTACCAATAACATTCCGCAGCGCGATGGTGGTACCCACTTGACAGGATTGCGTCAGGCGATGACGCGAATTATCAATAAATTTATTGATGAGAACGATTTTGCTAAGAAAGCTAAAGTTGAAACGTCCGGCGACGATATGCGCGAAGGAGTGACTTGCGTACTGTCGGTAAAAGTACCCGAACCAAAATTTTCTTCGCAAACTAAAGATAAGCTCGTTTCCTCTGAAGTAAGCCCCATCGTGCAGGAAGTAGTCGGTGCAAAACTAGCGGAATATTTATTAGAAAATCCAGCCGATGCAAAGATAATTTGCAGCAAAATTGTGGATGCCGCGCGCGCGCGCGAAGCCGCTCGTAAAGCCCGCGAACTTACCCGGCGCAAAGGCGTGTTAGACGGTATTGGCTTACCGGGCAAACTTGCAGACTGCCAAGAAAAAGACCCAGCATTATGCGAAATTTATATCGTCGAGGGCGATTCTGCGGGAGGATCTGCTAAGCAAGGACGTGATCGTAAATTTCAAGCTATTTTGCCCTTACGCGGTAAAGTGCTTAACGTCGAAAAAGCCCGGATCGATAAAGTAATTTCCTCCGAACAAATTGCCACGCTAATTACTGCACTCGGTGCAGGCATTGGCAAAGACGATTTTAATCACGATAAATTACGCTATCACCGCATCATTATCATGACCGACGCGGACGTCGACGGCGCGCACATTCGCACCTTGCTTCTAACCTTCTTCTACCGTCAAATGACGCAACTCGTTGAAAATGGCTATATTTATATTGCGCAGCCGCCACTTTACAAAGTAAAAATGGGCAAAGAAGAGCGCTACGTTAAAAACGAACACGATATGAAAATAGTGCAGTTAAAACGAGCGTTGAATGAAGCCATGCTCATCCCGCGAGCGGACGCCACACCGATTCAAGGCGAAGCACTGGCCAATATTTCCGAAGATTTTTTAATCACCGATGCGATCATTGAGCGCTTATCAAAAGCGCTTGATCCAGAAGTTTTACATGGCTTATTGATCATGCCGCGTGTAGATTTAAGTTCTGCCGAATCTGCCAGCAAAGCGGCGGTGTGGCTAACTGACGCTATTGGCGCATCGACGATTAGCGTTAAAGTGGAGGCCGATGAGGTACATGATGCTTGGCGTTTACGCTGCATAAAAATGCTCCACGGCAATAGCCGCGAAACCATCATTGACATGAGTTTTATTGAAACCGGTGATTATGAGCAAATCGTAAAAACCGCACAAACGCTAAATGGTTTGGTCGGTGAAGGCGCGCAAGTAAAACGCGGCGAAAAAGCTATCGCTGTGAAGAGCTTTAATGAAGCGCTAGATTGGCTGCTCTTGCAAGCGCGTGAAAGCATGTACATTCAGCGGTATAAGGGTTTGGGCGAGATGAATCCAGAACAATTGTGGGAAACCACAATGGATCCAAAAGTACGTATTTTGAACCGCGTTAGAATTGAAGACGCTATCGGCGCAGATGAAATTTTTACGACGCTAATGGGCGACGATGTAGAACCGCGTCGGGCATTTATCGAAACCAATGCATTGAGCGTTAAAAATATTGATATATAGTATTGTTCAAAGATTACGGTTGTTTTGTGCACTTTCAGGGTCGTTGGTTGCCGATTAAAACAGTACAATTTGGAGTAACACATGAAAAAACTGATTGAAGTTCTGACTGAAGCCGCACACACCGCCAAACTAACCGTATTGGCTTTAGCGTCTGCAGTGGTGTTAAGTGTAGCGCCAACGCCTGTACAAGCGGCAACGTACCAAGACTTATGGTCAACACCGAATGAGCCGGGCTGGGGCGTCAATATTGCGCAACAGGGCAATATTTTGTTTGCAACTTGGTTCGTTTATGGCCCAGATAATCGTCCAGTTTGGTACGTAATGTCAGCGGGCCAAAAGGCACTAAATGGCGAAGTTTTTACCGGTATTATCTATGAACTGCGCGGTACTTACTTAGGCGTGCCATGGCAAGGCGCGCAGCTATTGGCACCCGATGCAGGCCAAGCGACGTTTACCTTTACAGATAAAAAATCATTGACCCTGCGCTATACGATCAATGGCGTGACAGTACAAAAAAACATTTTCCGCCAGACATTCGCGGCGCAGCCCGTAAACGGCGTTTATTATGGTGGTGAAACCGGTACGCTAAGTGTTGGCTGCAATCCGGGAGGTAATTATTTTGCATTGCAACGCTATAACGTTAGCGTAAATTTTCCAGCAAACACAACAGTAGGGCCTTTAACAATGCAGTCTACTGACGTGCAGGGTGTAGTCTGTAATTACACCGGCACGGCAGAGCAGTTTGGCAGCTTAATAGAAGTTAGAAATGGCCAGTTTGTGTGCACCAATAACTCATCAGGACAGTTTGCGGCGACCGATGGCATATTCAACGAAGAAGGGTTCTTATTAAAACCAGTGTTTGTATTCAGCAATGCGTGCAGTGCAACAAGCAAGATGGGTGGCGCAAGGCAATAACATCAAGGCAGTAATTCAGAAGTAAAGCAGTAACCTTAAACAAGCTGAAAAAGCCCGTATTTAGGACAACACCAGCTTACTAATTTATAAAAAAACGCCACGTCGAGTATCTCGAAGTGGCGTTTCTCATTTGCTAAACCAAACGGCTACGCTGCTTTTTTCTTCCGTGTAGCGGGTTTTGGGTTAACAGACGCATCTTCAGCGACTATTTTTTTTGTAACAGGCTTTTTAGCGGCAGGTTTTTTGGCAGCAGTCTTCTTGGCGACCGGTTTCTTCGGTGCATAATCGTCACGTTCAGCCAGTAAGGCAATTGCTTCGTCCAGCGTGATCGAATCGAACTTTTCCTTATCAGGCAAGGTTGCGTTGATTTTGCCGTACTTCACGTATGGTCCGTATCGGCCGGATGAGACGCTAATTATCTGATCATCTACTGGATGCTTGCCCAATACGCGCAATGCGCTCGATGAGGCAGCAACCCCTTTCTTGCCGCCCTCCGCGCGTGGCTCGAACTCGAAACCGACTTTGCCTTCGGGGCCGCGCACCAAGTAGGCTGAAAATGGACGGTTCTTTTTGGAAATGAACTTATCGAGCAAATCAGTTTTACCGGTTTGCAATAACTTTTCCATTTGTTCGCGCTCAATAGGGCGTTGCAAAATAATCCTGCCAGAGCGGAAATCGCAGGTTCGTGCTGCACCAAGCGCCCTTTCACAGGCGTAGGCATTTGGCAATTCGAACACTCGCGCGGTACATTTAGGGCAGGCACCCAATGGTTCTTGGCCCGTAAAGTCAGGCGGCTCATCGCCCTCACCTTCTTTATCGCCCCATGAAAACTCGATCACGTTCTCGCTGTTCAAAATCAAATTAGCTGAAAACGCGCGGCCCATTTTGCTGCGGAAACCATCTAACGGTCCCACATCTTTTAGCGTCACCAGAGTGCTGGCTTCAGATGGTTCAAGTTGGCGGCCAGCAATAATTTTCCAAAACGCAAAATCACACTTTTGGCATTGAAACTTTTTATAGTTCTCATGAATCTCGCTGCCGCATTTTGGGCAAGGCGCGTCAATCTTGCCGAAATCACCAGGAATCGTGTCAGCTTCATAGTTCTTCGCCTGGCCAACAATGCGCCGCGTCATCTCTTCAATTTCAGTCATGAAAGTCGCGCGCGAAAGCTTGCCTTCTTGCATTTGTAAAAGCTTATATTCCCAGCCGGCAGTAAGCTCTGGCGAGAACAATTCTGGGACGCCTAAGCCGTGCAATAAAGTCATCAATGAGCCGGCCTTCGCGGTAGGTATTAGTTCTCGACCTTCCCGTAAAATATATTTTTCATACAACAAGCCTTCGATTGTAGAAGCCCTAGTGGCGGGTGTTCCCAACCCTTTTTCTTTCATAGCAGCGCGTAGTTCTTCGTCGTCAATGGTCTTACCAGCCCCTTCCATTGCTGACAATAATGTGGCTTCAGAGTAGCGCGGGGGCGGTTTTGTTTGGTTCGCTTTGACAACAATTTCCTTACCGTAAACTTTTTCATTTGGCTTGACTGGTACCAAATTGCCGGATGTTGTAGCGGCAGAAGTTCCTTCAGTCGGTTCAGCCTCTACTTCGCGGCCGTAGATTGCCAACCAACCCGCATTTACTAAAACTTTGCCTTCAGATTTAAACGGTTCGCCCTCAATGCGGGTGATGCGCACGGTTTGGGTAAATTCTGCGCTAGGATGAAACACCGCTAAGAAGCGCTTTACGACAAAATCGTACAATTTCGCTTCGATTTCGTTCAACGATTTTGGAGGAACCAACGTCGGGATAATCGCAAAGTGATCCGATATTTTGCTGTTATCAAAAATGCGCTTATTTGGTTTAACCCAATTCTCGTCAAGGATTTTTTTTGCAAACGTATGGTACGGCCCTTCCTTCAACACTTCTAGCGTCGATTTTACGGTGTCGATATAATCTTCAGGCAGCGCGCGCGAATCGGTACGCGGATAGGTTAAAACTTTGTGCTTTTCGTAAAGCGCCTGTGCCAAGCCAAGAGTAGTTTTAGCCGAAAAACCAAAACGCGAATTAGCCTCGCGTTGCAGACTAGTTAAGTCAAATAATAGCGGCGAGGCTTGAGTTGTAGGTTTTGATTCTTCGGTAACAATACCGTGTTTGCCTAGGCATTTTGTGACCAAGGCTTGCGCGCGCTTAACATCCCACAGCCGTTCCGGGCGATAGGCTTCATCGTCTGACTTTTTATAGTTTTCATCAAACCAACGCGCTGGATAATCGCCCGCGGCGGCCGTAAACAGGCCTTCTACCTCCCAATAATCGCGCACCTTAAAGGCTTTAATTTTGTTCTCACGTTCCACCATAATGGCAAGCGTAGGTGTTTGTACGCGACCTACAGTGGTGAGCTGAAAGCCGCCGCTTTTTGAATTAAAAGCAGTCATGGCACGCGTGCCGTTAATACCCACTAGCCAATCTGATTCGCTACGGCATTTTGCGGCGTCCGCTAAGTTTAGGTAGTGTTTATCAGGCGCTAGCTTTTTAAATCCCTCACGGATTGCGGCCGGCGTCATTGATTGTAGCCATAGCCGTTGTACGGGTTGTTTGGCGTTGGCATATTGAACAATGTAGCGGAAAATTAGCTCACCCTCTCGACCCGCGTCACATGCGTTGATAACGCCGTCGACGTCTTTTCGTTTAAGCAGCTTTTGCAGTAACTTTAAGCGCGACTCGGTTTTTTCAATGGGGCGAAGCGCAAAGCGCGTAGGAATAGCCGGCAAATGCCCAAAGGTCCACTTACCGCGTTTTACCTCCTCATCTTCAGGCATAGCGATCTCAACGAGATGGCCAACGGCGGATGACAGAACAAAATCATCACTCTCGTAAAAATCGTCTTTTTTAGAAAAACCGCCCAGTACCCGCGCAATATCGGTGGCAACAGAAGGTTTTTCGGCAATGATGAGGCTTTTTCCCATGGGGCAAATTCGCTAAATAGTTCAAGTTTAATTAAAAATAACGCGGTCTTATTACAAGCGTTTGTTCATATTTCGGTAATACGTTGGCAGCATCATAGTCATGCTTTTGCTGCTTTGACAAGTAAAACAAGGCGTTAAGCTTGAAGCCGTTGTACGCGCCCACCGGCCAGCATAGCGATAGTGCCCATAATTTCTAGCTCAGTTATTGTGGCTAATACCGTTTCTGCCGGCAGCGAAAGTCGTCCAATTAGCGCGTCAATAGCTGTAATGTCAAACCCCATCGCTGCTAATACCAGTGCAGCTGGCGAATCATCAAGAGGCGTTGCTGCATCGACAGATTGTGTGGTGTTTTCGCCCAGAAAGGGCTGTGGCAGGGCTGCTAAGTTTAACTCTTGCAAGATGTCAGCGGCATCATCGACTAATTTCGCACCTTGCTTAATCAGCAAATGACAACCCTTGGAGCACGTTGAATGAATCGAGCCAGGAATCGCAAAAACGTCCCGGCCTTGTTCTGCGGCCAAACGCGCAGTAATTAGCGAACCACTAGCCAGTGCGGCCTCAACAACTAACACGCCGCGTGACAAACCACTAATGATTCGATTTCGACGTGGAAAATTTTGTGCGAGCGGCGGTGTACCTAAACAATATTCGGAAATAATTATTCCTTGAAGCGCAATTTGCTGGGCTAATACCTTGTTGCGCGCCGGGTAGACGCGATCTAACCCGGTTCCGATCACGGCAATCGTGCTCGCCACGCCCGATGCCGAAGCTTTTAGACCTCCAGCATGCGCGGCACTATCGATACCCAACGCCAGACCTGATACGATCGTTAATCCAGCGGCGCTTAGTGTTGTGCTGAAAGCCTCGGCGGTTTGCATGCCTGATGGCGTTGCGTTCCGGCTCCCGACAACGGCAATACAATTTTTTGCCCCTAATAATGCGCGGCGCCCTTTTAAATACAATAAAACCGGTGGATCCGCTATCTCAAGCAAGTTAGGTGGGTAATCGTCATCGGCTAAAGTGAGTAGATGATTTTCTGGCGCGTCTAGCCAAGCCAGTGCATTGGCTAGTGCTGCGCTATCTGCGCCATTTTTAATGGCGGCGGCAACTTTAGGCTCAACGATCGCCGATAGCTGGCTTTGTGTAGCCTCCAACACGGCGCGAGGCGAACCAAATGCATTAAGAAGGGCGCGGTAGCGTTCGCAGCCCACGCCTGGGATTAGATCAAGCGCTAGCCAAGCTTCAGGCTCTAGGCCGACTGCAGGCCTAGGCACACCCAGTGCTCAGGGTGTGCTGTTTTGACAGGTTGCGACCAATCATTGTTAGACAGATCGCAAAATGCCGAATTGGCCTCGGCGAAAAAAAAGAATTACGGATTAACAACAGTGTCATTCACAGCAACTGGGCGCGCGCTTTGCATGATGAGTGCGTAAGACACTTTTTCAAAAACACGGAAGATAAATAGGGTGCCGTTTTTTTCATCGGGTAGTCGTAACTCTGAAGGCAAAGACGTGCCATCGCCAGAAACACCGCTCTTGGCCGCATCAAATAAGCCTTTCCAATTTAAACTGCCGCGGCCATCAGTGTTCGATGTATCGGTTTTAACCCACTCCCCTTTTTGCTCCGTCGCTAATACATGACCCACTTCAAGACCATCGCGCTTACCGCGGTTAATCACCACGATAGAATACTGGCCAGTTTCGGCCACACCAGCCGGAATTGAAATAATGGCGCCCTTTACGGTTTTTTCCGGCGCACGCGGGCTGTATGAAGGCAATGCCGCCTCTACAGCAGGCGTTAAAAAATCGCCCCGGTTAATTTCTTGTGCCGATTTACGAATTTCTACTATTGTCACTTCACCAGGCTGCTTAACGGACGCGGTGCCTAGGTAAATAGATTCATAACCTAATACTTCTTTCGTTTCAGGATCTAATAATTGCTTGCCTGGGCGATAGATATGCCACGATTTTTGTGGATTTGCCGGCATGCCGGCTACGTAGGCACTGTTGCCCGCGCCAATCACAACGCGCTTTTCTTCGGTAGAAATAATCCGCGGTGCAGCGCCCATCCCTTCAACTTCCATTACCAAAGGAATGGTCAAAAAAGGGCCAATGGCGCGCGAAGAGATTGACGGAATCGAAGTAGCCAAACGTTCAACGCGTATTTGTGGAGATAGTTTTACGGTATTGCCAGTGCCAGACTCAAGCGAAAGAGACGGGTTACCGTTAACATCAAAGCCAAGGCGTACGACATCACCCGGATAAATTAAATGCGGATTTTTAATTTGTTCCTTATTCATGTTCCAAATTTCGGGCCAGCGCCACGGCTCTTTTAAGAATTTACCTGAGATGCCCCACAAAGTATCGCCCTTCACCACTGTATAGCTGCCGGGTGCGCTTTCAGCTAAAACCAAGGGCTTGCGCTCGGCTTTTTTTGCGATTTTTGAAGGCGCTTTTTGTTCTGCCGCCATTTCGGCTTGTGCGTTTGGCGTTTGTGCCAAGACTGACGAAGCTGTGAAGGGAACTAAAGTGAGCAATGTGGCGACTAACAGGCGTTGCGAATTTTTCATGGCAATTCTCAAAGTTACGCTCGTCAGCCAGCACGAGTCGCTTAATGGTCCAGTTTAATGGTAACGAAGGCAGCAGCAACGAAACAGTAAATCAGCGGTTCATGCTTTGCGGCAGATTGCAAGCAAAAACCTTTAAAAAAAACAAAATACTTATTTGCGTGTAAAGCGCACTTGAAATACTATACAACATCAGCATATAGCTTCAACACCTAAAGTAACTTCTCAAGATTCTGCACCTAATTTATTCAATTCGCAAGCAATTATGGCTCTATTGGACAT
>JANNXI010000131.1:0-1516 GCA_031409495.1 Betaproteobacteria bacterium
TGCCACTGCCCCCCGTCTACGCCGGTAGGCTGTGATGTTGGAAATCCGCTCAGCGTAATTGAAGCCGCTTCAATCACGTCGTGCACGGTACCATTTCCCGGCTGCGCACCGCTAAAATAGCGGTGCAAAGCACCGTCGAGCATAGCGGTACCTGTAATGAAAATTTTGTCGGCGCCACTCGGATAAATATTTACGTGAATGGTGCTAGCAGCACCCGCGACGTAGTCGCCCGTAATATTCATTGTTTCGGGCATGACGAACAAACCCGCACTTGGCCTTAAAGTTGCACCAATATTATTGACTGTGGGCGCGCTAATGCTAGCAATAGAAACCTCGCCTCCGTCAAGCGTCAGCGTTCCAGCGGCGATGTGATTGAGCGAGCCATTGCCCTTGAGTTTTGCGCCCGCATAAATGGTGAAGGTGTTGGCCGCGCCAAAATTCATCACGCAGTCAGAGGTTACGCAATCATAAATACCGTTATTGATGATGGAAACGTTGGTCATTGGGGTCATGTCATTAGTAACGAGACCAGTTGCGGCGATTGTCATTAAGCTGCCACCGGCTGCGGCGCCCAAAATATTGCTATTCATCGTGAGTGTGCCGCCACTGGAAACAACAATTTCCGTCCCAGCGGCTAGGTCGATAGTCGAATTTTGTAAAACCGTACCTTGAACGGTCAATTTCGCGCCGTTAATTAGCGAAACACCAAGCCCCGAAGTAAAAATATGCAGGTTGGAACCCGGCGCCATATCTACTTCAACATTATCAAGCGAGATAACGGTTGTGGGCGATAACCAGTTAGTGTTAGATGCGTAACCCGCACCACTGGTGATTTTTGCACCGCCACCGATACCCCGCAAAACGCCACCATCGATGAAATTTAAATATGCCACCGGAAACTGCCCATTAACGGTTACGGGTCCTGTCATACCGGCAGGAAGCGTCGCGCTATCAGTAAAATCCGGAAATATGCCACCACAGCCAGTCCACGTGGCAGGCGCATCCCAAGCGCCGCCGCTGAGGATTGCCTGACAATTATTGCCAACCGCGAAGGAACTGGTGGGCAAAGCCGCGCAAAGTACCGCCGCAAAACTAAAAAGTAGTGAAAACAGCGTTGATTTAATTGGCTTTTTCATGAGTAGCTCGGTAACGTGAGGGAGAGTTTATTAAACGTATAAGGCTAGTTTACAGCATGTGCGTAGCAGCATAATCGAGAATTTAGTCCTATAAAAAGCCTGTTGCCGACCAAACATTGTTTTACATTGTGGAATCAATCAATCATAGGTTTTAGTGTGACCAATCCAACATTCAGGGCGAAAAACAGGCGCGCTTATAAATGCAAACGGGATTTAGAGCCCAAACTATCATCGGTTGCAAAATAAATAGATAAATCGCCTGCCGCGTTGCTAATCCTACTGTGTTAGAAAATTTAAATTACCGTATGCGTCACCACGCAAAACCTATGAGCCACATGCACAACCTTCTAGCTAGGCCGATGCCGTAGCCCGGCTCTCGC
>JANNXI010000132.1:0-19867 GCA_031409495.1 Betaproteobacteria bacterium
AACCGCGATCAATCTATTTTACGGGCTCGAGGCACCATAGGCTATTCAACCATGCCGCTTGCAACAAAACCCCGCTATCAACGATACGCCTGTTCAAGGCCAATGCGCGGTCTCGGTAGACACTCGCGGCTATTTTAGGGCTTCCTCAGGCATTATATAAAACTTTTTATTACTGTCCAAATTGTTGCCGGGTAATGGCATTAGTGCCTGCTTGGCTATCCACGGTATAGCGCATTGCGCCATTGTTCGCATCGTTAAAGTCGAACCGCAGCGTGCCGACCGGCGCTGCTTTAAACACTGCTGGATTGTAAGCCGCACCCAGCCAAGCCGAACTCGATGTGCGATACAGCGCACCTTCAAAAATTGCGCTGCTTGCGAAGGCACCCCCCGGCATCACGAACCAGGTGGGTTTGCCCTGTGCATCGTAGGTGAACCAAACGCCGAAAATATTATTGGCTTGCTGCATCAATGCTAAGCCCCATCCATTTTGCTTTTGCCCGCCCCACCACATATCGCTATAATTTTTACGTGGCGCGCCGTCCGCAAATACTTGCCGCGTAATTTGCTTTTGCCCACTTACACCGTTGATGCTAAATTCGAGCGTCGCGGTATTTGCATCCCGAAAGCGCAAGGTGGCCTGTCCCACCGCCTCACCCACATTAAATTTGGTGGCGTCATAGGCTGAAAACAGGCTACCAGTGGGCATGTACAGCGCACCGGTGTAGGCGCTTAGGGTGGCGTTCCATGCGCCGCCGGGCATTACTACCCATTGCGGTTGACCATTATTATCGTAAATATAGAGCACGCTAAACAATGTGCTGCCCTGCTGCGCAATGGTAGCGCCCCAGCCGTTTTCTTGACTACCCGCCCACCATAAATCTTGATAGTCGAAAGGTTGCGCGAGTACAGCTTGTGTGCCCGCTTTTACGTCAAGCAGGCGCTTCAAAAATTCGTTGTCAGACCATGCCCCACCGAAGGCATAACGCACCACCACTAGGTCGCGCGACGGAACAATATACAGGCGCTGGTTTAGCAAACCCGCCGCCATAAATAAGTCGGACGGCGCATCCGGCGCTAGACGATTAAGCACATTTATGTCACCAGTAGGCAGCGAATCGATCCCTGCATTGTAGGTGTCCCCCAGCGGACGATTTAACCAAACCGATAGACCGTAGCCGGCATAAGCGGGATTATTGAACGTGGAACATTCCGCCAAACGCGCTGCATTCAAAATAGTTTTACCTTCCCATTTACCACCTTGCAAAATGAGCTGCCCAAGCTTTGCCCATTCGCGTGCGCTGACGTTGGCACCTTGCGCCAGGCCAGCACGGCCGTGGGTATCGCGCGACCAAACGCCCACCTGCATGCCTATGGGGTCGAATACGCGCGCCTTCAAATAATCCAAAATATCTCTACCACCCGTCACAGAATAATCCGCTGTGAGACGTCCGCCAGACTTCAATTCAAAATAAGCACCAAAGGCTTGAAAGGTGCTGAGCGTGTAAATGGTGGAATCGCCCGGCTGCGTAGCCGAACGGGTAAAAATTGCCTCTCGATAACTATTGATCGTCGCCAATGGGGTGCCGGGCGCTAAATCAGCCGACAAGCCACCAGACAACGACAGTAATTGCCGCGCCGTAATTTTTGATTTCCAGTTTGTTTGCGGCGCTTGCACTGCAGCATCGGTGCGCCAAGGCGTAATGACATCCGCAACCGGTTCATCAAGCGTCAGAATGCCATCGTCTTGCGCAGCCACTGCCAAAACGCAAGAGAACGTTTTTGTGCCGCTGTAAAGCGGATGCGTAAGCTCTTGTCGAAACCCATTCGCATATTCTTCAAAAATTATTTTCCCACCCTGCATCACCAGCACAGCTTGGCCGTTGTTGGCGGCAGAATAGTCAGCAGCGGCGCGAGGGTTTAGCGTTTGTGCGCTGGCCGCGCAAGCAGTAAAAATCGCAAGTAGAAAAGCAGTTTTAACGCAGATGCGACACATGATGAATACCGCCGAGTTAAATAAGCTAATTCTATCCAACACAGTGTTTTTAGGCTTAAAAAATTAGTAACAAAGCGTATCTGCGGGTGGTAAAAGCGCAATAAAAAATGCCTGAAGAAACACTAAAATAGGGCATCTTCAGGCATCGATTAAAACTAAAAACCGTCTTAGATCAACACATTCAATATCGCATTCCCAATACCCATCAACGCGGCACCAGAGATCAAGCCTGCGCAAATTGGCTCGCAGCCTTCTACCCAGAAGCCGTGGCCTTTGGTACCTTTTTCGCTGTTATGTTTACCCATGTACCAGAAGATCATCGCGCCAACCCACATCATGAAGCTAGCGTCGGGTGGTAGCACTACACCTAGGCCAACTGATACGGCCGATAGGGGGAAGCGCTGCTTAGTAACGATGCGCGCTACTTCTATAGCGATGGCGGCCAACGCTGCTAATGCCATCGCGATGATGGCGGACATCGGCAGGCTGGTGACGCCTTTGGCGATAATTTCAGCCACACCTTTCCATTGCAAGGCACCCGGCATCGGGAATTGATCCGAGACGATGGAGGCCACGTTTCGTAGGCCATTTGCATCGGTCGGCAGCATCAATAAATAGAATAGCGGCACAGCAGCCGAACAGCCGGCAATGATGCCGATGACATGACCAATTGCTTGATGGCGTGGCTTGCCGCCGAGCATATAGCCGGGCTTAATGTCGGACAGTAAATTCGCAGCGTTCGACGCAATTTCGGCCGTCATACCAGCAGGAATTAAGTTGCTAGCAGGGTTGGTGCGGTCAATTGCGCCAATGCTAAATTGCGTAATTTTCGATAGTGCACCCGTCGGCGTCCAAGACGTGAGCGCCATGGAGTTAGTCGCGATGATGGTGAGTACGAAAATGAGCGGTAGCGATACAAACGCCAACAACCACGGCACGCCAAAAAATTCATGGGTGACGGTAGCGCCCAATACGCTGAAAATTGGTACACCCACATAAGATACCCATAGTGGTACCTCAATATCTTTAAGCACATCTACCCCTTCAACTACTTTCGCTTTTTTGCCCGTGAGCGATTTCCACGCCGTAGTAAAAATTTCTGGGCGCGCTAACAGGCTGACTAATGAGCCCACCACCATCATCGCTACACCCCACCACAGCGACCATTGGTTCACAATTTCGCCGCGCGAAATAGCCACTACTGTGCCGTTGGCCAAGGTACGTGGTGCAATGTCGCCGGTTTGAATCATCAGCGGCGCGAGCACCGCAAAGTTAATAAATGCGCCAAGCAAAACGCTGGTCGCGACCTTGATGCCCATCAAGCCACCCACACCTAACATTGCTGCGTCAAGCGTGAAACGCAAACCAAGCTGACGAATATCGGTGCCTAGAATTTTGGGGATCCATAGGCTTAATTCGGTAGCGTACTGATAGTAATAAGTGTCCAAGCGCTCATGCAAATACCATGGCGCTTTCATGGATGTCCACTTATCCATCATCAAAATTTTAAACTGAATTAGCTTCATCCAGCCGTCACTAATGATGGCTTGATAGAGCGCAGCGACGGCGGCAGTCCACCCCAATAATTTGGCTTGATACATGCCTTTACCAGAATCGCCCGTGTAGAGCGTATCGAGCACCACGCCGCAGGCACGGCCTTCTGGGAACGGTAATTGATCATCGTTAATAAACCGACGCTTCATTGGAAAAGCAATAAGCACGCCCAATACCGAGCACACCACCATCCATAACATCATGTGATGCCAAGGAATGATATTACCCGTCACCAACATATAAGCAGCCAAGCTTGAGATGAGCGGTGTCATGGCATAACCCGCCGCTGTGGCAATAGATTGCGTGCAGTTATTTTCTAAAATCGTAAAATCAGACCCCAAACCGGCGCCATGCAGAATTTTAAAAATGGCGAAAGATAAAATTACTGACGTTAATCCCACGCCAATTGAGATACCGGTTTTAGCGCCAATGTAGAGCGCGGTTGCGCACAAAATACCGCCCAGCAAAAAACCGGTGATGCCGGAGCGCAGGGTGAGCTGCGCCATGTCCCCGCGAAATATATTTTTAAACCACCATTCGTCTTTTTGCGCGCGCGTCCACGTCGCAATTTGGTGTTCATCGAGTTGTTGTAGGGCCATTTTTCCTCCGGCTGAATTTTAGTTTTAATATGCGATATTGCTACTATCAACATCGCGATTTTTTTACTTGTAGCCGAATTATGACAGACGGCGCGCGATATCGTGACGTTTTACCGCCTTCCCCGTGCCATCTGTCACCATCCGCCACGCGCATTTGCGCACCAACAAAGACGGACTTAGGTACACTACGCATATGAATAGAGCCCTACTTGATGCCTTC
This sequence comes from Betaproteobacteria bacterium, assembly GCA_031409495.1. Taxonomy (GTDB): domain Bacteria; phylum Pseudomonadota; class Gammaproteobacteria; order Burkholderiales; family Usitatibacteraceae; genus JANMDR01. The sequence continues at coordinate 4,367 of JANNXI010000132.1, forward strand.
GTGGCAAACCACAGCCTTTCAAGCTCAGCGGTTGATAATGCGCTTACCATCACCGGTAACCGTCCAAAGATGCCCGAATGGCGGGCATTCGCAGCCAGCAGCTTAATGTGGGGCGGCGTTGCAGCGCTGGTCGCTGGACTTATTTTTTTTGTTGCCGGCAATTGGCAAGACATGGGCATATTGGGGCGCTTTATGCTGGTGCAGTCAATTTTACTTGGCTGCATTGGCTTAGCTTGGTGGCGCGCAGTGGATGAATCTACCAAAGGACTTGGCAAGGGCACGCAAATTTTTACTGCCGCTTTAATTGGCGCGACCTTTGCTGCCGGTACGTTGTTAGCCTTGTTCGGGCAAACTTATCAAACTGGTGCGGATCTATACGAACTATTTTTTGCCTGGGCCCTGCTTACTTTGCCATTTGCACTTGCCGCAAAATCTGGCGCGTTGTGGATTATTTGGGTAGGTATATTGAACGTGGGCTTGGCGTTGCTATGTGGCTGGGGTAACGCCAATAACTTTGGCTGGCGCTTGTTTAATCACTTCCATTTAAACGATGCTTTGGTGTTGATGATTCCATTTGTTGTAAACGGCCTAGGTGCGCTTATTTGCATTTTAAAAACAGACGGGGAAGCCGCTAAACATCTCGCGGAGGGGCTGCCTTCGGGTTTCGGCAATCTTCAACGGGTACTTGTCACCTTTTCAATTGGTTACAGCACAATGGCGTCCTTGCAAACGCTGAAGGGACAGCTTTTTTTTGACGGCAAATTTACCCACGGTGGCGCTGAAATGGCGATTTTACTCGCCCTGCTTTTAAGCTGCATAGCACTCGCGCGACATGCACTGAAACGGAAGCGGGATGTCTATCCCTTAGCGTTAATTGCCGCTTCCGCTATCACGGTTTCTACGGGCTACGTCATCAGAATATTCAGCGGTGGGGGCGATCTTGGCATTATCTTTTTTATTGGCTTTTGGATCATCGGTACGTCAACTGCTGCGGGTTTGATACTGATGCACTATGTGCGGGCGTGGCATACGACAAACCAAGCGCCGCAAGAATCGGACGGAGTAAGCGTTTCATGACCCCAGAACAACTGTGCACAGCACTACAACTTCCCGCTGCCAACGGCCACAACAACGCGAACGCCTCGGTAGAAATAGGACGGCCTTGGTACATTAGCGCGTTACTAAACGTCAGCGGCTGGTTTGCTGGATTATTTCTGTTGTTTTTTGTGGGCATTTTATTTCAACCCAAAACCCCTGAAGGATTTTTCTTCTCTGGTGTTTTTTGCTTGGCCGCGGCCTTTGGCCTGTTTATGGCTGATAGGCGGGGTGACTTTGTGGCCCAGCTAGCGTTAGCATTATCTGTTGCGGGGCAAATATTGATGGTTGTGGCGATGTTTGACGCCAAGCTGGGTGCAACGCTGTCGCTATGGGCCATATTTTTAATGCAAGCCGCATTGGTATTCATCATGCCTAATGCTTTACACCGCGGCCTTTCCGCATTTTTTGCTTGCGTCGCACTCAGCATTGCCACGCGCTTTGCATTATTTGGCACGGACAACAAATATGGCTTCGGCTGGGACGCTTTTATCAAAGCGCCACCGCCAACATTGAGCCACGCGCTGCTCACGTGGGCCGCTACTTGGTTGCCCGTAGCCGCGTTAGTGTGGGCACTAGTGCGTACCGAGGCGCAATGGATGACGCGCGGACGGCAAGCGCTGGTGCGTCCAGCGCTGTCAGGCCTAATTGTGGGCTTGGCGTTTGCCACCATGCTCTCGCACCCTTTTGAGTTATTCGACATGCGCCGCCAACACTTTGAAGACACTGGCTTTTTAGCGCTGTGGCCGATTTTAAGTGCCATCCTTGCCGCTGCGGCTATTGCTGCAGGCTTCGCGCTTCGCAGTCGTGCGCTGATGGGCATCGCGTTTGCGGGAGCGTTGGTACACGTATCGCACTTTTACTATGCGCTGGGCACCAGCTTGCTCTCAAAATCATTGCTCATGATAATCATGGGCGGGGTTTGTATTGCCGCAGCAATTGCATTACGACGCAGCGTTGTAAGCCCGGAGGCAAGTTCATGATGTCGCCATCCACAAAAATCAAACGCGGGTTCATCGCCATCGGCGCAGTGTTGGTTTTGGGCGTAGTGAACACCTTAATTGCCCACAAAGAGAGTATTAAGCGCAACGGCGAAGTGGTGTATCTCGACCTCGCACCCGTAGACCCGCGATCACTTATGCAAGGCGATTACATGACGCTTGATTTTCGGCTAGCGCGAGAAATTGACAGCGGTTTTAGCAAAAGCACAGGATCAGAAGCGTCCAAGCCCATGGAAGGCGAATCACGTTTGGTCTCAGTAAATATCAACGAAAATCGCGTGGCAAGCCTAAGCGCTAACAACACACCCTTAAAAATCCGCTACCGCCTACGCAATGGCCGTGTATGGCTTGGTACCAATGCATTCTTTTTTGAAGAAGGCAAAGCGCGGCAATATGAACGCGCCCGATACGGTGAATTTAGGGTGGATAAGGATAGCGGCGAAGCCGTGCTAGTGGGCTTGCGAAGTGATGCATTTAAGGCGCTATAACCATTTTAGCTACCACCAATAAATCCTCGGAAACGCCCTATTTACGGGCTTTTACAAGGATTCTTTAGCACCGTCAGCGACGTTATCGCGGTGCTTTAAAACTAGTTCGGTACCCTAGCTAGGCAAACTAGAGCGGAAAATTATCGCATAGCGGGCTAACTGTTCCTCACTTTTAGGCAATACGATATTCTGCTCAAACTTCAGCCCTAATGCCTGTAGAAGCTTAATTGAAGGGGCGTTCGAGGGTGTTGCTATCGCCAACAGGCGCCGCATTCGCAAGACATCGCGCGCGAATACGAGCGTGGCTTGCGCAGCCTCTAGCGCGTAGCCTTGGCCTCTAAATGCGGGCAGATAAGCGAAGCCGATATCGGCGTCGTTTAAGCCCTCGCGCTTCACTAAACCGCACATACCAATAGGCGTATCGGTTGTTTTAAGCGCGACCAAGTAAAACCCAAAGGCATCTTTGGCGTATTTTGGCAAGTAAAATTTTTCTAAATAATCACGTGCGGCTTGCAGGCTGTGCACGTTGCGATCACCAATGTAGGCGAGCCAATCCTTGTCATTAACCAATGTCATGAAGAAGGCGGCGTCATCCAGCCTAAATTGACGGAGTGTGAGACGGGTAGTTTCGATGACGGTCATGATGAGTAGCTATACGTCGTATAAATCGCTCTAATCATCCTACCAACGGCGATTGAGTGGAAACGGCGGCACGGCTTTCCCACAGCGGCATATCGCGAACCACATCCTGCATCAACGCGGCTTCAATCGGGCGGCTAAATAAGTAGCCTTGCGCATAGGCACAGCCGAGCTCGCGGAGGGCATTGGCTTGCGCGATGGTTTCGACGCCCTCAGCCACTACGCGCGCGCCTAGACCGTGCGCCATGCCTAATATGGCTTTGGTGATGGCCACGTTTTCTGGGTTGTCGGGCAATTCATCAATTAAGCTCTTATCAATTTTTATACCATCAACCGCTAAATGCGATAGGTATGCGAGACTTGAATAACCGGTGCCAAAGTCATCTATCGATAGATGAATACCGTAGGCTTCCAAGGTGTCTAAAGTGGCGCGCGCAGGCTCGATAGCGGTGACCAACATGCTTTCTGTGAGCTCAATTTCCAGTGCGTGGGGCGGCAAATTGTACCGTTGCAAAGTGGCAATGACGCTATCGGCAAATTGTGGATTTACCAATTGACGCGCCGATACGTTGATAGCGACTGATAAATTTAAACCTTGCGCTTGCCATCCTTGTAGCGTTTTACAGGCTTGGCGCACGACATAATCGCCAATGCTGGTAATGAGCCCTGTTTCTTCAGCAATACTAATAAACTCTAGTGGCGGCACCACGCGCTCGTCAGTACGCCAACGCAGCAATGCCTCAGCTTTCACTACAACATGGCTTTCCAAGTCAATGATTGGTTGAAACACCAGCGAGAATTCTTGCCGCTCAATGGCACGTCGCAATCCCGCTTCAATACGAAACCGCTGTTCAGCGGCCCCAGTCATCTCAGGTGAAAATAAGGCATACGCGTTCTTGCCTGCACGCTTGGCACAGTACATCGCTGTATCGGCGTTGCGCACTAGCGCCTCGGCGCTTAATTTCCAATCGGAAAAAATAGCGAGTCCGATGGACACAGTAACGATGATTTCGTTGCTTTCAATGAGCATGGGAGTAGCACTTGCCCACATAATTTTTTGTGCCGCCTGGGTGAGCGCAACCTCGCTGACCGGGCCTTGCACAATCACCGCAAATTCATCGCCGCCAACGCGACACACTACATCTTCAGACGTAAACAACGCCTTTAACCGTTGCCCAAATTGCGCAAGCAGCGCATCACCGGCACCATGCCCTAAGGAATCATTGACGACTTTAAAATTATCAAGATCAATAAATACCAATGCAAAACCTAGCCCACGGCCATTTTCTTCAGATTGCGCTACATATTGACGCATCCGATCATAAAAAAAATGGCGATTGTTTAGGCCCGTAACTAAGTCCGTTGCTGCTAAATGTGCAAGCCGCAACTCCGTATTGCGCCGCTCGGCAAGCTCCCGCTTTAATTCCGCTTCATTGGTTTGGATTTGGCGCAACAAAGCATTAAATCGATCCGCTAACTGGCCAATTTCATCGCGGCTCTTCACATCCGTTCGCGCCGCATAATCTTGGCTTACGCTGATATGCTCCATCAATGCGGCAAGCTTTGGTACGGGCGCCACCACGCGTGCCACCAAGCTTCGCGCAAGCAAAAGTGCTACGCCACAAAATATGGCTAGGATAAAGATCGTTCGCTCTAACTGCCCCCAAAGCCGCGTATTTAGTGGCTTCAGCGTTGCTACCACCACAATGTTGCCAATCACTTGACCGCGATGACTAATGGTTTCAACCCGACTTTGCATATCCTTGGGTAGCGGCAAAGTGCCCAGCCGCGAAAGTTCGCCGAGTAACTTCGGCCCTTTTTTACTATCGGCTGGATAACTTGCAACAATGGCGCCAGCGGCGTTGTAAACCTTAGCTTCGATAATCGTGGTGGCGGCAAAAATACCACGCAAAATCTCTTCAGTCTCGGACCCATTTTGAAACAACGTTGCCGCCGAGACGCTTTCCGCAGCTATCTGCGAATGCGTTTCAAGATCATGTTCAAAATGCGCAAGCTGATCGGTGTAACTTACGTAGGCAAGCACCATCACAGTAACGATGAGCACCGGCACAATAACGCAGCCTGTAGCAAGCAGCAGTTTAGTACTGAGCGTTGCATCATCGAACCGAGTCACGAGGCGACGGAATAAAGAAGTGTGCATAAGTGCATTAAAAATCATTAGTGCACGCTTTTGGCTAAGCGAATCAGCTTGGTACTGATGTCAAGCTGCTGCGCTTTGGCGGCAACGGTGTTGATTTGAAACGCCACTTTGTCATCGATTACCGTAAGATTGAACATAATATTTTTAAGCGGAAATTCTTTTGACTCAGCAACTGTAATAATCGGCAAGCCCTGCGTTACGGTAGTTGCACGGCGCACGGCATCGCGGTCTTCTTCGGCAATAAACACCAAGGAGCAGGCTTTTAGCGTCTCCAAGGCAACATCTTGCGCAACGATAATCGGGCGCCGCGCGATTTTTCGATTGGCTAGCGATTTGAGTGCAGCGCCAAAGGGACTCTTACCGTAAATGCAAATACGATAAACTACCGCGTTGTCATCGGTTTTTGCTTCTGAAGCGGCAAGGTCAATTGTTGACGACGCCACAGTAGACGGCACTTTAGAAATCGGTTGGGTAAACAGCGCAAAATTAAATAAGAACGCCGCTTTAACTTCATACTCGCTCACTTGCGCTACACTTAAGTTGGGTAGGCCAGCCAAGAGTGCATACCAGACGAACTTGGTGCCAAGATTCACTAAGTATTTTCGCATCAGCATCGAAAATTTCATCTAAAGCTGTACTTTGCGCCGAGCCAAAACGAGCGCACACCGCCGCGCTCGCTCGCCTGTAAAAACTCTTCGCCCAGCGGGTAGCCGTAACTACGGTCGAACATATTTTTTAAGCCTAATGTAGTGCTAAAGCCGGGCCAAAATTCATCTGCTATAGCCGTAACGTTCACTACACTATAACCGCCTACCGCACCCTCGCGTCCTTGTTGCGCACCTACATATTGCAAATTAATGCTGCCGAAAATACTCGCGGATGATTGGGAAAAGCCCCGCCACTTTGGCGTGTACAGCGCCACCTGGGCAAGACTGCGCGGTGAATTAGTCAATGCAACGCTGCTCTCATTTACCGCACCCCCTCGCTTAGACTTACCTTGTTGAAACGTGGCACCGACGCGCGCACGCCAACCGTCGCGTTGCACTAAAGTCAGGTCTATTTGCACACCATTTACGGTAGTCGAACCAGTGTTAGAAAACACCAATACCCCGTCGGCAGGATCAACAATGAAATCGATGAGTTTATCAACCTTATTATTAAACCCACTAATACGTAGTGACGCACCTTGACCGATTTCTTGTTCAAACGTGAGTTCGTTTGAGGTGACGCGCTCTGCACGCAATGATGGGTTGGTACGATAGCCAATTTCTGGCGCGTTGTAATAAAGCTCGTAAGCGTTGGGATTGCGAAACGCAACGCCATGTTGCAGCTTTAGCGCGCTGGTGGCGGTAGCGCGATACACGGCACCTAATCGTGGCGACAGCACCGTATCACGCGCAGTTTGTCCGTCGAGCCGCAGACCCAAGCTAAGGGACAATGCAGGTGTGGGCATGAAATCATTTTGCGCATACAGCCCCCATCGGGTAAATTTACTGTGCTGATCTACCAAGGATTTCCGCATTGATGACGATATAACTTCAAAGGCTAAACTACTCACGCGCGTCACCTCAAAGCCCGTCACCAAGGTGGAATCGGGCCGCCATTTTGCGACGGCTTTGATGTCTGCGTCCACCCAATTAGCATGCGAAACTTGCACGTTATCAGTTGTCGCACCATTTACAGCTTCACTTAAATTATAAGACTTAAATGCATATTCACTTGCACCCAAATGAGCAGTGAGCGTCAGCGCCGGTGTGGCCTCAACAATATAGACGGCCGCCACATTTGCCAAGCGATCACGATTTGGCTGCACCGCGTTAGGCTGCGTAAAATATGCGCCGTTGGCGGTATTGACCTCTCGATTTACGTATGCGGCCGACAGGCTCAACCCATTGGAGTCATAGCGGCCAAAAAACCGATTAGCCCATTCTTTATCGCGCCCTGCCGGCGTAGCCGAACCCGGACGCTCGAGTTCTTGTGCACTACGTTGCCTGCCAGGCGATTCGTAACGGGAGACTTGTAGTAAACCACTTCCACCGTGATCAAACTTTAAGTCCAATCCGCCTTCATAACGCTGTTTGTTGCCTTCTCCAATCTCAAAGCCAACCTGTGCGGCTCGTTGACCTCTACTTTTTTTGGTGATGATATTGATGACGCCAAAAAACGCGTTACTACCATACACCGATGATCCAGGCCCCGGAATAAACTCTAGCCGCTCGATAAGCGAAATATCTATGGGTCCTTCTTCGCCTAAATACGCACCATCGTAAGCGAGTTCATTTAGTCTCCGCCCATCAAGCAACAATAGAATACGCGCATTAAAATCACCGGTACGCAAAAACCCGCGCACACCAAGTCGTGTATAAATGCCGTCGTTGTGCAAATGCACGCCGCTAAACAATGACAAGGCCTCACCCAAATTACGCGCCCCAGACGCGCGAATTTCATCGGCTTTTATGAGCTGCGGTGAGCCCGCAATTTCGGATGATTTTTGCTCGTAACGCGACGCACTCACCACTTTGACTTCAAGCAGTTGCTCGAGCGATAAGTTAATTACATCTTCGGCGGCTACGGCTGTCGAAAAGCAAGTTAGGCCCAGAACTACCAACTTCGGCGCGTTGCGATTAAATTTTCTATCTTTCCGGCTCATGCTGCAACTTTCGCGTAACAAGATAATGCTGTTTTAATTGGTTTCCCCTACTGAAACTCCCCATTGAAGAAGCATACAACAAAGCTGCGCCGTGAAAAAAGCCCTAGACTAAATTTAGGTGCCCCGTTTTAAGTCACAATCAAGCTATGCAACACGCCCGCACCCGCGCACACAGCGATGACCATCATCACGCCAGCCTTAAAACGAAACAACGCTACTGCGGCCAGCACGGTTAATAGGGCCGCAAACCACTCAAATCCACCGCTGAAGATGCCTGCAAATAGGGTGTCTTCAGCCATTTTTTTACCACCATTTGGCCACCACACATGCCATGCAAAAAACAACGCAAGATTTACAATTACGCCCACTACTGCAGCGGTGATAGCAGTGAGTGGCGCGGTAAATTTTAATTTACCGTGGGTGGTTTCAATAATTGGCCCACCAATCAAGATAAATAAAAACGACGGCAAAAACGTCACGAACGTCACTACACAAGCCGCTAAGGTACCTGCCAAAAACAGCGCGTCTGGCCCTAAAATTTGCTTAGTCCACCCGCCTACAAAGCCCACAAACGCCACCACCATAATCAGCGGCCCAGGTGTTGTTTCACCCAAGGCCAAGCCATCGATCATCTGTGTGGCGGTGAGCCACTGATAGTGGTCTACCCCGCCCTGATATACGTAAGGAAGCACCGCATAAGCACCGCCAAAAGTCAGCATGGCAGCTTTGGTAAAAAACCAACCCATTTGCGTGAGAGTGCTAGTAAAACCTGTCTGCGCCACGATTAACCCCATGACAGCGAGCCACATGCCAATGCCGATGGCCGCAAACAGACACAACCGCGACCAGCGAAATATGGCGTGCGACGGCGTGGGTGTGGTGTCGTCGATGATGTATTTTGCGCTGTCGTTCGTGGCGGCTATTGCGCCATGCGCGCCAGCATTGCCGCCCCCTAACGAAAATTTATCAGGTGCATATTTACCGCCCAACACCCCTAGAAACGCAGCACCGAGCACAATGGCCGGAAACGGTAATTGGAAGAAAAATATCGCAACAAACGCAACGACTGCGATGCCAATTAGCAGCCAATTTTTCATCACCCGCCCGCCGATACGCCACGCCGCATGCAGCACGATGGCCGTGACTGCAGGCTTGATACCGTACAACAGCCCTGCCACAATCGGCACCTGACCAAACGCTAAATATATCCAACTAAGCGCAATTAAAATAAACAGCGAGGGCAATACAAACAATACCCCCGCCGCAATGCCACCCTTGGTGCCGTGCATAAGCCAACCGATATAGGTGGCCAGTTGCTGCGCCTCTGGCCCCGGCAGCACCATGCAGTAATTAAGCGCGTGTAGAAACCTTTTTTCAGAAATCCAATGCTTTGTTTCTACCAGCTCTTTATGCATGACGGCAATTTGCCCTGCTGGCCCACCAAAACTGATGAAGCCTAACTTGAGCCAAAATTTGAGCGCGTCGGCAAAACTGATACTGCTATTCATGCTTTTGCTTTATTGAGTAAATCAGCATTGTGCACTTCAGCTTGTGCACTTTGCAGCCACGCGTAATAGGCGTCGTAAGCAATCATGCCGAAATTGAGCATGGTATGGTCATCTTCATAAAGCTGCGATAAACCAAGCGACAAAGCCAGCAAACCGGGCGATTGCGCTGTGAGATCGGACTGCCCGGTATCCGCACCGCGCACAATTTTGGCAAGGGCTTGAAGCGATAGATCGCGCAAATCAAAATCGAGCAACAACGCATCAAAACTGCACAGCGCGCCACGATGGGTAAACCGAACGCCGGGCACGTCATACGCAATCGCCCCCGACCGTGCCGCATAGGCGTGCACCTCGTGCGTAGGCACGTATACGAAGTCCGCCAAGGGGTCTATAAAGCGGCGAATCAGCCACGGACAGGCAATGCGGTCAATCCTCGGTCGGGCACGGGTAACCCACGTGCTGGGCGCGTTGATGGCGGAGGGAATGAGTGGCACGGCCATATTGGCCTCAGTGGTGTCGTTGGAGGCAGCCATTTTCGCCACGAGAGGCGCGCCAATACCGTTCCAAGCTTCAATACCACCCTCCAAGGTGGCCGTATTTAGGCCTTTTTCAGCCAATACAGCTGCCATATTTTTGCTAATTTCAAACCCGTGCACGCAATAAACCACAATCGGCACGTGACGCGGCAAATACTTGCACCAGCTCAACACATCAAAAGGATTACGCCACGTGGCGCCGGCAATTAAGTGCGTCGCCTTGCTAAAAGCTTCAACGCGTCGCACATCAATGACAAGCGGATGCGCATTGCGGCCAAGCGTGGTGCGCAGGGCTTGGGCTGTGATGGTGCGGGGGAGATTGGCGGAAGGCGTGTGTGAAGCTGGTGTACGAACGGTGTCCATGAGAAATCCTCAAAGTTAAAAAACAGAACTTGGACGGGACACCGTCTTGGGGAAATAAAGCGATGGTCTACTTTATTGCAACGGGAGTCTGTGGTTCCCGAGGGGATGATTTTAGGGGGTGGCGGGTAGTAGTGTCAAATTTAGATCGAAGTTTTCGGCCGTAAACTCTGAGCTCTCAATACCACCCTCAAGCTCGTCGAACTCTTAATGCTCGACTCGCAATTTCGCCATTTTCAGTTTCGGCGAGAACTCGTATATTTTGCTGCCCGTCAATATGATAGGAATCAATTAAGAATTCCAACTCGCAGATTGCCAATTTTGGATAATCTTTCTCCTCCATAGCTGGATCAAAGTTGTCGCAAATAAAATTTTTCGAATCGCTAAACCCAGCCGCAAGATCTTCCGTGACAGCAAGCTGCGTCTTGTTAGACTGAATTCTCACTATGAGCTTCTTAAATGGCTCAGCGAGTGGCGTTACGACGGAAACAGCGATTCCCAGCCTAGATAAAGTTGCGGGAATAGTAGTAACGATTAATTCTGTCGCGTAAACTCCCATAAGCGATCGTTTATTACCAAGCTCATGGCGAATGTCATCACAATATGTAACCTGAATATACCGCATAACTAGCCTGCAACTTTAGATGTGTTTTTCAACGCTTCAGCGATTTCGTCCCTAGAGACCTGAAGCGTCACAACGAATTTCTCGAACGTCTTAAAAAGCACGTCATCAAGGCCGCACTCAATCCTAGAGAGCCTTGCTTGCGAAGTGCCCATCAAAACTGCCAGCTTCGCCTGAGAAAGTCCACGCTTTAGCCGGAGCGAAGACATGGTTGGCTTTTCGTCAATATCAATCACGTTCGCCAACCGCTTTCTTGCAGCGGCTAACGCAAGAGAGCGCGCGGGATTTTGCTCATACATTTGAATCACTGCATCTATACCTAAATAAGCATGCGGAACAACCGCATCGCTCGAAACCATAAATATGCTGTAGATATTGCTATCTGTTGCCGGTTGAGGCGACGACACATAGCGCTTAATAACGGGGGATGTCGAGCTCGTCGTAAGCTGCGATAATTCGCCTCGAAATGGGGTGATTTTGGTCATAGTTAAAGTCACGATGAACAACTCCTAAAACATAATATCTAAATTGCTGTGGGTGGAAAGCATAGATGACACGGTATTGAGCGACATTACCACCGATATTTATGCGCTTAAGCCGCCATAGGTTACGTTTCTTTGACCTTTGAGAACTCCATACTTCAACCGAAAAACTTGGATCCTCTTGTTGAAAATACCTGTTCGAACTGAGACGGTCAAGCAAGCTTTGATTGCCACGTAATTCCTCAAGAAAAACGCCGACATCAGCCGCAACATCAGGTTTATCCCGCCAAAGTTGCTCTAAATCATTGGCCGCTTGTTCATGAACAACAAGTGAAAAACTGAATTTTTTATAGTTTACCATATCGCTCTCGATATATTTTCAAAAATAACCAACATTTATTGGGGCTCAAATAGCACCTACATCAACAGATACATCAACATAAAAAAAGGGAGCATGGGCTCCCTTTTCTGTGCTGTCGCGTTCGCTAAATTTTTATTTTGAAAAAAATCAAAATCCGACTCACCATCAATCCCAGCTCAGCGCCCCACCCGTCTGATATTCAATCACTCGGGTCTCAAAGAAGTTTTTCTCTTTCTTCAAGTCGATCAATTCACTCATCCATGGGAATGGGTTAGTGGCACCGGGATACAACACATCTAGGCCAATTTGCTGAGCGCGGCGGTTGGCTACGAAGCGTAGGTACTCTTTAAACATCGGCGCGTTTAAGCCCAACACGCCGCGCGGCATGGTGTCTTCGGCATACGCATATTCTAGCTCTACACCTTTGCGGAAAATGACTTCAATTTCTTTCTTAAATTCTGCTGTCCACAATTGCGGGTTTTCTAGTTTGATGGTGTTCACTAAATCAATACCAAAATTGCAGTGCATGGATTCATCGCGCAAGATGTATTGGTATTGTTCTGCCGCACCGGTCATTTTGTTTTGACGGCCGAGCGCTAAAATTTGTACAAAGCCTACATAGAAGAACAAGCCTTCCATGATGCAGCTAAATACGATTAGGGACTTTAATAGCTTTTGGTCGTTTTCAAACGTGCCAGTTTGGAAATGCGGGTCGGCTAGGGTGTCGATAAACGGGATTAGAAAACGATCTTTATCGCGAATGCACTTAACTTCGTTGTAGGCGTTAAAAATTTCGGCTTCATCCAGCCCTAAGCTTTCAGTGATGTACTGGTAGGCGTGCGTGTGGATAGCTTCTTCAAAGGCTTGGCGCAGCAAATATTGCCGGCATTCTGGGGCGGTGATGTGGCGATAGGTGCCCAAAATAATGTTGTTGGCGGCGAGTGAATCAGCGGTTACAAAAAAGCCTAGGTTGCGCTTTACGATTAAGCGCTCGTCGTCCGTTAGGCCGTTTGGATCTTTCCATGTGGCGATGTCGCGCGTCATGTTTACTTCTTGGGGCATCCAGTGATTGGCGCAGCCGGATAGGTATTTGTCCCACGCCCATTTATATTTAAATGGCACCAGTTGGTTTACGTCTGATTTGCCATTGATGACGCGCTTTTCATCCGCACGCACGCGTTGAAAGCGCGCGTCCATTTCGGCTTCGGTAGCAGGCGCTTTGGGTGTGGCTTGAGCGGTTGCCGTGGGTGCTAGTTGACCGCCGCTGAAGGGTACTGTGGATGCCAATGGAGGGGCTTCACCGTGGACGGCGTTTGGAAAAATAGCTTCGGTGGCGAGTGGTGTTGCGACAATATCGTCGTCCCAAGATAGTGACATGGTGAGGCTCCTACAGAGTTTTTATCTATTTAGAAAAAATTTCGCGCATCTTCTTATTTTAAAATTTAGAAGATGCGCGGCTTGCAACTACAACATTGCGGTGCGGCTTATTCTAGCGGTGGAATGCGCAATACTTGGCCTGGATAAATCTTGTCTGGGTGGCTCAGCATTGGCTTATTAGCTTCAAAAATGGCTGGGTACTTCATCGCGTCGCCGTAATATTGCTTCGCGATTTTAGATAGGCTATCGCCGCTGACTACTTCATGATATTCAGATTCGTCGGCTGGTGTTTCTACTTCCATGCGGTCGTTTACATGACCAACACCTGTTACGTTACCGCAGCAGAGCAAGATCTTTTCTTTGGTTTGTTGATCCGCTGCCACACCGTAAACATTCACAGTGGCTGTGGCACCATCAAAGGCCACATCAAGCGCGTTGGCATCCAAGTTTTGCGCACGGATGTAATCAACAATGGCCGATGAGGCTGCGGCATTATTGGCAGCAGCTGCGGCTTGCAATTGCTCGTCGCTTGGTGCGGCGGCGGCCGCTACTGCGGCTTGTTCGGCTTCCTTATGACCAAATAACTTTTGGCCGGCGGTTTTCATAAAGCTAAGTAATCCCATGTCGTACTCCTTGAATTTTAAAAAACGATTTTAATTTTTTACCGCTTTGCTAGCGCAACCCCTAATGCTTTTTATATTGCCTACTTGCTACTTCTACCCCTCCGCCACACCCTGCTACAACTACCGCTTCAGCGTCTCAACACTTTTGCGATGATCGCCTGCCGTTAGACCTGAATTCTGGCGTAGCGCTAGTGCCTACGCATGAGACCCGGCATGGCCTGCATTTCCTCTTCCATTAAAGTGCTAGCGTGTTCCAGCACGACGGCGTGCTCGCAGCTTTGTACCTTGATTATCGCTTGCAGGCAATCCGATTTATCACGGTAGCTTTGGCTAGACTCGGCCAATTTACGGCCTTCTTCATCACTTAACTGCCATCGCCATTCGACCTGCAAATCTTGATAGATGTGAAACTGCATAGCGCTTTCCTTTAATAAGCTAACCGTGTTATTGACAGGCTTCGCACTCAGGATTATCGATGGAGCAAAATTGAGGGCTAGGTTCAGCAGCGGCAGAAACGCCGTTTGAAACCGCATTTAATTCGCCACCACGGCCTGTTGATTTTTCTGCTGCTGTTGCCGCCAAGGTGCGCAAATAATAAGTCGTTTTTAAGCCACGCAACCATGCAAGCTTGTATGTTTCATCCAACTTTTTACCCGATGCACCAGCCATATAAACATTAAGTGACTGCGCTTGGTCAATCCACTTTTGGCGACGCGCTGCGGCTTCAATCACCCAATTGGTATCCACTTCAAATGCGGTTGCATAAAGCTCGCGCAGCTCTTTAGGAATACGATCAATTTTGCCTAAGCTGCCGTCGTAATATTTAATATCCGACACCATGACTACGTCCCACATGTTTAGCTTCTTCAAGTCACGCACCAGGTAATCATTGACCACCGTAAATTCGCCCGATAGGTTCGACTTTACAAATAAGTTTTGATACGTTGGTTCGATACAAGCAGACACGCCAATGATGTTTGAAATAGTGGCTGTAGGTGCGATGGCTACACAATTTGAATTGCGCATACCGTAAGTTTTAATACGGTTACGCAATGCGGACCAATCCATGCTTTCCGACATATCGGCTTCAAGATAACCACCGCGCTCGTCACGCAATAATTTTAGTGAGTCTTGCGGCAAAATTCCACGGTCCCACAACGAACCTTTGTAGGTGGGATACTGACCACGTTCGGCCGCTAATTCTGTAGACGCCCAATAGGCGTAATAGCAAATAGCTTCCATTGATGTATCAGCAAATTCAACTGCCGCCTGCGATGCATAAGGCACGCGTAGCTCATGCAACGCGTCTTGAAACGCCATCATGCCCAAACCCACTGGGCGATGCTTTAAATTGGAATTACGTGCCTTAGCGACAGCGTAATAATTGATGTCAATCACGTTATCCAACATGCGCATGGCGGTAGAAATGGTGCGCTTTAATTTGTCATGATCGAGCGCGCGGCCGCTTGGGGCGGACGGGTCATCTTTCATGTGGTTAATCAAATTAACCGAGCCCAAATTGCACACTGCAATTTCTTCTTCATTGGTGTTGAGCGTAATTTCAGTGCATAAATTTGAGCTATGCACCACGCCAATAT
>JANNXI010000133.1:0-4320 GCA_031409495.1 Betaproteobacteria bacterium
CGACCCCGGCTGTCGCAAAAAGCCGCGAGAGCCGGGCTACGTGAGTGCATTTTTAAGCGTTGGTGCAGCTAAAATAAAGTCATTTTCGAATTGAAAATAGCATAGGCTTTAATTTATGTCTTTTGTAACACAGTAGATCTAAAGGCCATCACGGTTAAATCAAACTCGCTGCGATGTTTATCATCAACGCTAGTACTGTCGTATTAAATATGAACGCCAGCACACAATGCACTAGGCCAACGCGACGCATGGCTTTAGATGAAAAAGCCACATCGGAGGTTTGGCTTGAAGTGCCAATCACAAAGGCGAAATACAAAAAGTCGATATAGTCTGGGGCATCATCGTTGGGGAACACCAGTCCACCAGGCGCGCCACTGAATTTTCCGAGTGTCGCGTCATTCCCTCGAACGGCATAAAAGTCATGGGCATAATGAAACGCAAACATCATGTGCGTGAACGCCCACGATGAAATAATCGCCAGTGCAACCAGACCAATGTGAGCAGCCTTAAGGCTGCCGGAGAGTTGCTTGGCTAGTGCTAGTTCCACAAAAATTGCAGCCAAACTTGCAATAGCGGCGCACACTACGGTCGCTAGGATTACCCATTGACCTTCATCTTCTAGTAGCGCGCGCCTATTCATCTGTGCGCGCGTTGAGCGCGCCACCATAATAGCGCCCAGCAATACATATAGACAGGCTGTAGATGTCCACCCGATGATAAAGCGGGTTATTTCTAGCGCCACCATGCTCTTGGGCAAGAAGAAGTAGACTAAAGCGCCAGCAGAGCCAGCAGCGGCTAATCGTGGTCGCGCTAGCAGTTGCCTCACAACCATGTTTTTTGAAATCGCTGTCATTATTGCGCTTATGGATAGTATCTTTGCCGCCATCTTGTGCCGCCAAAACTTGCGACACATATTGTCTGCGCGTAATGACGCTGGCGTCTGTTCGCCACCGCACCCAGCAGCCAAAAGCCATCGGTTCGGTGTGCCAGCGTACATACGTAAATCGCCATTCTGGCTATTCTCAAGCCATTCACATCGTGTACAAAATTTGGGTCAGTAATGAATATCGCACCGCTTCAAACTGCAGCTATAGGCCAATCTACTCCTAACAGTTTGGTGCTGTCTGGTGCGTGGAACGTTCATGGAATTAGCGATATTGAGAGAGTGATTGATACGCTACGGGTAGATTCACACAAGGAAATACTTTGCGATGGTGCCGACGTTACCGCGCTGGATACCGCTGGCGCATGGATACTCCGGAAGTTACTGCGGCGGTTGCGCACCGATGACGGTGATGTGCCGATACAAAATTTAAAGCCAGCTTTTGCGAAGCTGTTTAGCGTTGTGTCCCAGCAAGTTACTGACCAAGAAACACCCGACGCATCAAGCTCGCAACCCACCCAACCTTCGCAACAAAAAAAGCAAAAGCAGCAAGAAAAAGCGCCGTCAATTATTTCGCAAATCGGCAAGACTACAACTGACGCTGCAACCCAAGCCGTTGGGCTGATCAATTTCACGGGTGAAGTTGCCATCGCCTTTGCCATGAGTGCACTACATCCCCGGCGCATTCGCTGGCGTCCGATTTTGTTTAATTTACGCACAGCGGGCTTTGATGCTTTGCCAATTGTTGGTTTGTTGGCATTCTTGCTGGGCGTAGTTGTCGCCTACCAAGGCGCTGATCAGTTGCGGCAGTATGGAGCGAATATTTTTGTTGCCGACCTTGTTGGCGTATCCATGCTGCGTGAATTCGCACCGCTTATTACTGCGATTATTATTGCTGGTAGGTCTGGTTCGGCATACGCTGCGCAAATCGGCACAATGGCCGTTACCGAAGAAATCGACGCCATGCGCACCATCGGCATTGCCCCGCTAGAATTATTGGTGCTCCCTAAAGTGATTGCATTGATGATCGCCATGCCATTGCTGACAGTGTTTGCCGACGTACTAGGTGTTTTTGGCGGAATGCTCATGGCACGCTCCCAACTTGATGTGGGCTTTGTTGAATTTTTAGACCGCTTCGTCAAAGCCGTATACGTTCGCACCTTTCTAGTTGGTGTTGGCAAGGCTCCCGTCTTCGCCGCAATTATTGTTTTGGTTGGTTGTTTTCAGGGCTTTAAAACGAAAGGCGGCGCCGATAGTGTCGGGCGACAAACCACCCGCAGCGTAGTCCAAGCTATATTTTTAGTGATCGTTGTAGATGCCTTATTTTCTGTCATTTTCAGCACTTTAGATATCTAATATGACAACCGAAATTGCTATTCTAGAGCGTCAACCAAGATCAGCCTTGGATTCACGCACTGGTGGTGGTGGCACGCATGAGGATAAGGCGACGGTTGAAAGTGTGATTGAAATGATCGGTATAGGCACTAGCTTCGGCAGTCATGTGGTTCATACCGACGTAAATTTTGAAGTAAAGCGCGCAGAAATATTTGCATTAATTGGCGGTAGCGGTTCAGGAAAATCGACACTCTTGCGCGAGTTAATTTTGCTGCACAAACCCAATGCTGGGACAGTTAAAGTACTGGGGGTTGACTTGAAAAACATCAGTGACGCGGATTCCTTATCCTTGCGCAAGCGCTGGGGCGTTATGTTTCAACACGGCGGACTATTTGGCCAACTTACGATACTTGAAAATATCGGCTTACCGTTACGCGAACACACCAAACTTTCCAGTGCATTGATCGACGAGATCGCTGCTGCCAAGCTCAATATGGTTGGGCTGCAGCCCAACGTGGGTTCGCAGTTTCCGTCTGAGCTCAGTGGCGGCATGATGAAACGCGCATCACTAGCACGCGCATTGGCACTTGATCCTGAATTATTATTTTTAGACGAGCCTACAGCGGGACTCGATCCCGTGAGTGCTGCCGGTGTCGATACGCTGGTGCTGAAGCTGCGCGATCTTTTTGGGCTAACAATTGTAATGATTACCCATGACCTAGACTTGCTGTGGCAGGTAGCTGACCGCGTAGCTGTGCTGGCTGACGGGCGCGTGCAAGGTGTAGGTTCAATGCAACAACTGTCCATCATTGATAACCCTGCAATTCAGCAATTTTTTGATGGCCCTCGTGGCCGGGCCGCCAATGAGCAGGCAGGTGCCGAAAAAGCAAATACCGGAAAAGCGAGAACATCATCGAAACTAAAGTAAATTACACCGTCGTTGGCTTATTCGTCATTGCGCTTAGTGCAGCATTAATTGCCGGCATACTTTGGCTGGCGTCTGGCGGCACGATGCAGAAAAAATACGATTCTTATATGGCAATCTCTGAAGAGTCTGTCGCCGGCCTTAACCTCAATGCCCCCGTCAAATATAACGGCGTTGCCGTCGGCAAGGTACGCACTATTACGCTCGATCCCACCAATCCGGAACGGGTGCAATTGGTGTTTGCTATTGAGCGCGATACGCCAATCAAGCAAGACACTGTTGCCGTATTAAAAACCCAAGGGCTCACAGGTATTGCCTACGTAGAACTTAGCGGCGGCGGTAAAGACATACCGTTGCTCATTGCTATCGCTCCCAATCCTTACCCGTTGATTGCCACCAAACCGTCGCTTAGCGCGCGGCTAGAAAACGTATTAACCACGGTGCTGGCAAAGCTTGACGGGATGTCCACCAACGTCAACGCGATACTCAGCGATGAGAATCGCGTCGCGTTTACCAGTGCGCTAGCTGATATTGCCAGCGTCTCGCGAACTATTGCCGCACGCCGAGAAACTATCGATGCAGGCATCACTAGCGCTGCGCGCACATTTGACAACGGCGCGCGCATTACCGCGCAAATGGCGCCAGTCATTGATCGAATTGGCAGTGCCGCGAATGCCGTCGAAACGCTGAGTCAGGAAGCCTCAAAAGTGACCGCTAATGCGGGAAAAACTATTACTGCGGCAGGCACCGACTTGCAGCGCCTAACTGCTGAAACAGTGCCTGAATTTGAACGACTTTTAGGCGAGCTTAGCGCCCTGACAACTTCACTAAAAAGATTAAGTGAGCAAACTGAACGTAACCCAGCAAGTTTATTGTTTGGCCGCAGCCCAGTACCAAATGGTCCTGGTGAACTTACTAAAAAGCCACCCACACCATGAAAACACCCGCACTCATTTATGCGTTGCGCCGCGCAATTTTACCCATTACCCTTGCCGCAACCATACCGCTTAGTGGTTGCAGTAGCTTATTGCCAAAGCCTGCGCCGCAGCCCACTTTTTACGCGCTCGACAACGTTTATCGTTTGGCTTTGGGCACCGCATTACCGCTAGCAATGCCGACGCCAGCGCAATCGGCAACATCGCTACAAAACACTGGCCTGCCGGTACTTATCATCAAC
>JANNXI010000134.1:0-6575 GCA_031409495.1 Betaproteobacteria bacterium
TCATCGAGGACGATACAGCTGATAAAACAACTACGCTGATCCGATCGCGTTGATAGCAACAGCGTTCATAGGTGTGTTGGCATTCGAACTGCAACGGCAAAATTTTCTGTTGTACGTCTGTGATGCCAGCTTTTAACCAGTCCTGAAAGTAAAGTGAATCAAGTGCAAACTATTCTTGGTGCCAATGGCACCATCGCACGCGAACTGTCGCGTGCTCTTGCCCTAAGTGGCAAAAAAATCCGTCAAGTCAGTCGCAACCCGCAGAGAGTAAATCTAACGGACGAAGTTGTGACGGCGGATTTACTTGATGCTGACGCTACGGCCGCCGCTATTGCTGGTAGCGACGTGGTGTATCTTGTGGCGGGTTTAAAGTATGAAACGGCAACTTGGCAAGCACAGTGGCCGCAAGTAATGTGCAATGTCATCAACGCTTGCAAGCGCCATGAGGCGGGCTTAGTCTACTTCGACAATGTCTACGCCTACGGCAAGGTTTCTGGGGCGATGACCGAAACAACGCCATTCAATCCCTGTAGTAAAAAGGGCGAGGTAAGGGCGGAAGTTGCCACGATGCTGCTTGACCAAATACGTAACGGTAATTTGCGCGCGTTGATTGCAAGGGCTGCTGATTTTTACGGACCAGGTGCGACGCAAAGTTTTCCATACTCGACGGTTTTTAGCCGATTAAAGCTGGGCAAAACCCCGCAGTGGATTGGTGATTCTAAAGCCATTCACACCTTTACCTTTACGCCAGATGTGGGCGATGCGTTAGCGCTTTTGGCGCGTTCACCCGAAGCTTATGGGCAAACTTGGCATCTGCCGACTTCGCCTGAGTTGCTCACAGGCGCTGATTTTGCGCGCCTTGCTTGCAAAGCCACCGCGCGGCCAAACAAGCTCCAAGTTGCACCGCGCTGGTTGCTTGGTGCAATGGGTTTGATGGTGCCCGTTATTCGCGAGAACGCGGAGATGATGTATCAATTCGAGGCTGACTACCATTTTGATAGCGCGAAAATTGAGTCTATTTATTCTGTGCTTGCTACACCGTACTCGCGCGGAATTGAAAGGTGCCTTTAGTTTTTGCGGTCATTGTGGGAAAGATTTTTATAACGCAGTGCGTTTTTTGTAGATGAATGTTTGGTGTTTAACTTAGGAGTTTTAGAAATGATGTATCTTTTTTTTAGATCGCTAAAAGCGGTGGTTCGTTACATAAGTATTTTGCTTACGCTAGTTATCGGTAGCAGCGCATTGGCGGGTGTAAACACGTGGACTGGGCCTTGGCCACGTAACCTTAACGTGCAAGATATGCAGGCAATTTCGAGCAGCGGCAAGATCTTGGCTGTGGCATCAGGTATTCGCGATACGTTGTACAGCAGCTCAGACGGTGGGTTCAGTTGGTCGGCTGAACTGGCGGTGAGTGGCGTGGGTAGCAATCCAGGGGCAATGGGTGTTGATGTCCAAAACCCGAGTCTTATTTTGATAGCTGATGCTACTTTTAGCAATCTCTACCGGTCCACCGATGCCGGTAAAAGTTGGGCTGTCAATAGGGGCTTTGGCGTCGTCAAATCCATCCACGTTACAGGCAGCAACGTCTATTTGGCGACAAGCGACGGCGTCTATCGCAGCCAAGATCGAGGTGTGACTTTTGCGCGCACTGCTGCGTTTAGCGGTGGCGCTGTTGCCGTGACAATCGCGAACGACGGTGCGGTTTACATTGCGCGATCTACCGGCGTGCTGCGTAGCTTAAACGGCGGTGTAACGTTCGCGGCAACTGGGTTGATCAACGTGAACGTCAATAATGTCCGTGCCGCGGCAGACGGAACCGTTTATGCCACGGCGGGTCAAAATTTATATGTTTCGCTAGATCAAGGTAATTCGTGGGCAATATCTGTGCCTGCATCAAAAGTAAATTTAGGCGCACCTAATTACTTGGCAGGTTTAAATGTCGCGCCAGACAATACCATCATTGCAAACATCAACGGTGCGCTCAACAAGAGTGTGGATCGTGGCAACACTTGGCTCACCATCAACGCACCTTTTATTGTCAATGCTGACATTGTTGGCGTCGCGCAAGATGCAGCAAATCCGTCGATTGTTTACGCAGCCAATAGTCGCGCAGACTTGCTAAAATCGATCGACGGGGGCAAGCAGTGGGTAACGGCGTTTAATACCTGCCCGACCGGTGGATGTGGAGGGTACTCAGTACGCCACTTTAACGCGCCAACGCCGATTGTATTTGTTGGTGCTGTGCCGTTACGATATTCCACCAATGGCGGTACGAGCTTTACCGAAGCGGTTTTCCCGAACGGTAATTTGGCGGTTTATGACATCATCCAAGCTGCGCCAAATAGCGCTACTTTCTTTTCTCGTACGCGACTAGGCGTGTTTAAGAGCACCAATGCTGGTGCAAATTGGACAAGCGCTACCGTCGGACTTCCTGCGTCTAGCATCCCCAGCGCCCTAACAGTCGATTCGCAAAATAGCAATATCCTCTATGCAGGCATCACCGATATTCCGAATACCACCGCCAAGCAAGTATACAAATCTGTAGACGGTGGCAATACGTGGGTATCCGCTGGTCTGCCGCTCACCACGGTAGTCACATCTATTCAAGCCGTCGCTGGTAAAACCTTTGTGAGTACTTACGGCAGCGGTTTGTTCTACAGCGAAAACGGCGGCCAAACATGGTCAAGCCGCAACGTAGGCACCACCACAGCAAGACTCAACCGTGTGGTGGTCGACGCGCAAAAGCCTGCGAATATGTTTCTAGCAGGCGAAAAGGGTTTGGTCTATCAATCCATTGATGCGGCGCTCACCTGGTCGCCCTTAAATTACCGTTTGCCCGAAGTTGATGTTGACGACCTCATTGTATCGCCTGATGGTAAGACCTTGCACTTGGGGATGAATAACTCTCCTTACACCAGTGGCTATTATCAATACACAATTGCCAACCCAGTTGTGGGGCCGACGACGGATGTGTATCGTTTGTATAGCCCACTGCTGCAAGTGCACTTTTACACTGCAGATGCTAACGAATATCGTGTTCTCACGGCCGGGGCAAATTGGAGTGGTGAAGGGAAAATCTATACCGCATTGACTCAACCGGGAAGCATCAACGGCGTTGCAACCGTTCCGCTATACCGGTTGTATAGCCCGATTTTGCGACGTCACTTGCTTACAACAGATTTCAATGAATACAGTGTTCTGAGTGGCCTAGGTTGGACTCCCGAGGGCATCGCGTGGCATATGGTGCCGCAAGCCACTGAGCTAACGATTCCAATTTATCGCTTGTATAGCGAGGCACTTCGCAGGCACCTGTACACCGTTGATGAAAACGAAAAAAACGTGCTTTCTAATAATGGTTGGCGTTTTGAAGGCGTCGTAGGGCACGTCCTGCGGCCTAATTAGTGCCATGCCGTCATCTTGGCCTCGGCGGAGATAACGGCATATTAGTCGTGCACCAAGAAACAGCGCCGTGTGAAGCAAACAGCGCGGCTTCTTTTCAACAATAAGGATATTTTGTAATGAAAATTTTAAAATCAATCATGTTGCTTACAACGCTGGCGCTGATCACGGGTTGCGTGGCGCGCGTTAGTGAAAATGTTTTAATTCGACCGACTGCAGGTGAAAAACTTGCTAATGGATCGAGTGCGGACGGTCGTTGGTCGGTGCGTGCAATTGATATTCCTCGGCAAGCTGATGTGAATCTCTATGCTGCACATTTCAGTCGGCCAGATTCAAAGGCGCTGGTGCTTTATTTCGGTGGCAATGCTTTTACGATCAGCAAGTTTTATCAAGGCATTCTTGACATGTACGCGCCGCATCCGGTGGATGTACTTATGGTGGATCATCGTGGCTATGGAGGAAGTACTGGGACGGCGTCACTGGATTCGCTACTGCAAGATGCCGTTGGATCTTATGATTTTGCTCGCGCGTCGCCCCAATATCAAGGCCTACCCATCATCGTGCACGGGATATCGTTGGGGAGTTTTATGGCGGGCGAAGTGGCGAAGAGTCGCTCCCTCGATGCGCTTGTGTTGGAAGCATCGGCTACGACAGCGGAAGA
The DNA here is from genome assembly GCA_031409495.1 of Betaproteobacteria bacterium. Lineage (GTDB taxonomy): Bacteria > Pseudomonadota > Gammaproteobacteria > Burkholderiales > Usitatibacteraceae > JANMDR01. The sequence continues at coordinate 4,061 of JANNXI010000134.1, forward strand.
CTGGGTGCAAGGTTTTGTTGATAACAGCATGCTCTTTAGCCGGGGCGAGGTTGATGGTAACCTCAAAGGCAAAGGCAATTTGGCCGTCATGCGTACGCTTGATGAGCCAGTACTGATCGTGGTCGGGCAGGACGATAAAACTACCAGAAGCGAAATGTCTACTCAGCTTTTTCTAGCGGCAAGCATTGATGAAACCCGCAAAGAGCTTCTCATCGTTCCCGAAGCGGGGCATCACAATGCGGCTAGGAGCAAGGAATATAAAGAGTCTTTTGCAAGGTTGCTAGCAAAAATTAAGCGATAGCGATACTGATACTGATAGTGATCGTAAAAGTACAGCGCCCAATGGGCGTGCTGCATGTTAAGCATCCGCCGTGTGCCGCAGAGCGGTGCAGGATTCATCCGTACTTCACTGTATGCACGGTGAAATCACGCGTCAGACTGTGGCCTGCTGTCACAATGAAAGGGTATTAAAATTAAAGCGATTAGCGTCGAAAAATATGGTGGCCCCGATGTTCTTCGATTAGTCGACATCGTAAGGCCAGTGCCCAAGCCAAACGAAGTCTTAATAAAAGTTCATGCAACAACGGTAACTTCCGGTGACTGTCGGGTGCGCAGCCTCAACGTGCCTAAAGGCTTTGGCATCTTCATGCGCCTAGCATGTGGAATTTTCAAACCTAGACAAGCCATATTAGGATCGGAGCTCGCGGGTGTGATTGAAGCTGTTGGAGCAGACGTTAGTAAGTTTAAAGTGGGCGATTCAGTTTTTGCGTTTACCGATTTTGCCATGGGCTGCTATGTTGAATACATATGTATGGCCGAAACAGGGGTGTTGGCGTTAAAGCCTAGTGGCTTGAGCTTTGATGAGGCAGCGGCATTGTCTTTTGGCGGCACTACAGCGCTGCATTTTTTGCACATGGGCAATCTGCAATCGGGCGAACGGATACTCATCAACGGTGCGTCTGGCGCTGTGGGCATAGCGGCGGTGCAGCTTGCCAAGCACTTCGGGGCGCAGGTAACAGCGGTTTGCGGTACCGCGAATGTTGAATTACTGCGCACATTGGGTGCTGATGAAGTTATCGACTACACGAGCACGGATTTCATGAAAAATGGTCAAACCTATCACGTGATTTTCGACGCTGTCGGTAACGCGCCATTCTCGCGATGCCAAGTATCTTTAACGAAAAAGGGGCGGCTGCTTATGCTGGTAGCGAGCCTTTCCCAGTTGTTACAAATTCCGTGGGTGCGGCTGACGACGACTAAGAAAACTATTGGTGGTGCTCCCACAACGCGCGCTGAGGATCTGCGTTTTTTGGCCGAATTGAGCGAATCAGGAAAATTCAAAGTTATCATTGACCGCCGCTATCCACTTGCACAAGCGGTTGCCGCGCATCGTTACGTGGATACGGGACATAAGAGAGGCAACGTCGTTTTAACGTTGAAGCATGATGAATGAAGGGAAATTAGTTGTACTCAGCATTGGCGGCGAGAAGTTGACGTGCTTGTACTCCAGTACGGTAGGAAGATTTTGAGAACGTAGTTCGTGTCGGCGCCACGACGACCCCTGAAGCATAAGCGCAGCGGGTAGAAAACGATGAAAATATAGGATAGTGAATGAACTTAAATGCTAATAGAGAATTGCTTCTAACGCTTTGCGCGTTTGTGTTTAGTATAGCGTTCGTCGGTAAGGCAACGGCTGCGAGCCCAACGCCAGCGATAAAGGTGGGTGCCGAGACAGAAATGCTGTTGCCCATTTACAGCTTGCCCAATACCGAGATATTGCAAACTCCAGCGTTAAAACTTGCGCGCGAATACGAGGCCTATGTTGCGCTGCCGCGCGACTATGAAAAGGGCGCTAAAAAATACCCGGTGCTTTACGTTACCGATGCAGGTTACGCTTTCCCCCTCATCCGTGCGATTGCGGCACGCGTGCGTGATCATGGTGTTGGTTTGGAGGACTTCATTTTAGTGGGACTATCCTATGCGAAGGGCGAAAGTGGGGTGCTCAGTCGAAATCGCGACTACACGACAGCTTACGCGGCTGACAAAGCGGTGGTTACCAGCGATGCCAAAGGCGGCGTTTATGGGCAGGCCGATGCTTATTTGAGTTTTATTAAGCAAGCCGTTATTCCTGCGATCGAAAAGCGGTACCGTGTCGATTCATCAAAGCGAATCTACGTCGGTCATTCCTACGGTTCGCTATTGGGGATTCACAGCTTGCTCACGTCGCCTGAGACTTTTACCCACTATATTCTTGGTAGCCCATCGCTGTGGTTTGATGCGCATCGGGTCTTCGGCGCAGAGAAAGCCTTCGCAGTAACACGCGCTAGCATGCCAGCGAAAGTGCGATTTTATATAGGTGAGTACGAACAAATAAAAAAAGGCAATAGCCGTTACTATAAAACGCGATATATGGTTGGCGACCTTAATCGATTCGTGAAGCAAATTTCTGCGCGCCGCTATCAGGGACTGGATATGCAAAGAATGGTGCTGCCCGACGAAGATCATGCCACCGTTT
>JANNXI010000135.1:0-9293 GCA_031409495.1 Betaproteobacteria bacterium
GTGAGCACATCCGCCGGTTTAGCGTCTTCGATTAGCTTGCACACGTGGTGATAAATGCGGCGGTGGTCATCCCGATAAAAATCGCTTTCAGATACCACATCGCCAATTTTGTCCCACGCTTCGTTATTAAGCAGCAAACCACCGATAACGGATTGTTCGGCCTCGATGGAGTGCGGGGGCATGCGCAGCGATGTCACGTCAAAATCACCCATGTAGCTTGGGGGATTGTCGTTCATGCCTGATTGCATATTGGCATTGGCGTTGTTAAAAGGCGCTACATTTGAACCGGCAGAGTTGAAATTAGCCATAGTGAGATTCGCGCGTGGGTAGGAGGTGGTCTGCAATAATGCTCGAATTTACCCACAGCCGCAACGGATAAAGTATGTATAGGCTGTGGATAAATCTAGATTTTAGCGACGGAGGATATAGCCCACTAAGGCATCGTACGACCAGCCGAGACTCACTAGTACGTTCACTTCATTTTGATCAGTCGTCCACAGATGGCGCAGCACTGTTGAGTTGTAGAGTCGATGAAACGGGGTGCTAAATGGATTCGGGGAGCTCGCGAGAAACCCTGTTTCGCCTTCTTTTGTCCAACCTAAGTTGCCAAGGACGTTGTATTCATTAGCGTCTGTAGTATAAAGATGGCGTTGCAGCGCCGAGTTGTAAAGCCTAAAGAGTGGCACCGTAGGCCGACCGGAGATGGTAGCCCCGCGTGTGAGCAAATCGCCCACAGGCCCGTCGGGCGAAAATCCACGCGTAGAAAGCACGCTGTTTTCGTTAGCGTCAGTTGTATAAATATGCGCTCTGACGACAGGATTAAAAAGTCTAAAGTAAGGCAGGCGCGTTCCCACAATCACATCGCCGGCACCGAGGAGCGGCATCGTTAACGCGTCAATCCATGCCCTATCTGCACCACCTATGGCCGAGTCATCTTTGCTGTAAGCCCAACGCAAAGTATGTGTACCGGCCGTAATCGGCGTACTAAACAGCACCCAACCTTCTTCGCCAGAAAACGCCGCTTTTTCGACGCCGTCAATACTGAACCGTAAAAAATCAAACATAGCTTCGCTTGATACACGGTAAGCGAACTTCACGTCACCTGCGGCAAAATTACCTGTGATTTGCGTGGCCGATGTGGCCGTATCACCGATGGCCCCTGACTTCAAACTAAAGCCGCCTTCAAACGTGCTATCCGACGCTGAGGCCCAATTGGAGGCCGTTCCCGGTGTTTGGATAAAGCCCGCTGGCATCGTGTTATTGGCGGGCCAAGGGTCAAAAATACTCACTTCGACCGTAGTCTGTGTACCCAACGTTGCACCGGTAACGTTCGCCAACGTGAGCACAAACGATTCACTTCCTTCAGCTATGGTGTCGTTGGCGATGGCGATGGTGATATTTTTATCAGCGGAGTCGCCACTTGCCCAGCTAAGCGTGCTTGAAACAGCCGTATAGTCGCTTCCAGCCGTGGCGGTACGGTTTGCCGAAGCGTAGGCTACCGAAACGGCGCCCAAATTATTATTTAGCCGCTTGACCGGTATAACAATTGATCCGCTATTCTCACTAATCACAGCCGTGGCTGCGGCAAATTGAATTTGGGCAGCAGGGGGTGAAACTAGACTCACTGTTGTTACCGATGGGCTACCCAGCGTGGCAACGCTCACATTGCTCAGCGCTATTGTAAAGCTGCGGGTGCTGGCCGTAGGGGCATTGAGCAATTGCACCGTAATGGTGCGTGAAGAGGTGTCGCCATCTGGCCATGATAGCGTGCCGGATTGCGCGGTGTAATCAACACCCGCTGCGGCAGTGCCATTGGCCGTTGCAAAACCAATACTTACTGCGCCGGCATTGCCAACGGCACGCTGAACCGTTAGTGCAACTGTTCCAGCGTCGCGGCGGATGGATAGCGCCGCTGCACTGCTAAACGATAGGACGCCTGGTTGCGCTGCATTAACCGCAGTAGCGCGAAAGCCAGAAATCGTTTGGCGGACATTGTTGAACGCTTTAGCCACGTTTGATTGGCTTGTCACATTGGTTTCTGCGATACCGCAAGGCACTGATGTGCCAGACCGGTTAGCACAAACTAAATCCGGATTTGAAAATTTAAATACTGTGGGCAATTGATAACTCATGATTGTGCCAAAATCTGTTGGCGCGGATGTGGGGCAGCCGTTGGTACTTAAACAAACCCCTGAACCCCAACCGTATGAATAAGGAAACGATCCATGCGTACCATTGGAGCCTGGTGTACCGGCGTTAGCACGGTCATGTGCCCCGCCCATGTTATGGCCAATTTCGTGGATTAGCACTACGTCGCAGCCGCGCACACAGCCAGTGGTAACCGAATACATAAAATTGTCTGAGCCGGCAAAATTTTGCCCCGCAAATCCACCGACCCAGCCCACGCCGCTACCACTGCTATTGCCACCATCGCGCCAATAGGCCACCACATCCGCGCCATATTGGGTCCGTAACGCCGCAATGCCGGAAAATACACCGACTCCGTTGGTAATATTATTGAGGGTGGTTGAGTTGTTACTTGCCGTGTTATCGCTAGAGTTAACAACCGTGTGATGTACCAAACGGAGCGTGATGGCGACTTCGCTATCGATGTAAGACTGATTGGCGCGGGCAACAATTTGCGCGAGTCGCGTAGCCAATCCACTGCCTAAGTTTGTTTGAAACTGCGGCGTGTACACGATCATCAGATCAACTACCACCTGCGGGGCAGGCACGGCGCGTCCAACTGCGTCTTCGCCCGCGCGCGCTTGGCGTGCAGACGTCTGTGTTTTGTCAGTTTTCTGCGCTACTGCAAAGGTAACCTGGCGATCAATTTGCTGCTGTAATTCTGGTGTGACGGCATCGGCCACATAGGGAATAGCCGCCTGACAAAACTCCTTCGGCTCGTTGATACGCTCCGCAGTCTCGTTCACCAACCATTCGTGCGCGCCCCCGGGTGAAATGCGCCATTCGCCAGTCGGGGTAGAAACTGCACCAAAGACACCAGCTGATCCCATAGAAATAATGGCTCTAAAACGGCTGCCGAAAATGCTGGATCGGCCAATCCAAGTAACCGTTTCGCCGTTTTGCACTAAGGGGCTATCCATCACAAACCGATGCGTCATGCCATCGGGCATAGCAAAGTTTAAGGTCTGACCCATTTGGCTGGTATGCATTGCCGCGTAATCAAGTTCGACTGCGAGCGCCGATGCGGCAGGCCGCATAAATTCTCGGGAGCTAACGACATTTGCAGCTGCGATGCCCATTGTTGCCCGCATTGATTGTGCAGCTTCTGTGGCTAATATTTTGGTTTTGCGCTTGTGCGCAAGCGATGGTTCAATTACCCGCAGCACGCTACCTTCAAACGGCGTCGATGCAAAAGGCGTCAATAGCATCGGCGGCAGCGCCGCCGTGCTTTGCGTAGTTATTGCAATACTGAACAAAGCCAACGTTGTCAGCAGCATGGTCTTTGCTGTGATTGTCATCTGTTTCGCTTGGGATAACTGTTTCATGGCTAGCACTCCAAAATAAATACGCCGACAAGGTAATCCTACAAGAGAAAAGTGTAACAGGAAGCTGAGCATGAGTGCATAAAGTTGCGCGCGAAGGTGCGAAACTTCACCGGCTCTTTGCGGATACGAAAGCAGGTACGCGATTCCACCAAGAAAGCCAGGACATAAAGCCATGAAAAATGCCTCAAGATGCCCGAACTGAGGGCTTCTTAAGGCATTTATGAAGGCGATTAACCTAAGCTTGAAGTAGCGTCAAAATACTTTGAAGCTCGGCGCGGACGTCCTGCATTTGCGGGCTTGTGCTGTTCATGCGTCCGCTCAATACGTTACCAGCAGTGGTACCCGTACTGCCGAGCGCGACGATGGTGGGGCTAATTGCACGCGTTAGCGTCGCTTGCGCAACTGCAGCGGCGGCGCTAGGCTCTTCAAGCCGATTACGCGCACCGTTGATCGTGAAGCCATGTTCGTACAACAATTCGCGAATACGGCGTATCAGCAGCACTTCGTGGTGTTGATAATAGCGACGATTACCGCGACGCTTCAGCGGCTTGAGTTGCGTAAATTCTTGCTCCCAGTAGCGCAAAACATGGGGCTTCACACCACAAAGCTCGCTGACTTCACCAATGGTGAAATAGCGCTTTGCGGGAATAGCAGGGAGCGGTGCTAGCTGCGGCAATGATGAAGACGGGGACGGCAGCGGCTGCAAATTAGGCGACGAAGGCAACATTTTAGTTGGTTCCGTTTCCATTTCCATTAAACGACATCTCCACTAAACTTTTTAACTTTTGACTGGCATGGAAGGTAACAACCCGCCGCGCGCTGATTGGAATTTCTTCACCGGTTTTTGGATTGCGACCGGGGCGCTGGGGTTTGTTGCGAAGCTGGAAGTTACCGAAGCCAGAAAGCTTAACGCAATCGCCCTTTTCGAGGGCAGTACGAATTTCTTCGAAGAACGATTCCACCATGTCTTTGGCTTCGCGCTTGTTGAGGCCAACCTTATCGAACATGAGGTCAGCTAATTCCGCTTTTGTTAGCGTCAATGCCATAAAATATGCTTATTTATCTGAGGCTTGCGCCAAGTTCATCACAAACTACTTTAACAATTGCGGCTATTTTTTTATCCGCTTCAATGTCTGTTAATGTAGATTCAGTATCCTGCATAACTACCCGAAACGCAAGGCTTTTCTTACCAGCGGGTAGGGATTGGCCTCGGTATTGGTCAAACAAAGCAAAGTCAACAACTTGTGTCGGGAGTTGCGCATTTACGGCGTCAATTACCTCTTGCGCCTGCACGGTTTCATCCAAAACTAGGGCAATATCGCGCCGTACACTTTGCATTTTAGACACACCAGTAAACCGCGGTGCAGCCTGATTCTTGAGCGCCAAAGTGTCAACTTCAAACACAATAGGGGCGCTAATTAAGCCGTATTTTTGCTGCAACTTGGGATGCAATTCGCCAATAAACCCAACCGATTTGCCGCCAATAATGACATTAGCGCAACGCCCGGGATGGCAGGCAGGATGCGTGGTGAGCGCCTCAAACCGCGCGTTGGGGCCATTTAAAAGTGTCAATAAGTCACCCTTCACGCTGAAAAAGTCAGTCAACGCCGCTTTATCTTCGCCCCACTGCTCCGGAAAACGCGCGCCGTAGGCAATACCTGCGAGCTTTTCGGGCTGCAATGCTAGATCAGCGCTGTCTGCCAAAAAGCACCGGCCAATTTCAAAGAGGCGCAGCCGCGATTCGCCACGATTCAGGTTTGAAACCACTGTTTCCACCAAGCCACTCAATAACGACGTGCGCATGACATTCATATGGCTAGCGATAGGATTTGCGAGCGTGACAGGTGCCGGTTTGCCGCTAAACGCCAATTCAGCTACATCACTAATAAAGCTATAGTTAATCACTTCTTGATAGCCACAACCAATCATCGCGCGGCGTAAGCCCCTTACGCCTCGGGCGCCTTCAGGCTCCGGCAACATTGGAATGCGGCTTTGCGGGGCACGTACTGGGATGGCATCAAAGCCAACACTACGCGCCACTTCCTCGATAAAATCTTCCTCAATATTTAAGTCAAACCGGTAGCTTGGAGGCGTGATTAGCCACGCGCGATCAGAATCGTTAGTTTCAACTACATCGCAATTTAGCGCTTTCATTGTGGCCAGCATGGTCGCGTCGGTACAGGGCACGCCCAATAGTTTCACCACTCGTTCTGGGCGCACCCGCACGGCTTTAGGCTTTGGCACATCGCCGTCAGCTTGTGCGATAGGCCCAATCTGCGTTTCTGGTGTGCCGCAAATTTCTAGCGCCAGTGTTGTAGCGTATTCAATGCCTGAAGCACAGCTTTGCGGATCTACGCCGCGTTCAAAGCGGAACGCAGCATCGGAATTGATACCGAGCTGGCGGGTTTTGCCTTGAATTACGTCCGGATCAAAATAGGCGGCTTCAAAAAACACATTTTTTGTGCTCAAATCAACCATGCTGGCCTTGCCACCCATAACACCTCCGAGGGCTAAGGGGCCATTGGCGTCGGCGATAAGGAGCATATCAGTGGCAAGCGCTACCTCTTGGTCATTCAAAAGTGTCAGCGTTTCACCGGTTTTTGGGTAGCGCACAACGATATCACCACTCAATTTGTCATTATCAAACGCGTGCATCGGGCGCCCCAGCGCCAAAGTGAGATAGTTGGTTATATCAACCAAAGCAGAAATTGAGCGGAATCCCGCGCGCTCTAACCTGCGCACCATCCAATCGGGCGTGGGTGCCGCAGCGTTTAGACCGGTGATTACACGGCCACAATAGCGGCTACAGGCACTCGGTTCAGCCAGGTTAATGCCTCGGAGATGCCCTGAATTAGGGCTTCTTGGGGCAATAACTAAAGGTGAAAACGGTGCATTTAACATCGCGGCCAAATCACGTGCGACACCGTTTACCGATAAGCAATCGCCACGGTTTGGCGTGAGCTTCAGCGTTAGATACACATCGTCTAAATCTAAATATTGACGGATTGATTGACCAATTGGCGCGTCAACTGGCAAAGCCAATAAGCCTGCGCTTTCATCCGAGATGCCCAATTCACGGGCGCTGCAGAGCATGCCGTTTGAATCCACACCACGCAATTTTGCCGCTTTAATTTCTAATCCGGGCAGTTTCGCGCCCACGAGCGCGCACGGCACGCGCATGCCGGCAGCCACGTTTGGCGCGCCACAGACAATCTGCAACAAACTGCCAGTGCCCGCATCCACTTCGCACACACGCAACTTATCGGCGTTGGGATGCGGCGATACGGTTTTTACTTCTGCCACCACGATGTGATCGAACACCGCTGCAACACCGCTCTCCTCTTCCACTTCCAGCCCTGCCATTGTCAGGGTGTGGGAAATTTGGGCAACGGAGAGATCCGTTTTTACTAGCTCTTTAAGCCAATTGGTTGATATTTTCATGATGTTAGCCTTTAGGATTAGCTTTTGAGATTTAACGAAATTGAGATAAAAACTTCATGTCATTCTCAAAAAATAGCCGCAAATCATTTACGCCATATTTCATCATCGCGATGCGATCTAAGCCCATGCCAAACGCAAAGCCAGTGTATTTTTCAGGGTCAATCCCGCCTGCGCGCAGCACGTTTGGATGCACAACGCCCGAACCGGCAATTTCGAGCCATTTGGTTTCGCCGTTCTTTTTCTCCCACGCGATGTCAATTTCGGCTGAAGGCTCGGTGAACGGGAAAAACGACGGACGAAACCGCACTTCCATATCATCACGCTCAAAAAACTGCCGCAAAAACTGCACAATCGTGCCCTTCAAATCGGCAAAACTAATGCCCTCATCTACCCAAAGGCCTTCAATTTGATGGAACATCGGCGAATGTGTGGCATCGTGATCCACCCGATACACGCGACCGGGCGCGATAATTTTAATCGGTGGCCCGCCGAGCTTGGCTTTTTCTTGCATGTAGCGAATTTGCACGGGAGACGTGTGCGTGCGCAGCAAGTTTTTGCTGTTCGCCAAATAAAACGTATCGTGCATTGACCGCGCTGGGTGATTTTCTGGCGTGTTCAATGCCGTAAAATTATAAAAATCTTCCTCAATCTCCGGCCCATCCGCTACTTCAAAGCCCATTGAATGGAACAGTGTTTCTAAGCGCTCCAAGGCGCGTGTTACCGGGTGCAAGCCGCCCTGACCTATTGTGCGCCCGGGCAAAGTTACGTCAATAGCTTCAGCCGCTAAACGGGTGGCTAATTGCGCATCGGTAATCCGATCTTTCGCGGCCTGCAGCGCAGCTTCAACTTGCGTTTTAATCGCGTTAATTTCCGCACCAGCTACTTTGCGGGCTTCGGCATCCAACTTACCTAAGGCTTTGAGCTGCTCTGTTAGCGAGCCAGATTTACCTAAAAAAAGTGATTTAGCCTGTTCAAGAGCGGGCATATTTTCACAAGCCGCAAATTGGGTTGCAGCAGCATCAAGAATTTGGCGAAGATTGGACATATTGGCACTTTCGAATTGATCGGGGCCCACCGTCGTCCCCGCGAAGGCGGGGATCCAGCGGCTTTTGTAGCGCACCGTAATCTGTATTTTTGCATCATCGATCGCTACGGAACGACACTGGCTTCCCACCGTCGCGGGGACGCAACCATTTCTCAACAACCGCGTTCCACAAAAAAGAAAAGAGGCTCATATTTGAGCCTCTTTTCTAATTTTGCTTCGTAGAAACTTAGGCTAATGCGGCTTTAGCTTGCACTACAAACTGTTCAAATGCTGGCTTATCTTTTACAGCCAAATCAGCCAATACTTTACGGTCAACTTGTACGTTGGCTTTTTTCAAGCCATTCATAAAGCGGCTGTAAGTGATACCAGATGCGCGGGTTGCAGCGTTGATACGCGCAATCCACAAAGCGCGGAACACACGCTTTTTATTACGACGATCGCGGTAGGCGTATTGGCCAGCCTTCATTACCGCTTCTTTAGCGATACGATAGACATTACCACGGCGACCGCGGTAACCTTTAGCGAGCTTTAGTAATTTTTTATGACGTGCATGGGCTGTGACGCCACGTTTAACTCTAGGCATTATCGGCTCCTTTACGCGTAAGGCAGCATGTCACGGACATGGCCTAAGTTGGTTGGATGCACCGATGTGATTCCGCGAAGTTGACGCTTGTTCTTCGTGGTTTTCTTGGTGAGAATGTGGCGCTTGAACGCCATGGAGCGCTTGATGCTGCCGCTTCCACGTACGCGGAAACGCTTTGCAGCGCCGCTTTTGGTTTTCATTTTTGGCATGATTTTCCTTAAATACCAATTTTACGCTGCAGCAGGTGATGGAACCTTTCCATCCTTTAAACCTGAAGACAACGTTTGCTACTTTACAACTTAAATCTTCTTACGCGCCGCAACGACCATCACCATCTGCCGACCTTCCATTTTTGGAAACTGCTCAACCTGCCCCAGTTCCATCAAATCAGCCTCTACGCGCTTGAGCAAGGCCACGCCAATTTCTTGGTGTGCCATTTCACGTCCACGGAAACGCAGCGTAATTTTGCATTTGTCGCCTTCTTCCAAAAACCGCTTCAGGTTGCGTACTTTGATGTCGTAATCGCCATCATCAGTACCGGGACGGAATTTAATTTCCTTCACCTGAATTTGTTTTTGTTTTAGCTTGGCTTCATGGGCTTTTTTGGCTTCGCGGTACTTAAACTTACCGAAATCCATAATTCTGCAGACTGGCGGCTTCGCTGTTGGTGCAATTTCCACCAAATCTAGCTGCGCTGCTTCTGCTTGTGTGT
>JANNXI010000136.1:0-11445 GCA_031409495.1 Betaproteobacteria bacterium
TTCACCTGAGCACGCTTGCCGGCGTAAAAATTGATTTGCGTTACGCGAGTAGCGATAACTTTGTTGGCCGCGATATGTACTCGCCGTTTGATTGCGCATGGTTGCATAAACAAGCCGCAAACGCCCTAGAACAGGCACTTGCTGCATTAAAGTCGGTTCGCCCTGATTTGAGTTTTGTGGTGCTTGACGCGTTACGTCCGCATCGTGTGCAAGTACAAATGTGGGATGTGCTGCAGGGTAGCGGCCTTGAAATGTATCTCGCCGATCCTGCGCGTGGATCCATTCATAGCTTTGGCATGGCCGTTGATATTAGCTTAATTGACGAAGCCGGGGTGCATTTGGACATGGGCACCGGATTTGATGAGTTGGTTGATCTGTCGCAACCCCTGTTGGAGGCGCAGTTTTTTGCCGCGGGCAAATTAGCGCAAACGCAGCTCGATAACCGTCATTTATTGCGAAACGCCATGCAAAGCGCTGGTTTTTTCGGGATTGACAGCGAATGGTGGCACTTTGATTATGGTGATAGAAACATAGTGCGCGCTGAATATACACGCGTAGAATAAGAAATTAGATAGGCTGGAGATGCCCTAAATACGGGCATCTCCAGCCTATTTCTATTGTTGCTTGGGCGTTACTTTGCGGCTGGAGCTGCAGCGGGCGCTGGTGCTGCAGCCGGTGCGGTTTGGTTGATCGCTTCAACTTGAATCAGCAAACGGATATTGTCGGGGATGCCTGGCACGCCGTAGGGCATATCGTATTGGCTACGAGTAATCGTGGTTTCAAAATCACCACCGCAGACTTCACGTTTCACAAATGGATTTTGATAGCAACCGAATGCCGTTGCTTTTAGCGTGACCGGATTGGTTTTGCCCTTCATGGTTAAAGTCCCGCTTACTTCCACGAGCTTCTCACCATCAAATTTAAAGCCGCTGCCTTCAAACTTGGCTTCTGGAAATTTGTCTGCTGCAAAAAAATCTTTGCCCGTTAAGTGCTTGTCGAACGGTATAACACCCGTGCTCATGGACGTCATATCAATGGTGATTTCGGCTTTGCCAGTCTTGGCGGCTTTGTCTATGGTGATGGATCCTGATTTTTTATCGAAGCGGCCACGGCTGGTAGAGGTGCCAAAGTGCTTGGCTTCCCATGTCACGAAGGTGTGCGTAGGTTCAATGGAATAAGTGGCGCTTTGCGCTGCAGCAAGGGTGGACACACCGATGGCACCACCTACAACTGTGCTGATGAGGGCGGCGAGCTTTAAGGTTTTTTTCATGGGCTTAGCTTTCAAAAAAGTAAAAAAATACAGCAGGGATTTATAACGGGGCAATGCCTGTTAACATTAAATTTATGTTCACGACGACTTCGTTAGCAACAAGCGATACATCATTCCAATCGCCATCACCAATTTTAAAATCGAGGCGCTTGGTAGTGAAGGTGCCCACTGCACGGGACTTGTCCTTCACTTGCGTGATCGTAATCGGCACCACGATATTTTGGGTGACGCCCTTAATACTGAGCTTTCCCGTAAATTCAAACTTGTTGGCGCCCAGTGCCTTAGCGCTGGACGATACAAACATCGCGTTGGGTATTTTTAAAGAATTAAACCAGCCGGGTTTTTTAAGTTCAACTTCAGTTTCAGCATTGCCAATATCGGCGCTGAGTAAATCAACTGTAAAATTAATTGTGGCAGCCGCAGGCTTTTTAGGGTCAAACACCAATTGTGCATCAAACTTTTTAAATTTGCCGCTGACCGGAACGCCCAATTGCTTGCTAATGAACGCGATTTCACTCTCGGCTGGCAGAAGTTTTTGTTGCGCTAATGCTGGCGTAGATAGACTTAAAAAAGTGATGCTGGCTGCAATAAATTTCACTGATACATTGAACATAAATTTCCTTTAATCCTTTAATTATGATTTTTAGCTTGCGGCAACATGCGTCGCAAAATATTATCGCGATCAATAAAGTGATGCTTTAGCGCGGCTGCAATATGCACTACCACCACCGTTGCCAAACCGTACGCCGCCATCCAATGCAGCGGTTTGATTAGTTCAGCCAGGTCCCGATTTTTATCCACAAAGTCCGGCAGGGGCAACACCCCAAACCACACAATCGGAAAGCCAGCAGCAGAACTATATGCCCAGCCTGTTAACGGTACAGCGAAGAAAAACACATACAACGCGCCATGGGACACGTGCGAAGCCATTTTTTGCCAAGCAGGCATAGTGGGCGGAAAGCTCGGTGCTTGATGGCTTAGCCGCCACAGCAAGCGTAACGCCGATAATGCCAAAATTGTTACGCCCGCCCATTTGTGCCAGTTATAAAGCTTCAGTCGCTGCGGCGAAAACGCCAAACTGGTCATGTACAAACCCACACCGAAAGACACGCAAATGAGCAGCGCCAGCAGCCAATGAAAGGCGATGGCTATTGTTGTGTAGCGTTGGTTATTGGAGGCGTTCACATTAAAAGTCTTTTCTAAAGTTGGCCACATCGCGGTCTTGTTATAAAGCCGTAGGCTCTAAGTAATTAAGATAATGCGATAAATCTAGGTGCATTGCAATTGCATAGTTTTGCTGAAATCATTCAAAAATATTGAATGATTGAAAGGCGTTTGGTGCAATTTACGGTTGCGGTCCAAGATCAATATCGAATCCAATTGGTGCCGTTGTTGATTGCGCAATCCAATCAATTAGCGCATCTAACACCCGCGTACCGCCGTTTGGGGTGTTGACGTGGTTGAGCATCGCCACCACTACGTGCGGGGTGTTATTCGCATCGCTTACATAGCCCGCCAGCGCCACCACATTGCGTAAGGTACCGGTTTTTAGGCGCGCGCGGCCGCCCGCAACACTTTGCTTTAGGCGATTGCGCATTGTGCCGTCTAAAGCAACTATCGGTAGGCTAGAGATAAATTCGGGTGCGTAATCACTACGCCACGCGACTTCTAACATGCTGCCTAATTGCTGCGGGCTAATCATCTCAAGGCGTGATAGCCCAGAGCCGTTTTCTATCACTAGCCCATCGCTGTTGATGCGATGCTGCGCATACCATGCGCGCACGGTGGCGTCTGCCCTAGCGAGGGTGGTCGAGGTGGTCGCCTGCTGATTGGCGGCGGCTAGCGTGCCCAGCATTAAGTAAGTTTGCCGTGCTAATGCGTTATCAGATTTTTTGTTAATGTCACGCGTTACCTCAGGTAAAACCCGTGCATTGTGCACCGCCAAGATGCTCGTCTTTAAGGCTTCTTCAGGCACATTTTGCGCTTCCTTAAAGGTGCCAGCAAAGGTGCCGCCTAAGGCTTTCCACACGGCACGAAAGTGTCTATCGATGTAGTCGGCTTTGTCTAATAAATTTAAACGCGTAGTGATATTGCAATTAGCGGGAAACGCACCTTGAAGCACTATTTGAATCGTGCCAGTAGCCACGTTTTTATTCACTGCCGGCAATTTCCA
Organism: Betaproteobacteria bacterium; assembly: GCA_031409495.1. Classification (GTDB taxonomy): domain Bacteria; phylum Pseudomonadota; class Gammaproteobacteria; order Burkholderiales; family Usitatibacteraceae; genus JANMDR01. Next base: position 3,444 of record JANNXI010000136.1, read on the forward strand.
CGTATCTTCCCAATCTTTGCACGCGGTGCTTGCTTGCGCCATGCTGTCGGTGTTTGGTACGACGTTTTCAAGCGGGGTGGCAATGCTGGCTTTCAGGGCGCCGCTGGTGCTATCTAGATTCAATTCAAGTAAGTCAAAGTTAAGCAACAGCGCATCGGGAATCACGTTGTACTGAAATTCCGATGCATTATCGAAGGGTGCTAAACCCACGTCTAAACGCGCTGGTTGAAACAGGGTGCGGTCAACAATCACGTCACCGGCAATATGGTTCACGCCTTTTTTGCGCAGCGTTTTGAGCAAGTTTGCAAAGGCATCGAGATCAAGATCGGCGTCACCTCCGCCCTTAATGATGAGCGCGCCCTTTAAGACTCCATTTTCAATCGTCGCTGCGCTGCGTAGCTCAGTTTTGCCGCGATGGATTCGCCCCAGCCGGTCTAGCGCCACAATGGTCGTCACGAGCTTCATCGTCGATGCCGGCTGCATTTGCCGTGATGCTTGGTGGGCGAGGAGCGGGGTGGTGGTGCTAACCAAAGGGAAAGCCCATACGGCGAGAGCTTCGCTAGGGATATTGGCTTTTTGTAATAAAGCCGTTACGGACTCTGGTAGTTTTGCATAGGCTGGGGATGTGGCCGCCGCAAGGCCAAGGGCGAATAACCAAGCATTAAGTTGGGTGTAGGTCATATTCACTTATTCCGTGTGGGTTACGTTCGCTGTTTTCGCGATATTTGCGGCGCTGCGGTTTCTGCGCAGCTTCTCCTTCGTGATTCTAGTCGTAAAGTGCGGTGCCGTGGTGTACCGATGTTTGCCATTGCTGCAGCAGCGTTTTGCGCTGATCTTGTTGTTGGAACGGGCAATATTGTGTTTTTTCGGGTAGGGTTATTGGGATGATCAGAGTGACAATTGAGATACCTTCCAAGCCTACAGCGCGATGACAGTTGCAAGCGCCATACAAAACCCCTTGGAGATGCCCTATAAACGGGTATCTTCGGGGTATTTTGGTACGGTATTGGTACTTTTTTCGTGTTTCAAATTGCAAATCTGCGTGCTGTTGAGGTTGTTGGTTTTCCGCAACAATGCAGCCAGAAGTGATCTACAGGCTATTTTACAAAGCAATTGAACACATTTTAAAGGCAATAACGCAACAGTGGTCTGGTGCCGAGGAATACCACTCAAATTCATCCAAAATAAGTCTAACTAATTGATTACAATAAATAATTAGTGAATTATGCTTGTTAGGATATGCGGTTAGCTTCTTCAATCGATTGTTAAAGAGGCAATTTCTGGTTGCTAGTACGTGCATGTGGAAAAAATGTATTGCAAAAAATCTAAACTAGTCGCAAAGTTCGTTGTAGTGGTACTGAAGTGGTATTATAAAATTTGTATTGCAAACCAAGCGCACGTAAAGCCCACGTTTTAAGGCAAAGCCTTCCTTATTACCAACATTTACGACCTATCCTCTCTTATTTTGAAACCAATTCAGGAGAACACCCGTGAAACTAAAGAAATTAGCGCAGATTATTTCCGTAATCTGTATCGCAGCCCCGGCCTATGCTCAAGTAGCCGCGCCAGAAGTAAAAAAAGACGCGCCAAAAGCAACGCCGCAAAAAGTAGACCGTATCGAAGTGACCGGCTCAAGCATTAAGCGGATTGCCGACGAAGGGGCGCTGCCGCTACAAATCATTACTAGGGAAGAAATTGATCGCGAAGGTATCACCAGCGCTGAGCAGCTTGTTTCTTTGCTATCCGCCAACGGTAACGGTGCCGATAACATGTCGTCGAACGTGGCCTTTAGCATCAACGCCAACGAGAACCGTAATAGCGATAGCGTAGCTGGTGCAAACTTGCGCGGCTTGGGTTCCGCCAGCACCCTTATTTTGCTTAACGGTCGCCGCGTGTCCACCCACGGCGCGCGTGGCAACACCGTTGACTTAAACGCAATTCCGCTAGCGGCCGTAGCGCGGGTTGAAATATTGAAAGATGGTGCTTCAGCCGTTTACGGCACCGATGCAATTGGTGGCGTTATTAACTTCATCATGCGCAAAGATTTTACTGGCGTTCAACTTACTGCTGGCACCAATATTACCCATGATGGCGGTGGCAACTTCACACGCGGAGCAATCACTGCCGGTATGGGCGATTTAGCGCGCGATGGCTACAATATTTTGGGTAGTTTTACGATGGACCGCCAAGAAAAATTGCGCGGCAATCAGCGTGATTTCGTAAACGGTCACCAGCCAGACCGTGGTTTAACGCCCGATACGGGTGGTTCTCCGTTTGCCGCACAAAATCAAGCGGCAAACACCGGTATGGGTGTGAATCCACCGGGTTCTCCGGTGATCGGCAGTTACACACTACCCGTGGCTGGTATTGCTTTAAACCGTGCTAATTTGCTCAGCTTTCAAAATAATTGCGGTTTGATTCAAGATACCTTCCAGTATCGCGCCGACGTACTAGGCCCTGCGTTTTACAATTCCGCTCGCGGTTGCGCTTACGATTACGGTCGGCAGCGCGTATTGATTCAGCCGGTTGATCGCCAAAACTTGCTATTGCGTGGTACTTGGGCGTTTGCGCCAAATCATATGGCCATTGTTGAAGCGGTGGCATCACGCACTGAAGCGACAAACCAGTTTGAAGAGCGCCAAATTAACACCAACGCTGCGGCCGGTAACCAATATCCAGTTGGCGGTCCTTACTACCAGAGCTTGTTGCAGTTTATTCCAACATTCCGCAATGATCGTCCAATAAATTACCGCTGGCGTTGTATCGCTTGCGGCCCACGTGAGCGGACTAACATTTCTAACGCCCAGCGTTTAATGGTCGGCTTAGAGGGCATCGTTGCTGGTTTTGACTACAAACTTGGTGTGTCGGAAGCCAGCAATAAAGCGGGCTCTACTTTGAAGGGCGGCTACTACACCACCTTGGCTTTTAACAGTGCCTTGGGTACAGGTTTGATTAACCCGTGGTTGTTACCGGGGCAATCACAAACGCCAGCAGCCATGGCATTATTGGCAGGCGCCAGCGCCAACGGCGCTTCCTTGTTCGGTGGTGAGTCAACGCTAACGCAATTTGACGGTGTTTTGTCCGGTGAGTTGTATCAATTGCCAGCAGGTCCAATTTCTGCGGCGGTAGGTTTTGATGTGCGCAAGGAAGGCTATCAGTTCCGTAATGATGCGTCTGCAGTCGCCATTGCCGATGCGCCTTTTGATACCGCACTGAACAGCATCACGCGCGATATCAAAGCGACGTACCTTGAAGTTGCCATACCAGTATTGAAGTCACTCGAATTTACGGCGGCTGTCCGTAATGACCGTTACAGCGATTTTGGTAATACCACTAATCCGAAGTACTCGTTCCGCTTTAACCCGTTTAAGCAGGTGGTATTCCGCGGTTCTTACAACGAAGGTTTCCGCGCGCCGAGCTTCTTCCAGCTCTACTCAGTAGGCGGCGCATCACCGTTAGCGCAAAACATCAATGATCCACTCTTGTGCGCCACTTTCGTGGCAACTAACGCAGCGTGCGGTATTCGTGTTGACCAAATTAGCGGTGGTAATCCTAATTTGAGGCCTGAAGTTTCTAAGCAACGCACTATCGGTATGGTTCTAGCACCGTTTGATTGGATGACCTTAAGTATTGATAGCTATAAGATCGAGCGTACGCAACGTATTTTCCAACTTTCGGTTACGGGCACTGATGGTGTTTTGACTAACTTCCAAACCTTCCCAGATAGCTTTCTACGCGATGCCAACGGTAACTTAGTTGCAATACGTGCAGGTTATGTGAACGCAGACGGCGACCAAACACGCGGCACTGAGGTTAGCGCAACGGTGAATTGGCGCGCGATGGGCGGCACGTGGAAGGCCGGATTGGAAGGCACCAAAATGCACAGCTATAAATCGCGCATTTTCAAAACGCGTGATTACGTAGAAGCCGTTGGCGGCGCTTGGAATGCGTCTACTTTGTATTTAAAGTGGAAGCATACAGCGACCATACGTTACAGCACACAAGACTGGACAACTAACTTGTCGCAAAACTACTCGGCTGGTTATAAAGATTATTTGCCAGGTGGCGTAGCGTTTGCTCCAGCCTATAAGCCAGATGTTGAAGCGTATTCAGTGTTCAATATGTCCGCAACGTATAAAGCAATTAAAAACCTCACCATTATCGGTGGCGTTCAAAATATCTTTAATACCGATCCGCCATTTACAGCCGCGAACGTAGATGAATTATCAAGCACAGCATGGGATGCACGTGTAACAAACCCAAGGGGCCGCGCTTACACGCTTAATATTACCTACAACTTCAAGTAATTTTAAGTCGTTGTTTGTTGGCTGAGTTGTTGAATTGCTCTGTTGCAAAAAGGCGCGCAGGATTGTACCAAGACGCGCCAAGCCAGCCTTCTGTTCAATTCGTGGCGATAAAAATGCAGCGCCTCTAAACGACGTTACGGTTGAATGAAAGAAGAAATTGAAGGGCATCCACACCATGTGGATGCCCTTTTTTGTTGAATTTCCCCCCCGATGAGTACATGAAGACACCCTATTTACGGGCATCTTCAGCTATTTATTGGTGTGTTATCTGGCGGTGTTGATGTTATGATAAACACCTTATTACTCTACGCGATTGAAGCGATGCTAAAGCCTACAGAGTCATCCCGTCGTCGTGTTTTGCAAAATTTCTTGCTGGCCGCCGCAGGTGCTGTGGTTTCGGCTACGGCAGCTACCGCTACCGCCGCGCCGAGCTCAGCGCCCGCCCAACTGTCCGCGCCGTCATTGCCGCGCCGCGTAAAACCGAAGCGTGGTCAAACCATCGTCAAGCCTCCACGCATTAGCCTAGGTGATTTGGTGGCTTTAATTGCGCCATCTGGCGTCATGACTGACGACAAAATTCAAAATGCTGTGAGAAAGCTTGAATCTATTGGGTTTAAGGTGAAAGTAGGCGCTAACATTCGTGCGGCCCATGGCGGCTATGCGGGCACAATTACTGAACGCCTGAGTGATCTGCATGCGGCATTTTTTGATAAAGACGTGAAAGCAGTGTGGTCCGCGCGCGGCGGGTCGGGTGCCAATGGCTTGTTACCCGGCATTCAATACAAACTCATTCGGCAAAACCCAAAAGTGCTCATCGGTTATTCTGATGTCACGGCGCTACACCTAGCGCTGTTCCGGCTGGCGGGCTTGGTGAGCTTGGTGAGCTTTCATGGCCCTGTTGCCGGTTCATCTATGCCCGACTACGCGCTAAATCATTTGCTGGCGATCCTCACGGATCCACAACCTAGCTACACCATTACAATGGCCACCGAAAACGCCGCCAAAGCGGTTGAGCAGCCCCATTTTGCGATGCAAACCCTAAGCGCAGGGGTTGCGGAGGGGCGCTTAATTGGCGGCAATTTATCGGTGCTCACGGCGCTTATCGGCACGCCATACGCTGCAGAAATTCGCAATAAGTTGCTATTTTTAGAGGATGTATCCGAGCCGCCCTACAAAGTGGATCGCATGCTGCACCAACTGCACCAAAACCAAGGCTTGAACCATGCAGCCGGCGCCATGCTGGGCGTATTTAGCCGATCAGAATCAGCGCCCGATACCAGGGAGGGTGAAGCCTCGCTAACGATGAGTGAAGTGCTGAAGAGCCACTTCGCTTATTTAGCCCGTCCTGCAGTGTACGGTTACTCTTTTGGCCATATCGCGCATCAGTTCACATTACCAGTGGGTATTCGAGCCCGGCTCGATACCAATGCCCAGACCTTGACGTTGCTGGAGAGTGCAGTCGTTTAAGCCGTCAAAATGCTTTTTGCTGTGGTCTTTGCGGCAGCTTCTTCGGCCGAGTTGAGGCATACTACAATTGAAGTTGCAATTGTTTGTCATCCGCGCGACAAAGGCGCACCAAAGTTTGTGGTGGCGCACTAATTTGGCGCGAAGTGGCGATGCGGCAGCGGATGATTTAGTCTGCCAGATTATTTGTAAAGCATTGAATTTATTGCAAAAATAGACTTTTTGACGAGTTGGCACGGATGCTGCTTATGTGTACTTGCGACGATTTAGTTCGTTGTCAATTTCTCCTCCGAGAGCGGTTAGCCCAGTTACCTACGGTAACTGGGCATTTTTCTTTCTACCGCGTTTTTCTGGCGCATGTTGAACGACTGAAATCAAGGCCAACTGGTATTGCAGGTGAAGACGCACCGCTGCATCATCTTAGAACTTAGGCATAAACGCGGCGTCGGAGCAGCGCTAAATGCACTTTTGGTGGTATTTGATTGCATTTAGCCACATATTTTGACGTGCTAGAACCTATATTTTACAGGCCTTTTGGGGGCATTTTAGGTGCTAAGGCGCGTCAAAAGGCGATCCGGTCACTCTTAAGACTTTACTTTAACTAATTCTGCCAAAATAGCCCTATTCCCTCGCTAAAACCCGTTCAGAAGTAGTTGTTTTTATTGGGTTTTTTTTAATTATGGTGGTTTGAGAATTAAGGTATTGCAATTTTGTGAAAGCTCAGGATATAGTGTCGGCTGTCCGGAAAAACACAAGATGTAGTGGTTCGTGTGGATAACTTGGGGAAAAAAGCGACGTAGATTGTGTAGCGTTGGTGGATAAGCTGTGGATAGTTTGTGCGTTTTCATAGCGGGCAACAGTAAACGCAGTTTTATCATCAGAAATTGTCGCGAAGGCGACCGCAAACGCAAATCCATTATCCCCGTGTCATACCCACGAATTCCCGCTTCTCCTTCATCCCCTTGTAATTTCACTCCCAGACCGAAAAATAGTTAATAAGTCGCCCACTCGCGCGGCTTGTTGTAAATATCAATTAAAAATAGAATTAGGAGATCTTCTAAATGAGCGCTATTCTGCCAATTTCAGCGTCGTCCGGCTCGGCCGCTAGCAATAATCAAAACTTAAGCCGCTCGGTATCAGTCGGCGCGCAGCAAAGCGGCGGAATGGATTCTGGCTTTGGCGTGGGTGCTACATTTGGTGCGGCATTGGCGAATACGGTTGAGTCGCGCTTGGCGGACTATAAGATCATTCGTCGCAACGGTTCCATTGCGCCCTTTACGCCGGACAAAATTTCTATCGCTCTAACCAAAGCTTTCATCGCCGTAAATGGTGGCCAAGAAGCGGCCTCAGCGCGTATGCGCGATCAAGTTATGCAGCTTACCCAGGTCGTGGTCGCGGCGTTGATGCGCAATAAGCCATCCGGCGGTACGTTTCACATCGAAGAAATTCAAGATCAAGTTGAGTTAGCCCTGATGCGCGGTGGCGCGCATGAAGTAGCGCGTGCATATGTACTTTACCGCGAGCGCCGCACCCAAGAGCGGGCGCAGGCCAAGGCGGCAACCCCAGCCGGCGCGGCTGCTGCGAGTGCTAATGTGCTAAACGTAACCGTTAACGGCCAGCGCCAGCCGATGGACGTGGCGGGTCTTGAAGCTGTTATCGCGAGTGCGTGCGAAGGTTTGGGTGATGCAGTTTCGGTAAGTGATGTCATGGAGTCAACTATTCGTGACTTGTACGATGGCATTCCGCTTGAAGAAGTGTATAAAGCGGCTACGTTAGCTGCGCGCAGCAAAATCGAAAACGATCCGGCTTATAGCAAAGTATCGTCGCGCTTATTGATGCACTCCATCCGTAAAGAAATTCTGGGCCGCGAAATTACTGCCGAGCAAATGCTAGGTGAGTACGCCGCATACTTTCCGCAGTTTATTAAGCGTGGTATTCAGGCTGAACTGCTTGATGAACGCTTAGGCCAATACGATATGAAAAAAATCGGTGCGGCCTTGAAGCCAGAACGTGATGGTCAGTTTACGTTTCTAGGTTTGCAAACCTTGTACGACCGTTATTTCTTACACATCGAAGAAGCCCGCATTGAAATGCCACAGGCGTTTTTTATGCGCGTGGCCATGGGCTTGGCGCTCAATGAAGTAGACCGCGAAACCCGCGCCATTGAGTTCTACGAGGTTATGTCGAGCTTCGACTTTATGTCCAGCACACCGACGTTATTTAACAGCGGC
>JANNXI010000137.1:0-23889 GCA_031409495.1 Betaproteobacteria bacterium
GTTTAGAGCCGACATTCCAGCGGAGGCTGAAATCCAGACCTTACAAACACACATTCGTTTTTACGATCTCAAAACAGCTAGATATTGGCTAGGACTGAATTCCAGCCTCCGCTGGAATGACGGTACAGAGAAGATGTTTATTTCTTCAACGTCGCCGCTTCCGCGGTACCGATGATTGCTGGCGCGGCAGGTTTTGGTGTGGCGGCAACCGCAGGCGCTGCGGCCGTACCAGTTTTCATAATCGCTGTTGCACCATGCTTTAAGCCATCTGGCTTTACGGCCACTACTTGTGCGCCAGCGGTTAAGCCTTCTTTGATTTCTGTCATGCCGCTATCCGGGTTGGAGATGCCCGTTTTTATTGGCTTGCGGTCAAGTTTGCCGTTGATAATTTCAAACGCATAGCTTTGTCCACCTGCCTCAATGACGGCACTGGACGGCAGCGCCAACACCGGGGGTCGCCCTTGTGTGCGCAGGCTGCCCACCGCAAACATACCGCCGCGCAGGGCGCTATCTTGGTTTGCAAGGGTTAGATAAATTGAAATCGCGCGGGACCCAGCTTCGGTAGAAGGGTTAATACGTTCGACCTTTCCTGAAAAGGTACGACTGCCAAAACCATCAACCGTGAGCGTAATTTCTTGCCCAATTTTTACGTAGGAAATCTCATTAACAGGTATCTGCGCTTCCATCTCCATTTTGGAAAGCTCCACAATTTGCATTAATGGCTGATCCGAGCTAATTTTTTCACCAAGATTCACCATGCGCTGCGCCACAATGCCCGCAAACGGCGCGCGCACTTGTGCGTCAGCCAAGGCGCGTTGTGCAATGGTGGTTTGCGATTGTGCGGCCTGTAAGCTCGCCTGCGCAACATCTACCGTACTTTGCACGTTGTCAAATGCGCTTTGGCTAATGAAGCCTTTTGCTAATAGGCTGCGATTGTTTTCTACGTTTTTCTTAGCGAGATCAAACCGCGCTTTGGCTTCCGCCACGGCGGCATTTTGCGCATCGTACCGCGCCCGCAAATCAGCGCCGTCAAGCGTCACCAGCACTTGATTTGCGCTTACCCGTTCGCCTTCTTGCGCATGAACTTGTGCAATTTGCGCGGATACCTTGCTTTTAACCGTCGCCTGCAGTAGTGGCTTAATGGTCCCCGAAACAGGGGTGCTTTGACCGATTTCAATGGCTTTTAGTGTAGTGACGTCGGTAGCCGAAAATTCGATGGTCTGCGGCTTATCGTCTTTACCGTCCTTACTTTCTTTATTTTCTTTGCCAGCATTTTTTTGTTGGCGCATGTAAATTGTGCCGCCGATAGCCGCTGCAATCAACGCGATAATGATCGAAAGCTTGATCCAGCCGTGCTGGTGGCGCTGACTGAGTTGCATGGTCGGTGCAGCAAGAGTTGCATTAGTAAGGTTGGGCATGGAGACGCCTTTTATAAGTAGTTTGATTGTGCAAGAAGCGCGCTGAGCTTAAGTAAACTCCCCAAGCACACAGCCCTACGCTTTTTGATGCCGCTATTTTGCGCCACTTCGGATACCTTACAAGGCCTTATGTGACCAAATGCAGGAAAATGAGACTGAAATGCCGAAACGCGGCGTGAAATGCTGACGGAAGTTGGATTATATTCCTCGCGCTCATGGTTCGGCTTAGGGGGGCCTTAAGGTGGTGGCGCCAGTTTTTTTATTACGTTTGTCGACTACGGCGCCCAAATGCATCCTTCGCGCGGCGGAATCGCACTGATATTCCACCGTGCGGCGGCAATTTTAAGTAATTTTGCGGTGTCGCTTATCTGCGCCAAACCATCGGTAGATTGGCTCAAAAACCGGAGGCAGGAGACTATCGTGTCCGTGGCCTCCGCTAAAGTCGGTTGAAGAGGCAGCGCAGGCGCCAATGTCTGCTTGGACAATTTTTCGCCAGCAAGCGTTAGCGCCACGGGTAAGTGCGCGTATGCCGGTGTGGGGTAGCCCAATAGCTGCTGCAAGTAAATTTGCCGAGGGGTTGAGGCTAACAAGTCTGCGCCGCGGACGATGTGGGTGATGCCTTCTAGGTAATCGTCCACCACCACACTTAATTGGTAAGAAAATAATCCATCTTTACGTTTTAAGATAAAGTCGCCGCAGGTGGTGGCGAGGCCGTGTGAATGTTCACCTTGAATACGATCTTGGAACGCAATTTTTGCATCGCCTACATTGAGCCGTACCCCTGATTGTGGGTGCGTTAGCGCATAGTTTTGATGCCTGCAAACGCCCGAATAACGGGGGCCTTCAGCCATATCGGCGAGCGTACTGGCAGGTAAAAACAGCACAGAATCAGCAATTTCCTTGCGGGAGCAAATACAGGCATATACCGTTTTTTTTACGTCGAGTCTTTGCAGCGCGTCGGCATAAGCGCCGGTATCGTCAGCATTACCGGCCCGAATTTGCTGACTTGTCGCGTCGCCATCCCAGTGCAAACCGAAGTTTTGTAAACATGTTTTAATCTGATCGGCAAAGGCGAGCTTGCAGCGTGTTGCATCAATGTCGTCGATGCGTAGTTTCCAAACCCCGCCACAGGCACGAGCGTCCAAATAGCTTGCCAGCGCTGCGATGAGCGAGCCGATGTGCAGCGGGCCAGTGGGTGAGGGCGCGAAGCGACCAATGTAGCGAGTCATGAAATGTGCAAGGCAAAATAGTAAAGGTAGTGAGTATGATAACGTGAGGCTTGATCGCGCGACTCAAGTACTAAGGAAATTAGATGATCTATCGCATTACACTAGAAGATAACTGGCAAGATGCCTTAGATACGGGGGTTTTTGCCAGTGCCGACCTGCTCGCCGAGGGTTTTATTCACCTCAGTACGCTCGAAACCGTTCTGGAAACTGCGACACGTTATTATGCGGTGCAAGCTAAAACGGCTACTCGGTTACGGCTGCTGGTGATTGATGATGTGGCACTTGCTGCGGCACATCCAAACGCGCTAAAGTGGGAACTGTCGCCCAGCCGTAAGGTATTGTTCCCGCACTGTTTTATTGCACTACCCGTAAAATTTGTGGTGCAAACCGCGTGGATGACGCTTAATGCCTTGGGTACATGGCAGCTACCGCTTGAAATTGCTGGCTAAGTACCCAATTACACTAAATCTAAATTTCAACAGAAAATCATGCGCATCCCAAACATCATCGCCTTCGCCGGTAGCAACCGCAAGAATTCCATCAACGCCAATGCGTTGAATTTTGCCGTGGCTGGCGCAAGAGAAGCAGGGGCAGAGGTAACACTGCTCCATTTAGCCGATTATCCAATGCCAATTTATGACGGCGATTGGCATCTTGAACACGGACTTCCTGCACCGCTATTGGCGCTGCACCCGCAGTTAGTTGCAGCAGATGGATTGCTCATCGCCAGCCCAGAATATAACGGCTCGATTACACCATTGCTTAAGAATACGATTGATTGGTTAAGCCAGTCGGTCGATGGCGCAGCGGGTAATGTGGCGTTTAGCCACAAAATTGTGGGCCTAATTGGCGCGTCACCTGGCGGCTTTGGCGGAGTTCGGGCGCTGCCACACGTGGCGACAATCTTTAGTAATTTGGGCGCGATAATGGTGCCGCTACTCGCCGTGCCCCACGCCGACAAAATTGGTCGTTATGGCGGAGAAGTTTTAAATCAGCGAGCCGTTGATGGTTTGCAGGATTTGGGCGCGTTAGTAGCTAAGCTCACAGCACAGTCATTTAGTTAGGATAGGATAAAATCATGGCAGTTATTGAACTCACAAAAGAAAACTTCAACCAAGTTATCACTGATAACCCCACGGTAATCCTCGATTTTTGGGCGCCTTGGTGTGGGCCGTGCCGCGCGTTTGCGCCAACATTTGAAGCCGTGTCAGAAGCAAACCCGAATATCGTGTTTGCCAAAGTAAACACGGAGGTGGAGCAAGAAATTGGCGCGTCGTTTAATATTCGGTCAATTCCCACGCTGATGGTCTTTCGCGAGCAAGTCATCGTTTATTCGCAAGCAGGCGCTTTGCCGAAGTCTGGGTTAGAGCAAGTGGTAGCGCGGGCGATGGAGTTAGATATGGCAGCAGTGCACGCTGAAATCGCGAGCCAAGAAGCGGCGGCGCCTGCGCAATAAAATAACCACAGCTTTGCACCTAACACGGTTACTGTGCGAAAATTAGCGCTCTAAAAAGTGGGTCAAAAGCCTGCTTTTGCATCTCAACACAATTCGAGAGAGCGCTAATGACGAGCAACAACCCCGTAGTTGTCCCCAGCTTTGAGCCCATGCGCAGTGCGTTTTTGGCTGATGAAGCCAGTGTTGTTCAAGCGTTAGTTGCCACCGCAAAGCTGGACGATGTGAGTAATACCGTCGTGATGCAATCGGCGCGCGGCTTGGTGGAAACGGTGCGTAGCCGTCAGGCTCAAACTGTCAATACGGGCATGCAGTCTTTCTTGCAGCAATACGATTTATCGAGCCAAGAAGGCGTGCTGCTCATGTGCGTGGCTGAAGCTTTGCTGCGTATTCCTGACGCGGCAACGGCTGATAAACTCATTAAAGACAAATTTGGCCAAGGCGATTGGCGCAAACATTTGGGCCAAAGTGATTCCTTATTGGTTAACGCCGGAACCTGGGGCATGATGCTCACCGGCAAATTGGTGAGCGTTACGCCAGATAGTTTAACCGACGTTTCTGGCTGGCTTGGCCGCATGGCAGCCAAGGCAGGGGAGCCTATTGTACGGGCTTCCTTGCGGCAAGGCATGAGGCTGATGGCAGAGCAATTCGTGATGGGGCGGGATATTGAAGCCGCCTTAAAGCGGTCGGTATCAGCTGAGCAAAGCGTGTATTTGCATAGCTTCGATATGCTGGGCGAGGGGGCGATGACGGCAGCGGATGCTGAGCGTTATTTTGTGGCCTACAAAGATGCAATCGGCACCATTGCCCGTTATGCGAAAGACAAAACAGTCAACGCCGCGCCCGGTATCTCGGTAAAAATTTCTGCTTTGCATCCGCGTTACGAGTTTGCCAAAAAGGCCGAAGTGATGCGCGACCTGTTACCAAAAATACAAGTACTTGCTGAGTTAGCGCGTGAAGGCGGCTTAGGCTTAACGCTAGACGCTGAAGAAACAGAGCGCTTAGAAATTTCCTTAGAAATTTTTGCTGCCGTGTTTACGAGTGAACCGCTACATGGCTGGAGCGGCTTCGGTTTAGCGGTGCAGGCGTATCAAAAACGGGCAATTCACGTTATTGAATTTTTGCGCCAGCTAGCATTAACACACAACAAAAAAATCATGCTGCGTTTGGTCAAAGGTGCCTACTGGGATACCGAGATAAAGCGGGCGCAAACCCAGGGTTTGCGCGGTTATCCAGTGTTTACGCGTAAGGTCAATACGGATGTTTCCTACCTTGCCTGTGCCGCAAAAATGTTGGAAGCCAATGCCCAGTTTTATTGCCAATTTGCAACCCATAATGCTCACACTGTCGCCACGGTCCTAACACGAGCTAAGGCGCTAAACATAGCGGCTGATCAATTGGAGTTTCAACGGCTACACGGCATGGGAGGGGAGCTCTACGATGCGGTGTTGACCCAACACAAGCGGCCTTGCCGCGTGTACGCACCGGTTGGCTCGCATGAAGATTTACTGCCCTATTTGGTGCGGCGATTGCTTGAAAACGGTGCGAATTCATCATTCGTAAATCGTATCGCCGATCCAGATATTCCGATTGATCGTGTCGTTGCTGATCCCATTGCTGCTGCGCTCAATAATGTGCCAACGGCAAACCCAAAACTGGCCCTGCCGGTTAATTTGTTTGGAGAAAATCGTATGAATTCAAGCGGCTTTAGTTTTGCGGACGTGCCCGTATTTACTGCACTGCAGGCCGATATGGCGCCGTGGCTTATAAAAAATAATTACTTTGCGCAGCCTGTAGTTGCGGGCGAATATGTAAAGGGGACGCATCGCGAACTGCAAAGCCCGATTGATTTAGCTGCCATTGGTTATGTTGAGGAAGCCGATGCGACCTTGGTCGATTTGGCGCTAAAAGTGATGGTAGGCTATCAACCCGTTACCGCGCGGGCGCGCGCTAAGGTGCTCGAAAACGTCGCGGATTTGCTCGAAGAAGAGCGTCCAAAACTATTGGCGCTACTGTGCCGTGAGGCCGGTAAAACCTTGCCAGACGCCTTGGGCGAAGTACGCGAAGCCATTGATTTCTGCCGTTACTACGCCGTGGAAGTGCGCGAAAAGTTTGCTAACCCTGTGCTGTTGCCAGGGCCCACGGGCGAAACCAACGAGTTAAGTTTGCACGGACGCGGCGTGTTTGTGTGCATATCGCCGTGGAATTTTCCGCTGGCCATCTTTCTGGGACAAATTGCCGCCGCTTACGCGGCGGGCAATGCGGTAATCGCCAAACCTGCTGAGCAAACGCCGCTCATCGCGAGTGCGGCAGTACGGCTGTTGTTGCAGGCGGGCATGGCCAATGACGCCATCGCGCTGCTGCCGGGTGCGGGTGAAATAGTAGGTGCAGCACTGGTGGCCGACGAACGCGTATCCGGCATCGCATTCACCGGGGGCACCAACACCGCGCAGGCGATTAACCGTAGCTTGGCGCAGCGTAAGGGTGCACTCATCCCATTTATCGCCGAAACTGGCGGGCTAAACATGATGATTGCCGATTCATCGGCATTACCGGAGCAAATTATCAATGATGTGCTGACCTCTGCATTTAATAGCGCAGGTCAGCGCTGTTCGGCATTGCGCATTTTGTGTGTGCAGCGCGATATTGCGCCACGTGTAGCCACTTTACTTGAGGGCGCCATGGCCCAGCTGCAAATGGGCGATCCTGCCAAGCTTGAAACCGATGTTGGCCCGGTGATTGACCGTGCCGCGTTCGATATGCTGGTCGCGCATCGTGAAAAAATGGCCGCGCAATTTAAGCAAATTGGCCAAACAAATTTGCCTCGCGAGCTGCCCGCCGGGCATTTTTTTGCGCCCTGTGCGTTTGCTATCCCGAATTTGCAGGTGTTAGAGCAAGAAGTGTTTGGCCCGATTTTGCATGTGGTTGAATTTGCGGGCGAAGATATTTTAAGCGTCGTGGATAGTATCAATAAGTCTGGATACGGCCTAACCTTGGGCATCCACAGCCGAATTGAAGAAACGATAGCCGCTATTTGTGCGCGCGCTAAAGTAGGCAATATTTACGTTAATCGCAATCAAGTAGGTGCCGTGGTTGGCGTGCAGCCGTTTGGTGGCGAAGGCTTAAGCGGCACAGGGCCTAAAGCCGGTGGTCCGCATTATTTGATGCGCTTTGCGTCAGAGCGTTGCGTGACAGTAAACACGGCAGCAGCGGGAGGCAATGCGAGTTTGATTGCCGGGACGGAGTAGTTTTTTTGTATTTGTTGTGACGGCGTTGTTGTAGAGAATGCCGACCTAGCAGCCTGTCGGAGCGTGGCTTTATCTGCTTAAAATTCGCCTGCGCGACCCATATTTCACCCATTTTTGAGTCAATATGCTCGGTATTGATGCAAAAAAACCTGCAAATTCAGACTCGGCGCAGCCAAATTTTAATTCCGATAGCCACACGCCGACAGGCTTCTAGAGCTTTTCAATATCCTCGGGTGCATGATTGCCCGATAACAGCACGAGTAGTGGTTTGCCTTCTTCATCCCAATAATCTACCGCATCTTGGAATAGCTCAATGACGGTTTCAAGCTCGCTTTCGTGATGTTCGGCGAAGGCGTCGGTGTGGTCAAAATAAATTAAGTAGCCAGCTGCGGGCGCCCAGTCCATATCGGTTAGACAATCGTAAAACGCATCCCAGTTTTTTCCGCAATCGTTCGGAAAGTGCAGTACGACGGATGAATGATTTAAAAACTGCTCCTTGCCCTCAATCTTTGCCCCTTCAAGGTGGTAAAAAGCCAGCTTTGCTGTCTTCGCGGCAGCGCTTAGTTCTTTAATGCCGACGTGTTCTTTTAGCCAATACACACCGCTTGGTGTTTTGCTGGATAAGTGCGCTTGCAGGGCTTTTGAAGGCATGTAATTTTCCTTAAATGCAGTGATTGCAGCTTGCGATCCTGATTTGATTATTCTTTAATTCGTTTGAAGCTTGCGTAGTGATCTTCAGTATAAAAATACTCGCCCACGTTTCCGGCAACGATGCGACGTGCGCCGCGGTTGCGAGCGCCCGGCGTTTTAACTGTAAATTCCCGATAGTAGCCACGTTGTTGTTTGGGTAGAATGCGCTCGCGGTTGAAAAAGCTTACACCATCCTTTTTGTAATCATAAGGACCGTTACTTTTAATTTGCTTCAGCGTAGTCTGCGCTTCTTTCGGTAGCGCATTGACCTTGATTTCGCCGATGCTATTTTGCACTCCTGTGCGCGCTGCAGCAGGTGTGGGCAAGACCAACAGCAATAGTGCACAAACCATGGCAATAAAAGCTGTAAAAACAAATTTAGATGTGGCTGCAAAGCCTTGCAAATAGGGCATCTTTATTCCTTTGTATTGCTATGTTGTTTGAGTATCCTAGGTGATCCGATTACGGTATCACTTTGATGCAATAACATTAATACTAATCCTTTTGCAGCCGCTATGCGTAATCAAAAACTAGTCGTTAAACCACCGCAGCAAATTTGGCAACTACCGTCGCGATTTTTCTGGGCAGTGCGGGCAGCGTTCTGCGTACAAAATCATTTGATGGTCTTTGATTACGTAGCCTAATTGTTTGGCGATTTTTTCTTGGCGCTTTTCAATTTCGGCATCATGAAATTCTTCAACATGGCCGCACGCTATGCAGACGATGTGATCATGATGGGTGCCTTCGTTAAGCTCGAATACGGCTTTACCACTTTCAAAGTGATGGCGGATAAGCAAACCGGCTTGTTCAAATTGCGTGAGCACTCGATATACCGTGGCTAGGCCAATGTCTTCGTTTTCATGGATGAGTAAGCGATAAACATCTTCGGCCGTCAGGTGGCGTGCGGTGCTGTTTTGAAATAGATCGAGCACCTTAAGCCTAGGTAAGGTTGCTTTTAGGCCAATATTTCGGAGATCTGCGGAATCGGACATATTTGAGTGCTTTAAAGAGTAGTTAGGCGCAATCATAAAACTATTTGGGCATGAATAGTTCTAAACGCGTATCCAACTGGCGTTTAGCGGCGCCCAACGATGGCTTAGAGGTGACGTATAAAAGTCATTTTCGCGCACTCAGGTATAATAGGTGTTCTTTCGATGTGAGCAGTTTGTTGTTTTGTAAAGGCAAATGATTAAAAATGATGCAAAAAATATTTAGTAAAGTGAGTGTTTCTGTACCGGCAATGGTGCTTACCCTTGGTTTGTCAGGCTGTAACAATTTTGGCGTGCACCGCATTGACATTCAGCAGGGTAATTTGGTTACGCAAGAATCGGTTGAAAAAGTAAAAGTGGGCATGTCACGTAACGAAGTGCGTTTAGCATTGGGAACGCCGCTGTTAAGAGACCCGTTTCGTGCTGACCGTTGGGACTATTATTTCAGCATTTCTCAAGCTGGCGGCGCGACAGAGCAGCGCAAAGTGACAGTTGCGTTTGCTGCTGATAAGGTGACGAAAGTCGACGGCATTGGCATGGAAACCGAAATTTTTACCGGTGGTGTTGAGAAACGCCGCAGTTACGAAGCCGCACCGGGCGCACCCGGCAAACCACCAAAAACCTAATTTGCAGCAAATGAGCGTAAAAATTTGCGTAGCTGGGGCAACCGGTCGTATGGGGCGGATGATTTTACAGGCCGCTCGCGAGATGGACGGTGTTGAAGCGGTTGCAGCCCTTACCCATGCCGCCAGCCGCAACGTGGGTGAAATAATTGCCGGTGTTGCAGTAAGCGCGGACGCGCTAAGCGCCGTGCAGTTGTGTGATGTGCTAATTGATTTTTCAAAGCCTGAAGTCACAATGGCAAATTTAGCCATTTGCGCCACTTTAAACAAGCCTGCTGTAGTCGGCACCACTGGCCTGAATGCCCTTCAATACGGGCATCTTCAGGCATTATCTACACAAATGCCCGTCGTCTTTTCAGCCAATATGAGCTTGGGTGTGAACGTGTTGCAGCGCCTAGTAGAGCTAGGTGCCAAGGCTTTACGCGATCAAGCGGATATTGAAATTATCGAAACCCATCACAGCCAAAAAGTAGATGCACCTTCGGGCACCGCGCTAATGCTCGGTCGAGCCGCCGCTGTAGCCCTTGGGCAGTCACTAGACGATATTGCGGTGATGTCGCGCGAAGGCATTATTGGCGTGCGTAAACCCGGCACGATTGGGTTTTCAACTGTGCGTGGCGGCGATATTATTGGCGACCATACCGTTTTGTTTGCCGCAGCCGGTGAGCGCATCGAACTAACGCATCGCGCGCAATCGCGCGCTACGTATGCGCATGGTGCGCTTAAAGCGGCGCAGTTTGTAGCCACAGCAAAACCGGGTTTGTATTCGATGATGGAAGTGTTGGGAATCTAGCGGAATACTTTCAGACACTTTCAGGATGAACTCTGTGTCAAAACGTTGCGTTATTGCAACATTTAAATTTATTTAAGCTAAAATTTCATATATTTCATATACTCAAGTTTTTAAAAATAGTGTTCGTGCGCGGTATGTTACTTTTCGTTTGTCAATTTTGGCAAATAAGTGGGAATGAATAAAATGTTCGGAATTAAACTAAAATCTGTCTGTCTGTCTGTCTGTCTGTCTGTCTGTCTGTCTACTAGCTGCAAGTAGCGCCTTTGCAGAGGAGCCTCCCACAGAAGATGAGGAGCCGCAACAAACTGGAACAACCCAAACCGTCGGTCAGATAGTCGTTACGTCTACTGGTAGCAGCGGTGCGACTGGGGGCGCGAGTGCAGCTTTTATCGCGGCAATGGCTGAGTTAAATCGCCAGTTGCGCTGCACCAATATGAAGGCGGTCGCAACTGCCGGCAAGTGCAACCAAAAAATCTCAACAAGACCGACGGAAATTGGGGCTGTGAATATTCCTCAACGTTTTGCTTTTCGCACTTTATTTGGTGGTGCGATACTGACTTATGCGCAAACGTTATTTGCGGGGCGCCAAGCCGATCCCATTGCCTCCGAAGCGCAGGCTATGACTGATGCAATCGGAAGATGTGCCGGAGTAACTGCATGTCAAAATGAGGTGTTTGAATATTTTGGAGTGCTAAGAACTTCGTTTGGTGTGCTTGGATCACTGGGCGACATTAACGCGATTTATAGCCAATTGTTGCAGGTCTTAGGTGCAAAAGACTTTAAAACCGAAGCGGATAAGCTGAACGACGTCTTCTACGGGAGGGAAGTCTGCGACCGACTTCAATTGGACGCGGATAAACCGTTAAATCACTGCGGCGCACTGTTTTAGTCTGGGATATTTTTGGAGATTTTTATGAAAAAGACACTATCTATCGGTGCCCTAGGGTGCGTGTTGTTATTTATCTTGTTTGGAGCTTGGAATGACTGGAGTTTAAATAGGATAGGACCGACCGCGAATAAAAATGACTCAAGTCAACTCGGCGAAAATAGCTCAAAGTTTAGCGTCGCCACGGCTAGCGTTAGCGCTGCTGACAAAACGCTAAGTTCTCCGTTAAAAAGTTGGGCTCAAGGCGAGTTAATAACTTATCGACCCGGTGACCAGCGTGCGATAAAAAAATATACGGGTCAGCTTAGGTCTGATGGTTCCATCGAGAGGGATGCGCCAGGTTGGTGGCTGTATGCGCATTCTAGAGAGGAGGCCGATTGGCTAGATCGTTTTGGCTACCCCACACCCTCCGAGGAAATAGCGCTCGCGAAAATGTCGGACGAAGGTCTTGCTGGCATGGTGGCAAGAGGAGATTTGAACGCTAAAGCACATCAAGTGGCGCGCTTCGCAAAACAAGTTTTGCTAGACGATAAAAGCGACAAGAACAAGAACGATCATAGTGCCGGTGAGGTGAGCGAGCTCATTGCACGCGGCGGCCCGTATCAAGCGATTGCGATGGTTAAAGCGCACGCTGATTTGCTTGAAATATTTGCAAATTTGCCTGAAAAGGAGCGGACTCCAAGTCGTAAGGCGTTTTTAAAAAGACTGGATGTAGAACTGGAATCTGCGACCGATATGGCGCTAGCGGGCGGCGATCATACTGTTCGGTCTTTGTACGGCGCTGGCGTGCGCACGCGGCTTAAACAGTTTGACCTCGCAAACACAGAGCAAAGAAGTGCCGGACAGTTTGCACAATCGCTAAACGCAATTTCGAAAGCAAGGCAGGAACTCAATTTGCCGCCAATTACACTTATTCCGAGGCCGGAACCTACCGGAAATGTGATGTATGAGCGGTTTTAGCTCTTTGCCAAAGGGTTTTTTAGGGCGGCGTATAAATAAGATAGTTGGTCATTCTGCGGGGGAATATAGTCTGGTTTAGGCGCATGTTGCTGTGCAGCAAAGTGCTAACTAAGGTATAATTTACCTGTAATCGCACCAGCGGGAAAGCACCCAAAAAGGGGCTTTCCCGTTTTTGTATGTGCTTAATTGTTTGCATTTTTATTTTGGGGTGACTTTTTGAATTCCGTATATACACAACCACACGATTCTAGCCCCCTAAATGATTTAAAAGCCGCACTATTTGCCCGTTGCGAACGTGCCGCCATGTTGGTATTGGCCGACGGCGCAATGTTTGTCGGCCACGCGATTGGCGCTGACGGCGTGGCAGCTGGCGAGGTGGTGTTCAACACCGCCATGACCGGCTACCAAGAGATTTTGACTGACCCATCCTACATGGGGCAAATGGTCACGCTCACCTACCCGCACATTGGCAACACTGGTGTGAACCCGGAGGACATGGAATCGCGTAAGGCGTATGCGCAGGGTTTAATTATTCGTGATTTACCCACGCTAGCTTCAAACTTCCGCATGACGCAGACCTTGCCCGATTATTTGATGGAAAATAAAATAGTCGCCATCGCCGGTATTGACACGCGTAGGCTCACCCGTTTGCTGCGCGAAAAGGGTGCGCAAAATGGTTGTATATTTGTTGGCGAAGCCACGGCTGCAAATATTGCCACAGCACTCGCCCACGCGAAAGCCGCGCCGAATATGGCTGGGCAAGATTTGGCTAAGGTGGTTAGCTGCGATAAATCATACGTTTGGCGCACGGCTTCGTGGCGCTTGGGTGCCAAACCGCTGGAAGTGATCGATTCTAAATTTCATGTGGTGGCGTTTGACTACGGCGTGAAGCACAATATCTTGCGCATGTTGGCCGATCGTGATTGCAAAGTCACGGTGCTGCCCGCGCAAAGCACTGCTGCTGAAGCGTTAGCGTTAAAGCCAGATGGCGTGTTTTTATCCAACGGCCCGGGCGACCCTGAACCTTGCGACTACGCCATCTCAGCCATCGCTGAAATCATTAACGCGGGCGTGCCGGTATTTGGTATTTGCTTAGGCCATCAGTTGTTAGCGCTAGCTTCTGGCGGGAAGACGATGAAGATGAAGTTTGGCCATCACGGTGCGAATCACCCAGTGCAAGATTTGGCCACCGGCAAGGTTTATATCACCAGTCAAAACCACGGCTTTGCAGCGGATGAGTCAAACTTGCCCGCGAACTTAAAAGTGACGCATCGTTCGCTATTTGATAACACTTGCCAAGGTTTAGAACGTACGGACGTGCCCGCATTTAGCTTCCAAGGCCATCCCGAAGCCAGCCCAGGGCCGCATGAAGTCGGCTATTTGTTCGACAAGTTTGTTGCGATGATGGCCGCAAAAAACATCAATAAGCGTAAATAATGAATGCTTGGAGATGCCCTAAAATTGGGCGTCTCCAAGGCATCTAAATGAATAAAAATCAACGGAATTAGTATGCCAAAACGTACCGACATAAAATCTATCCTCATCATTGGCGCAGGCCCCATCGTGATCGGGCAAGCGTGCGAATTTGATTATTCTGGCGCACAGGCCTGCAAGGCGTTACGGGACGAGGGCTTCAAAGTTATTTTAGTTAACTCCAATCCGGCCACGATCATGACTGATCCGGACATGGCGGATGTGACTTACATCGAGCCGATCACATGGCAAATAATCGAAAAAATTATTGCCAAAGAACGTCCTGATGCGCTGCTGCCAACAATGGGCGGACAAACTGCGTTGAATTGCGCGCTAGATTTAGACCGTCACGGTGTGTTGGAAAAATACAAGGTAGAAATGATTGGCGCTAGCAAAGAGGCTATCGATAAAGCCGAAGACCGCGCTAAATTTAAAGCGGCGATGACCAAAATTGGTCTTGATTCCGCGCGTTCGCTCATCGCCCACTCCATGCCCGAAGCCCTTGAAGCGCAAGCACAAATCGGTTTCCCCGCCATTATTCGCCCCAGCTTTACGATGGGTGGTTCGGGCGGCGGCATCGCCTATAACCGCGATGAATTTTTGGAAATTTGTGAGCGTGGCTTAGAAGCATCACCTACTAAAGAATTGCTCATTGAAGAATCTTTGCTCGGCTGGAAAGAATTTGAAATGGAAGTGGTGCGCGATAAAGTGGACAACTGCATCATCATTTGCGCGATTGAAAATCTCGACCCAATGGGCGTACACACTGGCGACTCCATCACGGTAGCACCTGCGCAAACCTTGACGGACAAGGAATACCAAATTATGCGTAACGCATCCATCGCGGTGCTTCGCGAAATTGGTGTGGAAACCGGTGGATCAAACGTGCAGTTTGCGATTAACCCAGCTGATGGCCGCATGGTGGTGATCGAAATGAATCCGCGCGTATCGCGTAGCTCTGCATTGGCATCCAAAGCCACGGGTTTCCCTATCGCTAAGGTAGCTGCAAAGCTGGCCGCGGGCTACACTTTGGATGAGCTTAAAAACGAAATCACTGGCGGTGCAACACCAGCTTCTTTCGAGCCTTCGATTGATTATGTGGTCACCAAGGTGCCCCGTTTTGCGTTTGAGAAATTCCCCCAAGCTGATGACCGTTTAACCACGCAAATGAAGAGCGTGGGCGAAGTGATGGCCATTGGCCGCAACTTCCAAGAGAGCCTGCAAAAAGCCCTGCGCGGCCTAGAAACGGGCGTTGACGGCTTTAACTTAAAGTCAGTTGATCCCGATAAAATTGGTGATGAATTGGCGTACCCGCGTGGCGAACGGCTTTGGTATGTGGCTGATGCTTTCGGCATTGGCATGTCGCTCGAAGAATTGCATAGCCTCACTAAAATTGATCCATGGTTTTTAGCTCAAATTGAGGAACTCGTAAAAATTGAGCTTAAGGTAGAGAAAACATCTCTTGCAGAGCTAGACGCTGATGCACTGCGTGCCCTAAAGCGCAAGGGATTCTCAGATCGCCGGCTGGCGCACCTGTTGGACGTAAAAGAGTCGGAAGTGCGTCAAAAACGGCACTCTTTAAACATTCGCCCGGTGTACAAGCGGGTAGACACTTGCGCTGCAGAATTTTCAACTTCCACCGCTTACATGTATTCAAGCTACGACGAAGAATGCGAAGCTGCACCCTCAAACAACAAAAAAATCATGATTTTAGGCGGCGGCCCCATCCGTATCGGCCAAGGCATTGAGTTTGATTATTGCTGCGTGCATGCAGCGTTGGCGTTGCGCGAAGACGGGTTTGAAACCATCATGGTTAACTGTAATCCTGAAACCGTTTCAACTGATTACGATACGTCTGACCGCCTCTATTTTGAGCCGCTCACGTTGGAAGACGTGCTTGAAATTGTCGACAAAGAAAAGCCAGTTGGCGTGATTGTGCAGTTTGGTGGGCAAACACCACTCAAGCTTGCGCGCGCGCTAGAAGCAGCTGGAGTGCCCATAATCGGCACATCTCCAGACAGTATCGATATGGCCGAAGACCGTGAACGCTTCCAAAAAATGATTCAAGAACTAGGGTTGCTGCAGCCGCCAAACCGCACCGTGCGTACCAATGAAGAAGCGATAATCAAAGCGCGCGAAATCGGCTACCCGCTCGTCGTGCGTCCAAGCTATGTGCTCGGCGGCCGCGCGATGGAAATTATCCACGCTGAATCTGACCTTGAACGCTACATGCGCGAAGCCGTCAGAGTGTCTAACGATGCGCCTGTGCTGCTTGATCGTTTTTTAAATGACGCGATCGAAATTGACGTGGACGCCGTGTGTGACGGGGTGGATGTTGTCATTGGCGGCATTATGGAACACATCGAGCAAGCGGGCGTGCATTCGGGTGATTCTGCCTGTTCACTCCCACCGTTCTCGCTATCCGCCACGTTGCAGGATGAAATTCGTCGGCAAACAGTGGCGATGGCACACGCGTTAAAAGTGGTCGGTTTGATGAACGTGCAATTCGCCATTCAAGGAGCAGAAACACCGAACGCCAAAGTGTTTGTGCTTGAAGTAAATCCGCGTGCTTCGCGTACGGTGCCGTTTGTTTCCAAAGCCATTGCGCATCCCTTGGCTAAAATTGCCGCCCGCTGCATGGCCGGCATCAGCCTAAAAACGCAGGGCTTTACCAAAGAAGTTACGCCGCATTATTACAGCGTAAAAGAGGCCATGTTCCCCTTCATTAAATTCCCAGGTGTAGACACCATTTTGGGCCCAGAAATGAAATCTACCGGCGAAGTAATGGGTGTGGGCAAAACCTTTGCCGAAGCCTTTGTGAAATCGCAATTAGGTGCCAGCATCAAGCTACCTGACGCCAGCCAGGGTGCTGCGTTTTTAAGCGTTTGCAATGCCGATAAGCCCAAAGCCGTAGAACTCGCTAAATCGCTCGTAGCGCTCGGCTTCAAGGTATTTGCCACT
This sequence comes from Betaproteobacteria bacterium, assembly GCA_031409495.1. Taxonomy (GTDB): domain Bacteria; phylum Pseudomonadota; class Gammaproteobacteria; order Burkholderiales; family Usitatibacteraceae; genus JANMDR01. The sequence goes on from JANNXI010000137.1 coordinate 16,724, forward strand.
CGAGGCACCCACGCGCAAATTCAAGCCGCTGGTGTTGCCTCAACGCGCGTTAATAAGGTGCAAGAAGGTCGCCCCCACATTGTTGATATGATTAAAAATCGCGAAATCGCCTTCATCATCAATACGGTTGAAGAAGATAAGCGCGTCATCAAAGATTCGTGGACCATTCGCCAAGCGGCCCTGCAAGGCCGCGTGACCTACTACACCACAGCCGCAGGCGGCAAAGCGGCTTGTGTGGGCATGGAACACATGGGCGAATTAGATGTGTATGATTTACAGGGATTGCACAGGGCCTTAGCGTAATTTAAAAGCGATATTTCAATAAAAGGTAAAAAGGAAATTCAATGAACACCATGTTAAAAGTGCCGCTCACGGTAAAAGGCGCAGACGCCTTAAAAGCAGAATTACATAAACTCAAAACCGTAGACCGCCCATGGGTAATCAACGCGATCTCTGAAGCCCGCGCCCAAGGTGATTTAAGCGAAAACGCCGAATACGACGCCGCCAAAGAACGCCAAGGCTTCATCGAAGGCCGCATTCAAGAACTAGATAGCAAAATATCCAGCGCTCAAATTATCGATCCCGCAATGCTCGATCACGATGGCCGCGTGGTGTTCGGCGTTACGGTAGACATGGAAGAAGTAGAAAGTGGTGCCAAGCAAAGCTATCAAATAGTAGGAGAGGACGAAGCGGATATTAAGCAAGGCAAAATATCCTATTCGTCCCCCATCGCCCGCGCCTTAATCGGCAAATCAATAGGCGACGAAGTAGAAGTACGCGCGCCGGGTGGGATATCGTATTATGAAATCACGGATGTGCGCTACGTTTAAATTTGGTTGGTTTTGGAGTGATTTATGTGCCTGAAGGTGCCCTAATTTAGGGCATCTTCAGGCATTTTACCGTAGACTGCGATCAACGCAGTGCCCATTTCACCAAGTGCGCCAATTGCAAGGAAGGCGGGTGCGCATCTCAGCGCCACATTAAAGTTACCGGCATAAGGTCGACCCGCATCTAGCGTAATCGGTACTTCGCTGATTGTGCCCTGCATGAAAGACTGGAGATGCCCGTAAACAGGGCTCCCTCAGCATTTTTTATGCGTCTATCGTGGGGCGTTGTGTCATACCAGTAGTATCTGCTGCCGCAATGCTACGAGCAACGCCTAATAACTAATTGTCACAGTCGTGAGTTGGGTTTCGGTGCACGGCCCTACGCTGCAACTTCCCGCTTGGTTTGCAGGTGCCGTTCCGGTAATTACATGTGTTCGCTCGTTACCGTTGCCAGTGTTGCCGGCCGGTAAAGATAGCGCGTATTGCACCCCACTTAGTACCCCAATAGCTGGGCTTACCGCCATTGTGTAGGGTAGGGTGTTGCTGCAGGTCACGCCCATGCTGGATGTTGCCACAGTTGCTAAACTTTGGAAAGCATTGTAGGTTAGGGCGAGAGCCCCTGACCCCGTGGTGATTGTGCAAGTGGGCGGCACAACAATAGTCACGGGGAAAGTGCTGGTACCACCGATCACCCCAGCGCTGTAAGCTGGCGTCATGGTAACCGTGTCGATATATGTTCCCGCTGGTTTTTTGATGTTGGCGTTTATGCATCCCCAGTAATTTTCTGTCACTGTCGTTGTGGCTAGTCCCGTCATAGTTATTGTACCGACGGTAACTGGAAGCCTAGTTGCCGCAGTGCTCCGCCACTGCAAGTTGCAACTATTAGATCTATAAACATCGTATCTAAGAAAATTTGCGCCGGACGATCCTTGGTTGCCATTTGGTGCAGCAACATTTAGTCCATTATCGGCAAAAACTGTGTACGTTGTAGTCAGTGGGTCGCTAGGTAAGTTGCGGTTGCAGCTAATCGTATAGCTGGCCTGCTCTACAGCCGCCGCAGCAGGGAGGGTTGTCCCGTATGTCGCCGAAAAGCCACTCGAAGATATATTGCACGTAATGGCCGCCGCCGCAAAATTCGCTAGCCACAGGCTACTGAAAGCGCCCAACACTGCTAAAAATTTGGTTTTCATGGTCTTCTCAATATCATCGTTTAATGTTTGAACAACGAAGCGGGCCAACGCGCGGGAAATCATCAGCTTTTACAGGCGGCAAATCTAATTCAATTTGGCAGCGCTGATCTTTCCAGCTGAGGGTTAAGCGGTTTTTAGTTTGTAAGCCGGTTACAAAAGCCTCACCCCGACGCGCTACATAAAATGCTTCTTTGCTCACTGCTCCGGCGTCGTTAATACTGATTAGCGCGCCTGCAGGTGCAACTTCGCCATCATCAAAAACAATCTTCAGCAATGCGCCGCGGCCGCTATGCACAGGAAATGATATTTTCACGCCGCTACGCCATGCGGGCACCACGGTTTGCTCGATGGAATCTACTTCTGCCGTTAGTGGCAGCTCTGCCGGGTTTAAGCGCACCTGGTTATTTTGGTAGGGACTCATCCGCGCAATTACTGCCACACCGCGATCGTTGGTGTAATTAGTCATTGCGCTGCCCAGCCCTACCCCCACTTCACCAAAGCCCGTGACTTCAGCTATGCCAAAGCTATCGCGTAGCCGCTGGGTTACAAAAAAGTCACCATCAGCCAATAATAGGGCACCATTTAGCCCTAAGCGCAACGCGGTTTGGTTGGGTGTGCGACTTAAATCAGCGGTTACAGCGCCACGTTGCCCTTGATATTGCGTTGCTGCTTCAAAGCGCGATCGGTTTTGCTGCTGGCCAGCCAACACGCGCCATCCAACTTGGTTATCCATATACGGATTTTGCGCCACCACAGCGTATAAATCACGGTTATCGCCACGCGAGTTGCCCGCGATATTTACAGTGCGATTTTTGTCGAGCTGCATCGTAAAGTTTAAGCCGACTGAAGTCGCAGTCACCTCGGCGCGAACCCGGTTTGCAGATAAACTCAGCATTCCAGTTTCGCCTACTCTGACCGAATAGTTAGCTGAAAATGTTTCAGTTTTTGGGCTGTCGTAGCGCATGGTCGCAGCGTAGCCTAAGCCAAAGCTACCGCTTTCGTCAAAATTACGGGTCCAGTTGGCAGCCAGTTGTTGTTTGGTTGGCTTCAGATTGTCTTCTTCGCCTAGTTGGCGGAACCGCTGGCTTGCCCCTTGCGATTGTATATACGTACTTGTATTTAGCGTGCGATGTTCTAAGCCCACCAGCCATTCCGTGCCGCCGCTACCGTTGCGATTATCGTGGCTGGCGGTGACAGCGCTGCTTCCTAAAAGATCGAATGGTAGCCCCGCAATGGCGCCTACTTGCAGTGTTTTCACTTGCGTAGCTAAGGTGGCGCGGCCTTCAAACGTAAGCTGTGGGGTAATACCTTGTCGCCACAGCCCGTTTGCAAAACCGCCACCATACCGGCCACTAGTATTGCCCAAATCGCGCCGCACCCGACCCGCTTCAAACGACCAATCACTCAGCCCAGTCGCCAGCAATCGGCCATTAGTAAAAAATGATTGGGTAATAATCGTTTCGCGTCCCAGTAAATCGCGCACCACCAAGCGCGCATCGCCATTGCCGGTGAGGGTAGGCAAATTATCCAGCGTGAACGGGCCAGTGGGCACTTTTGAAGTTTGGCGTAGCACATCGTTGATGTAAAGTTCTACTGTTGACGGCGCTGCCGATATTCCGCTTACAACCGGAATCGGCTGCGTCACATAGCCTGGAGACAGCGAAAAATTGCGCGCAAACTGCACGCCCGCAAAATACACACTGCGCCCCAATAAACCGCTGCGCGTCACACTATCGCCAACCCTGAAGGTGGTATTTTTATCAGGAAAATCACGGGTAAATGTGGTTTCAAGCCGAATTGGCCGACTGGGTACAGATAAAGCCGTGTTGCGCGTTAGATTGCGTGCGGTAAAGCTATTCGTTAGCACGCCCATTTGGCTTGAAAACCCTAATTCACCCAGAAGCCCCAAATCTTGCACATTGGGCGCGCCCTTAAAGCTAGACCTTGCATAATTAAAATCGTAGTTTAAAAACGCGCTTGTCATCACCGGGCTAATCACTGGCTTTTTGATGAGTTCTTGCTGTAAGCGCGTGGCCGAAAATGCCGCAGGCGCAAACAATAAATCTACCGATTGGCTTAGGGCATTTAATTTAGCTTTATACCCAAGCACACTGGCTAGCGGAAAATATTCTTGCCCTTTGAACATTATCCCAGCCACGTCTTTATTTAACTGTACCCGCCAATCATCGAACGCATCGCGTGGGGCAAAAAGGTTATCGTTGCGCTCTAAAAATAGCCACGTACCTGCTTTGCTGCCGTTTACCACCACATCAAGGGCGCGCAGCTTGCCGGCATCTGCGTTAGGTGCAAGTTTGCTAGACGGCGCTTCGGCAGGCGTTGGGGTAATGGTGGGTAGTGCAGCGCGAGATACTGAGGGCTTTGCGGCCACAACTGACGATGGCAACGGCTGCGCAACGCTCGCGCCAGCTATGCCAAGCACGCCAGTTATCACACCAGATAGTGTTTTAATTTTGCTTAAAGAGTGGGTGGAATACATAGCGGCGCTTAAGGGTTAAACGCAACATCAAGGGTGCGTGTGGTGGTGTCAGCTAAGGTAATGGTTAGCTTGGCCGAGCCTTTGAGTTTGGCATCCTTAATTGCCTCAGCACTTGCCTCAAGTTCAAAATTGCGCTTAGTGCCGGGTAACAAATAGCCGCCACTTTTAGCATTGGCTAAGTTATCGCCAGCGGTATTGGTGAGTGCAAAGGTGGCGGGGTGGGCGTGGGCGGTACCCGTGTTTTCACACTGCACCAACACTTTATCGCCAACTACTTTTGCGCTGCTGCATTCCAGCGCACCTTTGGCGCGGGCGGGAGTGATAAAAATAGGCATTGAAAACGCCAGCGCAATTTGCAGACGTAAATCTTTATTGGGTGCCGTGGCTTCAGGAATTTCACGCACAATAATGCGGTAGCTTAGTTCTTGGATAAGCGGTGTTCTATTCACGCGCGCTAATCGCACCACTTGCCGCGATTTTCCCGGCACTTGCAAAATTGGTGGGGATAAAAATAAATCTTCAGTCAAAGTAAGGTCTTCAGCCCCGTTTTCTTTTTGCTTCCACTCAAAAATATCGGCCTGCATGACCAACATTTCATCGCCTTCATTGATGATGGTCACTGCCACCGCCCGGTCTTGCGGCGTCATGTAAACGCGCACGGGCGAAACTGTAAACGTGGCTGAATTTGCAGGGGCCGAGCATGACGCAATGGCGCAAAGAATGGTGATGCCCAAGTGGCGCACGCTGCGGATGGGGTGGGTTATAAAATGCTTTAGCTTAAGTTTCATATGAGTAATTTTTTAGTTTTACGTTGGTAATAAAGGAGCAGGGCAGCTAGTGATGGGGGTTTTTTGAAAAACGATAATTGCCCTGCAATGTGGAACAATCTCGAAGCTACCAACCTAGTAATAATTCCAAATAATCACGATCGCCTAAGCGAATCGAACGCCAAGTAGCACTGGTGCCAAGCTCAGTAAAGTTATCAACCGTGAGTGGTGAATCGCCGGTTCGCAGTATCAAAAATCGATAAGCACCGCCGTGTACTGGGCCAAAAGCGCCATTTCGAGGGACGGTTGAGATGTTTACCACTTCACCCGTGGCACACACCGTGGTCACAACCGCACCAAATGTGTTGGTAGAAGTATCTTGGCAAAACGCGCTAAGCAAACGCGTAGCGGGGTTATTGCCGGTGGCGGGTATCAAAGTAGCCGTCACATTAAAGCGGCCATTCACTTGCTTGGCAAAGGCTGATTCGCCCCCGATAAGCAGGATAAATGGACTAAAAAGAGAACAACAAATGCAGAACCGCGCAGCGAACACGTGACCTGCAAATGTTGATTTAGTGCGATGTACGATTAACGTTTTCACTTGGGCTCTATGGCTATTAGCTAGAAATAGCGCTTAGTAAGTAACGCGAAACGTACGGGTTTGCGAACCTGTGAAAGGTACCGCACCCGCTTGACCTGCTGGGATATTTCCGGTGATGGTATATACCTTCTGGTCACCTCCGCCAATAAATGAACTGGTGGCAGCGGCACCAGGCGTATTAACTCGGCTTCCAAGTAAGGTATATTGCAACCCGTTAATTACGCCCGCACCACCGATGAACGAGGCGGCTGAAGGCGGATCACCAGTTGCCCCTATACCTACGTCATCATCAAACCCAGCGTTTACTGGTGTTAATCCACGCGTGCAAAAGACTGTTACGCTAGTCCCTGCTGTTTGAGCTCCCCCAAACGCCGTGTATGTGGGAAACACTAAACCCGCAATCGGCGTTACGATTCTGCATTCTGGGGTTAGGTTAACCGTCACGTTAAACGTTGCAATCGCGGGAGATGCGGCTTTCGACGCGAGTGGCACAAATAAGCATGCGACCGCTATCGCTTTTAGCAAAAAGATTTTTTTCATGATTTTCCTTTAGTGAAATACCGCTTTCACCGTAATGAAATGTTTAAAATCTTCGGGCTAGTACGTGACGGTTAGCGTGACCGTTTCGGTCGCGATTGGTGTCACTGCGCCTGCTTGTCCCGCTGGAATGCTGCCGCTAAATGTAAATGTAGTTGCATCCCCTGATGTGATGGTGGTTAGATTGGCGGCGTCAGGTGCAACCCCAGCTGTAGCGGTAGTTACATTGCTAACTAGGTATTGCAATCCGTTAACCACACCGGCACCCACTTGGGCAAGCGCTGCGGGTGTTTTCGAAACCGCACCGCCCGTGAAAACGCCTGTACCAGTAAGTACCGCCGTAGTGGCACCGGCGGCCATGAGACCGCGCGTGCAGGTTAAAACGATTACAGGGCCTGAGGCGCTTACAACACCGCCGAGGGCCGTGTAACTACCGAAAGTTAAAGCACCGCTTGAGACTACGGTGCAGTCAGGGCTTAGGGGTGCGGTGACAACGAAGGTTCCGACTGCTGGGCTCGCTGCATGCGCAGGAACAGCAGCCAACACAGCAGCGGATGTAGCAACAGCTAAAAGAATTTTTTTCATGATTTTTCCTTAAAAGTTTGAAATTTAAAATTAAATTGACATACAGGGTATAAGTACAAGTTCAAGATGTAGCGAGCTAGCGGATTCAGCATTCCAGCCTGAGATCACGTCTTTTAAGATTTTTTATTTGCTAGCTAATTTTAGTCGTTGCTAAAATTTTTA
>JANNXI010000138.1:0-7422 GCA_031409495.1 Betaproteobacteria bacterium
AACCCTAAATAAGGCACTCTTGGCGAAGTTAGACAAGCAATTAGCACCGAGCATCGACGCGCTAGAATCACCATTTACGGGCACGCAAGAGTTCCGTCGTAACGTACTGCTTGTTGCGCAGCGCCACATCACTGAGCATCGCAATCCGAACCTAATTGCAGCACTCGCCAACGCTGGCGCACGGATGGATACCGCAAGTACGAATGGCTCCAGCTGGTACAGTCCTAGTTTGGGCACCAGATGGGAAGATCACAATAGCCCTGCGCTCAATAAGCTATCAAACGCGCAACTAAAGCAGCTAATCACCCCGAAAATTATCGGCACCGATGAGCCCGGCAAGCCGCAGTTGGCGCTAGAAAAACCCACCATTAATGGCTTGACTGCACCGATGCGTACGCTGATGTGTGAGCGTGGAGTGATGCGGTGTGATTGAAAGGCTGCTAGGCGGCAGACCACACCGATACGCTACCAAACGTCTTCTTTCGTCCGCTAGCTGCAGATCGCGGCCGAATAAAAATTTCTACGTCTCGATCAAATAGCGTGATGAAGTGCATCAGCCGCTCACTGGAGAAGCGCGCGAGCTGGTAGTTTTTGAGCGCTGAAACATGCGGCTGGGCGATGCCTAGCTTTTTGGCAACAAGGGTTTGCGTAAGATTTTCTTCATCAATTAACGAGTTCAAACGCGCCGCTAATTGCACGCGCAAGTGCTTTTCCTGCGCATCGTCACGCCCGAGATCAGCAAAAATATTTCCTGAGCTTTCCTCGATGAGAGATTCAGTTGCTGTTACGGTAGATTTAGCCATGAAAATTCTCTTTGTAGTGTTGCTGCGCTGATTTGAGGCGACTATGGATGAGTTCAATATCGGGTTTAGCGGTTCTGATACCGTCAGGCGATTTTTTTTGAAAGCAGTGCAGTACGTACACAGCCATCTCAAATTTTACGGTGTAAATTGCACGAAACGTATTGCCGTCGGTCGATGTGACTAGCTCCATCACGCCAACGCCTTCACCCTTCCAAGGTTTTGCGTAGAGCGGTTTTTTGCCTAGCTGTACCGCGCCCAAGGAATAGCCAAAATCATCTATTACTTCGTCCGGAAGTAACAGTAGATCTTGCTTTGCTGACGCTATCCAAAATAACGGCTTTTCTGAATTTGATTTTGCCATAAATATTATACCTAATTAGGTATTGTATGCGGTAGACGGCAACGAGTCAAACTTAGATTTCGAAACCATTGAGCTGAAATTCCCATTACTTTTTCGACGAATATTCTCACTAAAAATGCCTTGGAAACGCCATACGACCCGAAGGTAGCCCCCTTGCGGGGTATTCGGGCATCTCCAAGGCATTAATCAACTAACTTACGGTTATTGTTTAATTACGGTGCAACACTCACGCTATGGTTCAAGCCACTGCTGGCTGCTGGGAAGTTATATGTATCCCCAGCAAACTCGCTGGTGATGACCGTATTGCCCGCAATTGCAAAGCTCGTTACACATAAGGCTTCACGAATATGAATTACGCTGCTGGCTCGCAAGGTGAGTGGCACATTGCTGCAACCAGTTATTGCTGTGCCGTTGGCTTTAAAGGTAATAACGTTAGTTGCACTTGGGTAGGGCACACCGGCTATGTCTGTTACCCATGCTTTAAACGTGATGTTTTGGCCTATTGCGCTGGTGGTTTGCGAAATAGTGGTGGGCGCTACGTAGGTTTGTGCGCGTTCAGTGGCCATAAATAAGGTATTGGCCGCCGCTTCGCTTGCTACATTGGTTCTTGGAATAAGCGGGCGGAAAGTGGCTTCTAACTGGCAGGGGCCGTTTACGGTAACGGCGTAGGTATTGGCACCGGTGCCGATTGGCACAAATGCTACAGGCTTGTTGGTTTGCGCATAGTCGCAATTACTCGATACCCGCAACACATGGCGCGGATTGGCGGTTACCGTTAAGTTTACAACACCGCCAAAAGGCACAGTTTGCTCACCGGCAGGGGTAATGGTGCCAAGGGTAGCGGTGGTGGTGTTTAGGTAGGCGTTGAATACTGACGGGCCAGGTGTCACTACTGGCGGGGTGAAGGTAATTTTACGAACGGTATGACCGAAATTGCTGGAAATGAAGAGATTGCCAGTGCTAGAACGAGATAAGCCGATGGGGCTGTTAATAGTGGCTGCAGTAGCGAGGCCACCATCACCGGTGTTGGAAACTATAGCGTTGCCAATTATTGTGGTGATGGTGCCGTCTGCTGCGATTTTACGCACGCGGTTGCCAGTTGTTACGAAAAACCCGCCTGCACCGTCAGGTGCGAGACCGTTAGGGCTACTTAGCAATGCGGTTGTAGCTGGCACATTGTCGGAATTGTTTGCTCCCCCACCTGCAACTGTGGTGATATTGCCACCTGGAACAATTTTACGTACACGGTTGTGACCGGCCACCGATACCAGGAGATTGCCATCAGCCGCCACCATTATGCCCTCAGGGGTGCCAAGGGGCTCAGCTAAAGCTGATATATTATCCGCGCCAAAAACGCCAGCCACCGACGTGCCAGCTACGACGTTAATCACACCTGAAGCGGTGATTCTACGGACATGATTGTTATCTGAATCAGTAAAAAATAAATTGCCTGTGCTGTCAATACACATGCCGCGTACCCAGCCTATCCGTGCTAGGGTGGCCTGGCCATTTTCGCCAGTAAAGCCAGCTGAACCGGTACCCGCGAAGGTTGAAATTATGCCTGCCGGTGTGACCTTGCGAATAGCGCCAACCGTACCAATGTACACATTACCATTTGCGTCTTCTGCGATGGAGATGGGTCGGTCCATTTTCGCGCCAGTAGCGGGGCTACCATCGCCGCTATAGCCACCCATAGTACCTCCGGCAAATGTAGTAATGATGCCACCCACGTCTACTTTACGTACGAGATTGTTGGTTGTTTCTACTATGAGCACGCTGCCATCAGCGCGCGCCAAGACACCACGGGGACCAAAAAGTCGCGCGGCAGGGGCGGTGGCAGGCCCATTGTCACCAGCATAGCCTGCTGAACCGCTACCCGCAATGGTGGTCACGATTTGTGCGTGCGCAGGGTTACAAACGATGGTCAGAATAACGGTACAGCCAATGGCTACGGGGGTAAATAAGCCGCGGGCGCAGCGTTGCATAAAAGCAGCGGGTGCAGTTTGAAGACGTTTTAGCTTAGTCATGGTGGTTCCTTTTTTAAAATACAGGGATTAAGAATTGCAACGAAAGCAATGGTGTCTGGCATGATGTGATACGGTTTTTAACTGCGTAGGAAAAAACAAAGTCAATACAAAAAACCGCACTAAAAACACACCGAAAACCACACTAAAAATTACCTTCTCATTAGGTAATCGCAAAAAAAACGCGAAAACTATCACGGCACAAAAATAAAGTGGTTTTAGGTGGGGGCGAGGGCTTGGGTGTGGGTGTGGGGTACACGGCAATATCTGTGTGCGCCGGGATTTTTGGCCCAACGCACATCGGTTTCGTCGATGTAGTACCATGCTCGTTCGGTAAGGCCAATCGAAGTCTTACCAACTCAACGCTAAAGTGACCACGCGCATGAAGTCGCTACAACAAAAAGACGATAACTCGCTAACTACCATGCTTAAAGCGTGGCAAGCGTCAAGTAATGGCATAGACGATGTGGCCTTCGGACGGGTAATTGATGCGTGTTACAAGCAGCTCCGCCAAATGGCAGCGCACCGCGTGCGGGCCAACAGCGCTGTTTCGGTTTCACCTACCGAGCTTTTGCACGATGCGATTATTTGCATCGGCGAGTCCGATGCTGAAATTAAAAATAGTAAGCATTTTTTGGCCACAATGTCTTTAAAAATGCGCACGCTGTTGGTGGATCACGCGCGCGTTGGTTTAGCCGATAAGCGCGGCAATGGTGCCGTGCGCATGACGTTTACAGAATCACAGATTCCTATAAACGATTTGTCATACGAACTTGTGGCTATTGATGATGCACTTACCCAGCTTGACGTCGCTGAGCCTAGGAGTGCACAAGTGATGCATCTGACCTATTTTGCTGGGATGCCGCGCGAAGAAATTGCACAGTTGCTAGAAATGTCGATGCCGACCGTAGATCGTGAATTGCGCTTTGGGCGCGCCTACACGATTGAAAAAATACGTACGGCTAAGTGAAACGCAAATAAATTTGAGCTGATGATAAGAATCGTCGATTTTTCGCGATTACATTGGTAGAGCAACTCATTTCACCCTCCAGTTGCATGATTAAAATGCCGGTGTCAAATACCGGTTTTAGTTTCCATCCGACTGCATTTCTTATTGCGAACCTAATATGAATCCAAATCTACGACGGCTTTTTGATGCCGTTGCTGATCTACCGCCCGAACAACAGCGTGCTGCCTTAGCTGCGTTGACGGCAGATGCAGACCTCATCGATGAGGTGCTGCGAATGTGCGGCCATGTACTGGAGGGCGATGGCGAAATTTCGGCTGCCATTGCCGCAGGTGCTAGTAATTTGGAAGCGGCGTTGAGCCAAGAAATTGCAGTGGGTGATGAGCTGGGCGCGTGGCGCCTCACTGAAAAAATTGGCCAAGGCGGTATGGGTTCCGTATTTTTAGCTGAACGCATAGACGGCCATTTTCAGCAAGCCGCTGCTGTAAAGGTAATGTATGGTTTACCCACGCTTGGTGCCACGGTGCGGCTAGCGCAAGAACGGCAAATTCTAGCGGGGCTAACCCACCCAAATATTGCGCGATTATTTGATGGTGGCGCCACACCGAATGGTCAGCCTTATTTGGTGTTGGAATATATTAAAGGGCTGCCAGTTGATGCGTTCTGCCAGAGCAACCAACTTGGTTTTGTGCAAATATTGGCATTGATGTTGCCGATTTGCGATGCGATCGCATTTGCCCATCAACGCTTAATTATCCATTGCGATATTAAGCCAAGCAATATTTTGGTCAACCACGCAGGCGCGCCATCTCTACTCGATTTTGGCATTGCCAACCTAGTGGGTGAGGGGGATTTATTAGGCTCGGTGCGCAGTAGTGATCATGCCAAAAATAGCGATGCAACTAATAATGCAAACATTAACGCAACAGCCACCCATTTTACGCAAACCACCATGCGCGGCACCGTTGCCGTGGCTTACACCCCGCGCTACGCCAGTCCTGAGCAAAAAGAGGGCAAACTAATCACGACGGCGAGCGATATTTATAGTTTGGGGCGGGTGCTGGAAGAGTTATGCGCGCGTGATCCGGCGTTTGCTGGCGACCAAGCGACTCGCCGTGGAAGCATCAATACGCACAGCAAAGCGGGTTTGCAATATGAGGAGCTGCGCGCGATTCTTGACAAAGCCTGTGCAGAAATTCCGGCTACCCGCTATGGCAGCGTGCAAGGGCTGGCCGCCGATATTAAAAACCTATTGCAAGGCACAAAAGTGGAGGCGGCGGCGGGTGCACCAAGTTATAGTCGCCGAAAGTGGGTTAACCAGCATTGGTTAAAAACCACGGCGGCGGCGGTGTTTTTAGCCGTGATTTTGGGTTCGTCGCTGAGGGTTGCTGCGGAAAAAAATCGCGCGGAACTGCAAGCCACTAACGCTGAATTTGAACGCGGCAAAGCTGAAACTGAGCGCCTAAAAGCCGAGTCAGAACGTAAAAAAGCCGAAGCGGCGCGGATATCGGCTGAGTCAGAACGGGCAATTGCCGAAGGCGCACGTGCTACGGCTGAAGCGCAACGGCAAACCGCGAGTGCCGCCAGGGTAGTTGCCGAAACCGCGCAACGGGAAACGCAAATAGCCAAAAATGATGCCGTGAAGCAACGCGATGTGGCTGAAGATGCCCGTAAAAAGGCGCTTAGCGCCGAGCAGTTGGCAGTGCTGGAGCGTGATCGCGTGGTAAAAGCAAAGAAATCTACCGAGATCGTAAACAATTTTTTGGTGTCTATCTTCGATGGCGCTAATCCGTCAGCCGGTGGCAACCGCAATGCCAGCGCACTTGATGTAGTGGCAAACGCAGAAAAGCGATTTAGTGAACTAAAGGATGTAGACCCTGAAGCGCAGGCGCAACTGTATGAAGCGCTCAGTAGGCTGCACCGCGCTTTTAGTAATGTAGCGCTTGCCGCTAAACATTACAAAAATGCCGCTGACGCGTACGCGAAGGCGGGGGAGGCTTTTCATACAGAGCGCGTGCTGGCCTTGGTCAAGGCGGCTGTTGCATCGGGTCGAGACGACTATGCGAATGCTGTAGCCTATGCCAACGAGGCCGTGGCACTTGCGGCGCCTAGAAAATCGACAGACCCTCTCACCTACGTGCGTGTGCTAAATGCCAAGATGGGTACGGAGACGGACGCGCGGCGCTATGATGAAGCCGATAAAATTGCGGCCGAAATTGACGCCGTGTATCGGCTTGCATTTGCAGACCCTTGGACGCACCCGGCTTACAGGTCATTTCGGTATAACGCCGCGACAACGAAAACTTATACGGGGCGATACGTGGAGGCTGAAATTGATTACAAGGCCGTGATCAACTTTGACGTTAAAACAGTGCCAATTCCAGAACGAAATGTGCTGGATGCTTATATTGGGCTGGCAAATGCCTTGCTTAATTTAGGGAAAAACGAAGACGCGGAAGCAGCCTATACACAGGCGATACAGCGGGCAACACGCGTATTTGGCGCCGACGATAAGTCGCTGGTGATTCTTCACCGCAACTTTGGCGCTTTTTTGCGAAGCTTGGGTCGCTATGATGAGGCAGAGCAACAATTTAGCCGATTAGAGACGCTGGTTGTCACGCAAAAACTGGGCGACCGACCGATGGCTGATTTACTGCTTTCGCGTTACCAACTTGCTGAGCAACGTGGTGATTATGCGCAAGTTATTGGTCACGCCGAGCGCGCTGCAGTGCTGTACGCAAAAGCAAGCGGAGAATTTAATGTCAACACCGCCTATGCTTATTTTGCGATGGCTCGCGCTTACGCAGCCCTTAAACAGCTACCGATGGCGCGCCAATATGCAGAGCGTGGGCGGCAAATGACCCCGCGCATAATCAACGCGGCAGGAGCGCTTAGCTTGTTCGAGCAACGCACCTTTGCGTTAGTGGAACTGGCGGAGGGTAAACCGTTAGCAGCGATCAACATCATGGAACGAGCGATGCTGGCAGATTCGAAGGAAACTATTTTAATTCGCTATCTTAATAAACGCGACGCCGCACTGGCTTGGCAAGCAGCCGCCAGCGCCGCAACTACTGTTGCAGAGGCTGAAGCTGCAAGGGCTAAGTCGATTACTTATGCGCGGGAGGGACAGGCTTTTATCGAAAAAACCAGTGGTCGTTCAAGCCCCAACTACAAAACGATCTCTACGCTCTTGGAGAGCTTGGGAGTGAAGGGGTAACGAATCGCTAAATTTCAATGCCTGAAGACGCCCTTGTAAAATAGGGCATC
>JANNXI010000139.1:0-4749 GCA_031409495.1 Betaproteobacteria bacterium
CTCGCGGTGTTTAACCAAGAATTAGCGGCAGGTACTCAAGAAATTTTATTCCGCGCCTACGGCAAACTCATTCACGACACCAATCCGCCGCAACCTTTGCGGCTACGCGATGTGGACGGCTTTTTATTGTTAGAAGACGTAAGCCCGGACCGAGCGCTGATGCCGAGGCTGATGGGTACTGTGCACACCACCAAACAATATCCGCTAGAAGGCTTTACCGACGCCGAATGGCAAAATGAAGAGCGCGATAGATACGTGCGTGAATACTTGAATGATGTAAATTTAGCGAAAGCGAAATTAGCGGAGCTTGAAAAAATAATCGGTACGGTTAAAAAGCCGTAGGGCCCGACTTGCTACTGAGCTGTCTTTTAGAGTCGGTTATGGCATTGGAAGAATCAAAGATGTCCACGAATATTTGTTGCCACTGCTCGTTCTAAATAGCTGTATGAGTCTTATGAGTTCTGGCTCAGGAATCGACAATAAGCTCCATTGGAAACTGCCAGCGCTTGAGATTTCGCCGGTCTTTCGCCATTTGGGATATAGCGATGCGTAGTGGTCGTTAGGGTAATCGTTAGCCACGCTAAAACCAAACGCCTTTCCATATTGACCTTCGGGCACGACTTTTACTACGATGGTATAAAATCCGCGCGCTTCGTCGCCGTTTCTACCAGCGGCAAATGGTGAGTCAACACCTTCATTATGAAATGTAAAGATGTTGGCGGGCATAGCGATTTTCTTCTTGGGTAAACTGCGTCAATGGAGAAAATTCAAATTTTTATGCTACCCGAAATACCGCACTCGCATCCGCTCACAATATGCTGACAATTGCGGATACTTTAGAGCGTGTTGTTTCAGAGGCGATTCAATTGGTACGAGTAGCAAGTTCGCTAAAAATCCGTACGCCGTGGCATCGAACGAACACGGCTGCGCGCCCATAAAATAGGGCTTCTCGGCGAGATAGTCTGCCAAGGCTGTGATGTCGCGTTTGCCGATTTCATAAATTTCTGCTTCTGAGTGGCGGCCAATGCCGTGACCGTGCATCGCTTTGATTAACCCACGGCGGCCAAGCTCTGGCACAAACCACTTCAACGGAATCGGTAAATCAGGAAAAAACGCCGAACGGGTTGTTGCCCAACCGGCGGATTCAACCCATCGCGTATGCACGACGGCCCAATACAAATTTTCTTCCAGCAAGCGTTGAAATGCTAAAGCAATGGCGTGCTGCTCTGCGCTCAACCAAGTATCTAGCTTGTTGCCATAAGTGGCTTTTAGATGCTCCACAATCACGGTGGAATCAGCAATAATTTTGCCGTTATCGTCAATGTAGGGCAGCTTGCCCTTCGGCGCCTTGTTAAGCGCGCGCATCGAAAACGCTTGCGCTTCATAAGGCAGGCTCACCATGCGCAAATAGGTTTCAACTTTTAAGCAAAAAGGGCTGGCGTTGGGGAGGCCGAAGGTGGGATCGTATTGGTAGAGTTTTATCATGTGGAGTCTCCAGAGTTTTTGGCGTAACGAGCCATTAAAGAAGCTCTATTTTTAGAACGATTGGTCAGTCAAAGCCGTCAATTTCTGCGGCGAGCGTTTGGCTTGAGGATTAGTGCTTAAAGTTTAGTGCTTAAAGTTTGGGACTCAAAGCCTCAGGACTCACTTTTGCTTTCGTCGCAACTGAGATTTTTTTGAAGAATTCATAAATTCCCACATCCCCCATTTTGCGTGCATCAGCAAGTTCACCCGCTTTTGTAGCGTAAAGGACCACATTTTCAGCTGACACGATGACGATCGCTGGGATGCCTTTTTTTAGCGGCACAGCATATTTTTCAACAACGGCTAAGTTTTTGTCAAACCGGCCGACGTTGACTTTTACGACCTTAAAATCGCGTGCAATCATGGGAGCGACGGTCCCTGAATGGAGTGCTGCACTCAGTATTTTGCAATCGCCGCACCAATTGGCACCAAATACCAGCAGTACCGGTACTTTGTCAGCCCTTGCTTGCGCAAGTGCCTGGTCGATGTCCATTACTGCATCGGCTAAATCATCATAGGGGTTAGTCTTGGCGATAGCCGCGTTGCCGGACGCATGTACCGTCTGCACAAAACCCACTAGCCCAGTCAAGCCAACCGCGCCAATCAAGCCTGAAACCAACATTGCGTTTATAGAAGCGGTGTTTAAAAAATTCATCGTCAAACCCTTTATTGTTCTGTATCTGCTACGTGGCAGCAGCCCCATATGCTACGTGGTTTCATTGCCTTCATGTTGCTCAAGCGCCATTTCTAGCGCAAACAATAAGCTCGTGCGATGCATGCGCGCCACGTCTTGCCAGCGCAATCCAGTGAGTGCGCCTTCTAGCGCCCAAAGCAAATTTAGGCTCACGGCTTCTCCCGCTTTTTTGGTTTGGACATACGCCGCAACAGCACCTAATGTGTGCAACTGCGCCACGGTATGAATGCCAGCCCGCGCCAGCATTTGTTGAGATTTTGGACCTAGATTGGGGAGGGTGGCAATGAGTTGCGGCATGGCGCGACGAAAAATGGGGATATTGGACGACGGATTGAGAAAAAGTGGTAGAAGATTGCAAAATAGGGTTGGAAAGCTCCTATTTTAGGGCTTCTTCAGCCATCCAATCACTTAGCCTTTTACCCACAGACGGGTTGCAAAGCAGTTGAAAATGATCCACCCCATAAACCAATAGCTGATTTTCCGCCACTATTTTCAGGCTCAAGCTTGGTTGCTGGTGTTGCCCCAACGCGCTTTTTACAGCAACCAAACCATCTCCAAACACCCGCTCGTTTTTTTGCGGCGGCGCTACTTGTTTGCTCGCCGCCACTACATAGCACCGTACCTTCGCAGGCAGAGGCACGTAGGTGCGCACGTCACGCGTGGTTTCAGGGTTTTTGTTTTGCCAATCGGCATCAATTAAATTGCCGTAGCGCAAATCGGTGATGCCAGCACTGCGGATTTTGGTGAGCTTGGTGAAGGGTGCCGCATAGGGGCTGATGCCTAAAAATATATCGGCCCAATTGCCTGCGCGTTCAAGCAGCGCGCCGTGATGTGGGGTACCCAAAAAAAAGATTCTTTTCAGTTTGCTAAGCCACGTGTGCTTCGCCTCGCTAGCGTAGTGGCATGCGCTACGGCTTACCAAGCCACCCATGCTGTGGCACAGAAAAATGACCTCGGTAATCTCTGAAGGTGCCCGATTTACAGCATTCTCCAACAGTTCTGCAAATGCTCGGCCATTGGCTGAAATATGCTGGCCAGTGTTGTAATGCAAATATGCAGTAGCGTAGCCAAATTCTTTTGCCAATGCTTCGCCGTGGTTGTGTCCGTCTTTAGTCCATTGCAGATCATTCATGCACAAGCCATGCACCATGATGATGAGCTTGTTGGTAGCAGGCAGCGCTGCTAATGTGCTGCCGTTTTGCCTCAGACACATTTCGATTGCTAGGGGATTGTCGGTTTTCGCCAAATAATCGCCAGAAACGCCGTTTAGTGCCGATAATACGGCCTCGCGCTGCGGGGTTGTTTCTATCGCAGTATTCGTATTTGCACCCATCAGTGGCGCCAGTTTTGCAAGCGCGACATCTAAGCCGCTACCCACTACGTTGGTCACGGCATGTACACTGCGATAGACCAAGCCGGTAATGCCGCGCGTGTTGCCCTGGCGGGACGCACCTATAATCGGCGCTAAGCCAGAAATATTGCGATGCAATTCTTCCACCAAATCGGTGATGCCTTTAACGGCGTCGATGCTAAGTTTGGCGGCACCACGAAGGTCAGTATTTTTTTGGGTCATGGTTTCTCGAACGAACTAAAATGGTTGCTTACTGCCGCTAACAATTTTGGGCGCTATTTGCCGTCACATCTCGATGCCGAGGCGCTTAAGCGATTTATTCGACTATCGCCTGCAACTGCGGAATATCGTAAGGCAGGGTCAACACACCCACCAATAGGCCATCTACAGCACCTAGCCGCATTTGCGCACCCTTAATACTTTCCACCTGTGCCACCACCAAGGCTTCAACCCCGCCGTTATTCGTCGCCGCAAAGTTGGCTACTTCGCCGCAGGCTTGGTCGCCAAATTCAGGGCTGTAGAGTTTGTCGCCCAATGCTATTTGCGTGGTGGCAATACTCACGCGCACCATGCGGCGTTTTAGGATGCCGCGATACTGCGTACGGGCGACTATTTCTTGGCCCGGATAGCAGCCTTTTTTAAAGCTCACACCCCCTGCAAGTTCAAAATTAGCCATCTGCGGCACAAATGCTTCTACGGTTTCTGGTAGTACGGTGAGTACGCCTTGACGAATTTGGTGTAAGTCCCACGCGGCTGCGGGGGCGGGTACATAGGCGTGGCCATCGACAGGAGTCACAGCACGACCCCAGAAAATAATGGCGTCACTTGCGGCAGAAATGTAAACGGTACAGCCGCGATCTAGCGCAACGGCGGTATTGCGCTCGTTGATGGTAACCGACATCGGCTGCAGGGTTGTTGTGCTTTCCATCGCCGATGGATTAATGCAGCCTATCCGCACGAATTCATCGCTAACATCGTCCAGCACCACTTTTGATCGCAGCACAAACATGCGTAGGCGCTTAATCGTGCCGCCGACCAACGCGCGCGGCATCATAAGCCAGTAGGTATCGCCAAGTTTCCACAGCATGCAGGTCATCAAAAGCCGGCCTTTCACAGCGCACCAGCCGTTCCACTGGACGTGGCCATCGGCTAGATTATTAACGTCGTTGGTGAGCTGGTT
>JANNXI010000140.1:0-4776 GCA_031409495.1 Betaproteobacteria bacterium
GAGTTGCTCTAGTGTTTGCTTTCGTGCGTTTTCTTTTTCCATAAATGTTGGAGTCGTAAAACTTGAAAAAGTTCATACTTTATCGGGCCGAATCTATAGAATACTAGCTTTCCTCCGATACGTAGCCGGCGAACGCACCATAGAAACCGAGCAAGAATCTGCCGATTTCTTAACCCTGCGCTATGGCGCAAGAACCACCGTTTTTGAAAAACCTGAAGCAAAAATTAGGCAGAACGCCACACTGGTGGGACGTTTTGCCGAGATTGAAGAAATTGAGCTCCGTAAACCCGCAAACGAAGAACCCCCTGTTAACTGGACTATTTCTGTTCGGCTTTCAGGTCAACGGTGCATAGAAATTGGCCAAGTGACTGACGAAACGGATGCTTCGATCATTGCAGCTCGCGTGGCTGCTTTTACAGGGCGAGAAGTGATGGTCAGAACTTGATGGATGTTATTATCTGCTAAACCAAACCACGCTATTGAAAGCATAAAATTGGGATCGATTTTTGACGGGCACGCAAACACCATCACGGCACTTTATGTGAATTTTATGTCTTTGAATTGTTGTGAGCTATAAAATAAATGCACATCGCCCTTCTCAACCCTTCAGACGCAACGCAATATCGTAAACTGATGTTGGAAGCTTACGCACTTGCGGCCGACGCCTTCGCCACTACAGCTGAAGAACGCGCGGCAGAACCCGATACATTTTGGATCAAGCGCATCGCCGATCCGTCAGATCTGAGCGCTGCGTTTGGCGCGTTTGTAGAAAATGACGGCTCGGTTCTCGTCGGCACCGTGGCGCTAGAATTGTCCCGAAAACCCAAAACCAAACATAAAGCGCTCGTGATCGGAATGTACGTATCGCCAGCTGCGAGAGGTGCGGGTGCGGCGCGCGCGCTCTTAAATGCGGCTATCAGTCACGCTAAGGCAATCGAGGAAATTCTCGTTCTTAATTTAACGGTGACCGAAGGTAACGAAGCGGCGATTAATCTATACCTCAGCGTCGGCTTTCAGCTAGTTGGTTTAGAGCCCATGGCAATTCTTACTCCATCAGGGTACAAAGGTAAGGTTCATATGTGGATGCCTTTGGAGCGGTAGATTCTTGCGGCGTAATCGTCTGTTAAGCGGGCGCGTTGATTGCGGCAGCAGACTGTGTAAATAGCCTGAAGACGCCCTATATTTGGGCATCTTCAGCCTACCAATTTCACACCACCACGCCCGTCTTTTTTCCCAAACACGCGAACAAAACCCCTGGATCTGGTGCCGTTCTATGCCGTTGCGCGTGCCAAATCATCTCACCCAAACAATCCATCACCTCATGCTGCGCCGCATGTTCTTCGCCTTTTTGTTCGCACAGCGTTTTATAAACATCGGTGATTCCCAAAGGTTGGTTGATGCCAATTTGCTCCGCAATTGCCATGTGCATCGATAGGTGCAAATACGGGTTGGTTGCTCCCGCTTCGGGTGGGAAGTTGCGAGCGACATTGGCGTCGGTTCGTTCCAGCATTGAGTGATATTCAGGATGGCGTACGGCGATTTCTATGGCGATTTTTTCTAGTGCGGTTAGTGGTGCCTGCGCCTGAAATTTAGCCCAGGCGGCAAACCAAAATTCTCTCGCTTGATCGCGGCTGGGGTTAAACATTTTTCTGCCCTTGCGCATTGTCCTTGGCTGGCATAGATACTTCACCCGGCGTTTTTTGTTTGAATGCGCAGAGATCGCGCAGGATGCATTCGGGACATTTGGGTGTGCGCGCGACGCAGGTATAGCGGCCATGCAAAATTAGCCAGTGGTGTGCATACATCATGTAGTCTTTGGGCACGGCTTTTAGCAGTTTGGCTTCAACGTCTAACGGGCTTTTGCCCGGTGCCAAACCGGTACGATTGCTGACGCGAAATACATGCGTATCTACAGCCATTGTGGGCTCACCGAAGGCAATATTGAGTACCACATTTGCGGTTTTGCGACCTACGCCGGGCAGCGCTTCTAATGCCTGTCGATCGTGAGGAATCTCGCCATCATGCAGATCAAGCAACTGTTGGCAAGTGAGCATTAAATGCTTGGCTTTGCTGCGAAAAAGGCCGATGGTTTGGATGTATTTAATTACCCCTTTTTCGCCAAGCTTCAAAATTGCAGCGGGGGTGTTCGCCACTTTAAAAAGCTTGGCTGTGGCGACGTTCACGCTCTTATCCGTAGCTTGTGCAGAGAGTAGCACAGCGGCTAAAAGCTCAAAATTACTGTTATAAATTAAATCAGATTTTGGGTGCGGATCAAGCGCTTGCAGGCGCTTAAAAAATTCAATTCGGTAAGCTGGTTTCATAGAGAAAGTTAGTAGTTTTTCAAGCCATCTAAATTTAGTACCGTGATGCCGCCATATTCTACGCGCAGCAGTTTTTCGGTAGCTAAAACTTGTAGCGCTTGGTTTACCCTTTGACGCGAAATACCGGCTAAAAAGCCGATTTCTTCCTGCGAAATTTTTAATTGCAAACCAGAGCTGGGGTAGAGCACGGGATTAAACAATGAGGCAATACAGCGGGCGATTTTTGCATCGGGTTTTAGTAAACGCTCAAATTCAATTAGTGCCAAAAATTGGCCGAGTCGTTCGTTAATTTGCTCCAGCAAGAAACGATTAAAACCAATGCTGGTATCGAGTAACCAATTAAATGTGGCGCGGGGCATGAGCGCAATATGGCTTTTGCGCATCGCCACGATATCGTAGCGGCGCACCTCTGTTTTTAGCATTGAGCCTTCGCCAATCCAGCCGCCTTGCGGCACGCCGGTGAAGGTCATGGGTTTACCGTCTGCCGATACGCTATGTACTTTTACGATGCCTTCTATCACGCCGATCCAATGATCGACTGGCTCGCCTTTGCGCACCACACAGCCGCCTGCGGGTATGACGCGCTCGATCATCGAGGCGCGCACAAATTCAATTTGGGAGGTGCTGAGGCCTTTTGACCAGCGCGAGACGGCGATGAGTTGGGTGAGTGCGGGCATGGCAATTATAGTTTTAGATTGTCGTTTGAATGTCGTTAAAACGACAACTATACACGTTTGGAGCGCCTACCTTTAGTGGCGCGGTCCACAAAATAATTGTTGCAGCGCACCATCTCATAGAGGTGGTTTTGTGGCGTAAAGTAGCTAAATAAGCATCAAATCAAGCAACTACAGCGTAAAAATTATTC
Organism: Betaproteobacteria bacterium; assembly: GCA_031409495.1. GTDB lineage: Bacteria > Pseudomonadota > Gammaproteobacteria > Burkholderiales > Usitatibacteraceae > JANMDR01. The sequence continues at coordinate 3,187 of JANNXI010000140.1, forward strand.
CAAAAATTGGTGGCGTATAAACATGAAGTTTGGTGGAGAAAAATTAATGGCCGGCACGGTTTTATCTAAAGAACTTGTGGGTGAGACGTTTCCGCGCCTAGTGCGCGCAAATGTGGCTGCGCATCCCGCTGCGCCCGCCATGCGCGAGAAAGATTTGGGCATTTGGCAGACTTACTCATGGGCTGAAAGTGCCACACAAATTGCACGGTTTGCGGCAGGCTTGGCGCAGTTGGGTTTTAAGCGCGGCGATAATTTAGCCATTATTGGTGATAACCGACCACGCCTTTATTGGGCGATGGCAGCAGCGCAAAGTTTAGGCGGCGTGCCTATTCCGTTGTATCAAGACGCGATTGCGCAAGAAATGGTCTATGTTTTAGCCGATGCGGATGTGCGTTTTGCCGTGGTGGAAGATCAAGAGCAAGTAGATAAAATGCTAGAAATTGCCCCGCAGTGTCCGGCGCTTGCACATGTAATTTTTGACGACCCGCGCGGGTTGCGGGCATACACCCTGCCGATGTTGAAGTCGTTTGCTAATGTGCAATTGATGGGCGGCGAGTTTTTAATAAAGCAGCCCAACTACATTGCGCAAGAAGTCGAAAAAGGCTTAAAAACCGACATCGCCGTGATGTTGTATACATCAGGTACTACGGGAAAGCCAAAGGGGGTTGCGCACACGCATGAGGCCCTTATCCACACGGCGCGCGTGTTGGTAAATTTTGACGGGATGACGGCCAATGATGATTTGCTGTGCTATTTGCCGATGGCATGGGTGGGGGATTTTTTATATTCTTACGCGCAAGTGCATGTCGCAGGTTTTTGCTTAAATTGCCCTGAAAGTTCAGAAACGGTGACCACTGATTTGCGTGAAATCGGCCCCACTTATTACTTCGCCCCCCCGCGTGTATATGAAAACATAATGACGCAGGTTTTGATTCGCATTGAAGATGCGAGTGCAGTGAAGCGCCACATGTTCCATTATTTTATGGAAATAGCGAAGCGCGTTGGAATGAAAATTTTAGATAAGCAAGGTGGCGTTAGTTTAATAGATCGCGTGTTGTACGGCATCGGGAGTGCTTGTGTGTACGGCCCGTTAAAAAACGTGTTGGGCATGTCGCGTATTCGCGTAGCCTATACCGGCGGCGAGGCAATAGGCCCAGACTTGTTTAACTTTTACCGGTCTATTGGTATCAATTTAAAACAGCTTTACGGCATGACGGAAACCTGCGTGACTGTGTGCATGCACAAATCAGGTGATGTGAAGCTCGGCACGGTGGGGAAGCCCATGCCGGGTGTAGAGGTAAAGGTTGCCGAAAATGGCGAAGTACTGGTGCGCTCAAAGGGAATGATGCAGGGCTATTATCGGCAAGAGGCGGCCACAGCAGCGACGATCAATCAAGATGGTTTTTTTATGACCGGCGACGCAGGGTTCTTTGATAAAGATGGACACCTAATTATCATTGATCGCGCAAAAGATGTAGGTCGACTTTTAAACGGTAGTTTGTTCGCGCCAAAATTTATTGAAAATAAACTCAAGTTTTTTCCGTTTATCAAAGAAGCGGTTGCCTTTGGCGACAACCGTGACTGCGTTTG
>JANNXI010000141.1:0-8070 GCA_031409495.1 Betaproteobacteria bacterium
GTGGTGGTAGTGGAGGGCGCATCGACTGGTGATGTGCTAGATACCATCGACCTTATTCGTAAACTTGATCACGTGTTGCATGTCGATCTTGTTTACCAACACGCTGAAGATGAAACCATTATGCAAGAGGCCATGCCGTGCAATTAAAACCATTCCCCATTCCAGTTGCACAGTTGCCAGCAACGGAGTTTCCTATAACGGAGTCTCCTTCAGCGCAGTTCCCTACAACGCGACGTGATTTTATTCGCTCATCGGCCGCTATGGTGGCAGCCGCTGCTGCTGGCATTTCTGTGCCCAGCGATGCCGCCAATATTGCAACGGACGCAAAGTCTACCGAATTAAAGTGGAGCAAAGCGGCCTGTCGGTTTTGCGGTACTGGCTGCGGTGTTGTCGTCGCGGTAAAAAATGATCGCGTTGTAGCCACGCACGGCGACCCCCAAGCAGAAGTAAACCGTGGGCTTAACTGCGTAAAGGGTTATTTCCTATCAAAAATTATGTACGGCAGCGACAGATTGACCACGCCAATGCTGCGGATGACAGACGGCACATATGCAAAAAATGGTACGTTTCAGCCAGTAAGTTGGGATGTGGCATTTGATGTAATGGCGCTAAAATTTAAAGAAGCGCTAAAGAAGAAAGGCCCTACTTCAGTTGGTATGTTTGGTTCTGGCCAGTGGACAATTTGGGAAGGCTACGCCGCCAATAAATTATTTAAAGCAGGCTTTAGGTCAAATAATATTGACCCAAACGCGCGGCACTGCATGGCTTCCGCTGCTGTGGGCTTCATGCGCACCTTCGGCATGGACGAACCGATGGGCTGCTACGACGACATTGAGGCCGGTGATGCTTTTGTGCTCTGGGGTTCTAACATGGCCGAAATGCACCCCATTTTATGGTCCCGCTTAACCGATAGGCGCCTATCAAACCCCAACGTGACAGTTGCGGTGATGTCGGTGTTTGAACATCGTAGTTTTGAACTTGCCGACTTGCCGATTATTTTTACGCCGCAATCTGATTTAGCGATTCTAAATTACATCGCCAACTACATTATTGAAACCAATCGTGTAGATAAAGATTTTGTGGGCAAGCACTGCACCTTTAAAATTGGCGCACAAGATATTGGCTATGGTTTACGGCCATCGCACCCGCTTGAGAAAAAAGCAAAAAACGCAGGCAAAGCGGGCGACATGAAGCCTTCCAATTTTGAAGCCTTCCAATTTTGAAGCCTTCCGCGAATTTGTAAAACCCTACACAGCAGACTATGTGTCAAAACTCTCTGGTGTTTCGGTTGAAAAGCTAAAGGCCTTGGCTGAGCTTTATGCCAACCCAAAAATTAAGGTTGTTTCATTTTGGACTACGGGCTTTAACCAGCATACACGGGGCGTTTGGGCTAATAATCTGGTTTATAACATCCACTTGCTTACCGGAAAAATTTCTACGCCGGGTAACTCTCCGTTCTCGCTCACCGGCCAGCCTTCCGCCTGCGGCACCGCGCGTGAGGTGGGTACGTTTTCGCATCGTTTGCCGGCCGATATGGTGGTGACCAACCCGAAACACCGCGCTACGTCAGAAGGTATTTGGAAGCTGCCGGAAGGCACCATAAATCCCGTGCCTGGCTACCATGCCGTGCAGCAAAACCGCATGTTAAAAGACGGCAAGCTCAATGCTTATTGGGTGCAGGTCAATAACAACGTGCAAGCTGCGGCAAACATGATGGAAGAAACCTTGCCTGGTTACCGTAACCCTGAAAATTTTATTGTCGTCTCAGAAGCTTATCCCACCGTCACGGCGCAGGCAGCAGATCTAATTTTGCCCACAGCAATGTGGGTAGAAAAAGAAGGCGCTTACGGCAATGCCGAGCGGCGCACCCAGTTTTGGCATCAGCTCGTTTCAGCACCTGGTGAAGCCAAATCTGATCTTTGGCAACTGATGGAATTTTCTAAACGCTTTAAAATGGAAGAAGTCTGGCCGGAAGAACTCTTGGCGAAGAGGCCCGAATATCGGGGCAAGACGATGTATCAAGTGTTGTTTACTAACGGTGAAGTCAATAAATTTCCGGTTGTGCAAATTGAAGCGGGCTTTCAAAATGACGAATCAAAAGCGTTTGGTTATTATGTGCAAAAAGGCTTGTTTGAAGAGTACGCACAGTTCGGCCGCGGCCATGGTCATGACTTAGCAGATTTTGACGTCTATCATAAAGAGCGCGGCCTGCGGTGGCCGGTGGTGAATGGAAAAGAAACCAAATGGCGCTATAAAGAAGGGTTTGATCCTTATGTCAAAGCGGGAAGTGGCTTTGATTTTTATGGCAATGCCGATCATCGTGCCAATATTATCGCGCTGCCTTATGAGCCGCCGCCAGAATTGCCTGATACCGAGTATCCGTTTTGGTTATCAACGGGGCGTGTGCTCGAACACTGGCATTCAGGCTCAATGACGGGCCGCGTACCGGAGCTGTACAAGGCATTTCCAAATGCAGTGGTGTTTATGCATCCCGATGACGCGCAGCGCTTAAAATTGCGGCGTGGCAGCGAGGTAAGGGTGGTTTCACGACGTGGCGAAATGCGTTCGCGTATTGAAACGCGGGGTCGCAACAAGCCGCCGAAGGGTTTGATTTTTGTGCCGTGGTTTGATGCTACACAGCTCATCAACAAAGTAACGTTAGATGCCACAGATCCGATTTCTAAACAAACGGACTTTAAAAAATGTGCCGTCAAGATTGTGCCAGTATGAAAACAATCAGCCGAGCTGTGGGCAAATTACTATTACTGATGTTGGTGTCGGTATGGATAATGTCGGATATTGCGTCTGCTCAGACGACACCGCCTGATCCATCGTATGAAGTAGTGGCGCAGCAATTGCGCGGCTTGCGCGGTGGTGTGGGCTTGCAACGCGAAGCTGCGGCGCCGGCAACGCCAAAAGTAATCAACGACGATATCCGCAAGGGTCGGGCATTTGCGATGCAGCCACCAGTCATACCGCATCAAATTGAAGGCTATCAAATCGATAAAAACTTCAATAAATGCATGACCTGCCACGGCCGCACCCGCACAGCGGAAAGCCAAGCGCCAATGGTGAGTGTGACGCACTTTATGGACCGCAATAATGAATTTAGAGGCGAAATTTCACCGCGCCGCTATTTTTGTAACCAATGCCACGTACCGCAATTAGACGTAAAGCCGCCGGTCGATAATCGTTTTGTGGATGCGGAATCAGCGGCTGCAAGTGCGGCGTCGCGAAAAAAAGCGACCACAAAATGAAACTATTTGCATCCGCCGTATCGTTGGTAAGCCGCTATTGGCGAACACTTTCACGACCGAGCAAATATTTTAGCCTAGGTTTTCTAACGCTGGGTGGCTTCGTAGCGGGGGTGCTATTTTGGGGTGGATTCAATATCGCGCTGGAAGCCACCAACACCGAAAAATTTTGCGTAGGCTGCCATGAAATGCGCGACAACGTATTTGTTGAGCTGCAACCTACCATTCACTACACTAACCGTTCAGGCGTGCGGGCTACCTGCCCTGATTGCCACGTGCCGCATAACTGGACAAGTAAAATCGCCCGCAAAATGCAAGCCTCAAAAGAGGTGTGGGGCACTGTGTTTGGCACCATCAACACGCGCGAAAAGTTTGTAGAAAAGCGCCACGAGTTAGCGCAACACGAATGGTCGCGATTAAAAGCCAATAATTCGCTTGAGTGTCGGAATTGCCACAATGCCGATTCCATGGACTTTACCCGCCAAAGCCCGCGCGCGGCTGCATCGCACGGCACATTACTCATTACGGGTGAAAAAACTTGTATCGATTGCCATAAGGGCATTGCGCACCGTTTGCCGGATGTGGCGAAGGCAGAGAAGCCTGCCAGCATGGAAGCGGAACACCTTCCGGTCATGAAAGCGAAGCTTTAAGTGTGCTTCTACGGTTCGTTCTTCCGGTCGAGCTGGGCTACATAGCGAGCTAGTGAGATCAATGGTGCGCATTGAGGTGCTAACAATATTTATGGGGTAATTAAACTATCGCGCGCCGCTTTTTATAACAATGTAGCTTTAAGTGTGATGCGCATAAATTTTGCGCAGGCTCTCCACGTCAATAATGCGGATCATTTTTTGATTTACTTCCAAAATGCCCTCGGCTTGAAATTTGGAAAAAGTACGGCTTACAGTTTCAAGTTTTAAGCCCAAATAGCTGCCAATTTCTTCGCGCGTCATGCGCAAGCTAAATTCTAACGGTGCATAGCCGCGAATATGCAGGCGCTGCGAAAGATTGAGTAAAAAAGCCGCGAGCCGTTCGTCTGCCTTCATTACGCCTAGCATCATCATTACCCCACCTTCACGCACAATTTCCCGGCTCATCACCTTATGAAAATGGCGTTGTAGAGACGGCATTTCGCCCAACAAGGCATCGAGATTATCAAACGGGATTTTGCACACTTCACTATCTTCAATGGCAATTACATCACTTTGATAAATATCGTCGCCAATGCCGTCCATTCCTAGTAGTTCCCCCGCCATTGAAAAACCTGTCACTTGTTCGCGTCCATCAGAGGCAAGCGCGCACGCTTTAAAAAACCCGGTACGCACGGCATACAAAGCAGTAAACGCTTCACCACTCCGAATAATTGCCTCGCCTCTTTTAACCCGCCGGCGCGTGTAAATAATCTCGCTTAGTTGATCAACTTCCGCCATCGTCAGTCCAGCCGGTAAGCATAATTCGCGCAAGCTGCAGTTGGCACAAGCTGCTTTAAGTTCGTGAATATTTACGGGTAAGGAATGGGTCGTTGCGGGAGTAGAATTTGGGTGAATAAGAATGTTGCTCATAGTGACCGAATTTTATGAAGAGTTAGAGTGGGGCGGTGTGGGTGATGGATGGCGTCATCCTGTATGACGACAGCTTACACTTAAAAGTACATCGACACCGAGGGCGAAAGATTTCTCAAGGCCTCACTACGAGTCTATTTGATTGCTGAAGACTCTCCGTTTTAGGGCATCTTCAGGTATCTTATGGCGGTTTGGCTACATTCATATCGATCATGATCCAACGTGCTCGCGCCATTCGCGGCAACAGTGCTTTTGTCAGGTTATTTCATAGTTATGCCGATAAGGACGACTCCAAAGTGATTGGCTAAAGGGCGCAAAGCCTGGGGGTAAGCGGCCTTCAACCTAATTTGCGATGGAACCGCTGTTGATTGTTGCGGCCGATGCAGACGTCACGCTACTGCCCGCGGGGCGATCCAGCTAAGATATCTTTGCCACCTATCGTGCGGCCATGCTAAAAGATGGTTTGCTGAATCTGGCAACGGAGTTAAACAGCGTTTCGCAAAAGCTTGTGACATTGGCAAGTGAGCATGTGAACGCCATCGTGCCAAACTACACCAATGGTGTGGCTGCACAGCCAAGTAGTTAAGGTCATTACTTGTTGGGGTATGCGGCGGGATTCGATCGCGATGCGCAACGGCTGCGCGAAGCGTATGTGCGCATTGATCGTTCTGCCATGGGCACGACAGTGCTAAACGGCACAAGCTGGCCGCTTAATAGGCTGTAGATGGCCGAATATATTGGCTTTGCAGCCATCGTTGAAAACGTCTACGATGCCGGCCGAATTTCTTCTGTTGATGAGCCAGTAGCAGCGGCGGGCATATTGATGAATATGTCACCGCACATCGGCGCCTATATTGAAGATGTCATGGTGCAGTACGCACAGCCGCGGCCGTGGATTTTATTGGAAACTAGTAACAACTATGTTTCGAGCGCTATGCCACAAGTCGAGCGCTGGCACGATTGCGTGAAACGACGGGTGATCCATAGTTGGTCAGAGCTGGACGCGGTTTGATTGCGTCACCGCGAGCAAATGCGCTTCGCGAGCGTGTCAGTCAATTAGTACAGGATGCACGAACCGTTTTTAAGACCTGCAGAGACACCCAATCTTTATGCGTTAGTTCAAACCTTCACCCTTTGCACTAGTGACAGCTTTGTGAAAAACTTCGGACCCACTCTCTTAGCGCGAGTCAGCAAAGAGGCACCACGCGTACAGCTACGCTTCTTACAGAAAGTCGATAAGGATCGAGCGACGTTGCGCGAAGAGGTAGCCGGTCTTCATCGGCCATCGACATCGTGAGGCCATAGCCGATAGCTGCAAATTTGATTGATGGTTCCTTGAGCGCGGCAAGTGGGGCGACCCATCCGCCTTGGCTGAATCCTACCAATCCAATGCTGTCTTTTTTAACTTGCGGCTTTGTCTTCAGCCAAGTTACGGCGGCGGTTACATCGTTGGATAAAACATCGAAGTGCTGAACATACTCGCCTTTTGAACAACCCGACCCGCGTTTATCAAACACAAAGGTTGCGATGCCGTTGGCAGCGAAGAGATGAGGCAACCATTCTTGATCTACCGACGCAACTTTATCGGACCCGTGCACAAAGATAGCTGTTTTGAATGAACCTTTGTTTTTGCTTGGCAACGTCAGCTTGCCAAATAATTCAGTGTCGCCACTTTTGAAAGTGACCAGTTCTTCTGCTAGTTTGATTTTTTTGGCAATTCGCTTGCCGGTGCCAGTAGCTTCGATGGTTAAGGATTCTGCCAATCCATCTTTTCCCAGATTAAATTGATAGAGAAACGCGACAGGCGTCTCAGAATCCAGATCGCTGCCCGATTGAAAACGCACCTCACTTGCTGGAAAAAGCTTATGGCTTTTTCCAGATTCAAAATGTGTGATTCGTCGCTGTCCATTAGGTTCAGACGGCCGTATTGACACCACTGCACCGTCAGAAAAGCGATAGGCACCGTTGATTTGCTTGGTATCGGCAACGCGGCAATTCGTTGTTGGTGCGGCCAGTTGCGTTGTTGTCTCGGCACGCACCGGCGAACTTAAAACGAGCGCCGAAATTACTACGACGCCAATGTGTAAAAAACGCTGTTTGAAAACCATAAACCCTCCGCATAAGATTGCTTGCATCCACCCATCGCTGTTGCGCGATAACTTTGTGCAGTCCAACCAGATTACAGTGCACCTGCATTGGGTGTAAATCAACTTCCCGCCAAGCCCGCCTACCGTGCGACGAAATCAGGCCTAGGGCGACGGGATGGGGTTTAATTCTATTTCTGATGCCGAAGTTATAGGAATCATTTCACTTCACACCAATGGGCGAGATGATGTCACCTAAAATTTTGCCCGTACGCGCAACATCGTTCATCAACGCGAGGCTTTTAGCTTTGAATTCGGGTGTGTGGATCGTCGTCGTGATGCGCTATCTGCCCACTAGTATGCTTATGGTCAGTCATTTGCGGTTGATGCAACAGCACACAACAGTGTCCTAGTATTTTTTTTGAGCAGACATTGGTAGTTGTTACGGTCGAAATGGCACAAATAACGGGCCATTTTGGTGAACGCCTTTCAGTCTGATGAAGTTTTTATGGATTGCAAGCCACAACGACTACACCATCAAGCTCGCTATATCCTCATCCGAAAGCCGTTCGATGCCCCTGGCTTAGTTCGCAGCATTTAGCTGATACACCTTGGAATTAAATAGATTAGCTGCTGCGTTATTGCGCGTTTTGATTAGTTTTGCTGGCGCACCGGCGATGATTGAATTTTCAGGAACCTCCGTACCTTCGGTTAACACGGAATGTGCTGCGACGATGGAGTTAGCGCCTATCGTTACGCCGTCCATAATGACTGCGTTAATCCCAATTAAACAACGGTCACCGATGCTGCAGCCGTGTAACGTTACGTGGTGGGCGATAGAGCAGTCTTCACCCACCACGGTGGGCGTAAAGTTGCCAACATGCACCATCACAAAATCCTGAATATTGGTTCGTGCGCCGATGCGAATTTCATGCGCCTCGGCGCGCATAACCACATAAGGCCAAACCGATACGTCAGTCCCCAGTGTGACCTTTCCGTAAAGAAGTGCTGTTTCATGGATGGAAGCCGCACCTTCTAGCGTGACTATTGATCCGGCCCGATGAAGTATAAAACCTGCACTGTTTGTTGAGTCGAAGTCAGTAGCAAAAACTAACGACTTCAACGGGCCGAAGCAATTATGGGCCTAAGTGGCCGCGTTGGCGAAAGCCAAAC
>JANNXI010000142.1:0-8691 GCA_031409495.1 Betaproteobacteria bacterium
CCCGCGAGGGGAGAGAGGAGTTTGAGAGGGATTGGTTTTAAGGAATTATTGCTTACTCAACGTTGTTGGATTTTGACTTGTGGGCTTGCTCATTGATGGCGTTTAGAACGGTTTCTAGTACGCCTTCGGTGTTGTTGAAAATATCGTTCTTCCAGAAACGTAAAACGGTGAATCCTTGTGCTTGAAGCCATGCATCGCGAAGCGCATCATTCGGGCTTTCGATATGCTGACCGCCGTCGGCTTCGATGATGATGCGGACTTGGAAGCTTACAAAATCAACGATGTCTTTGCCAAGGGGTTGCTGTCGTTTGAACTTTGCACCGATTAAGTGATGGGTGGGCGCGCAACGCCCGCCCGAGGTGATTTTCGGCATCCGTTTGGTTGGAGCGGAGTTGCTTGGCGAATGCTCGTTGTTCCAAGGTTTGCCTCCTCTCTCTCCCTCCCATTTCGCGAACCCGTCTCCTACGAGGGGGAGAGCCTGAGTGATTATCTTTTAGAGATATCTCAGTTGCTAATATTGGTATTCAGATAGATCGCGATGAAACCACGCCCCTCGCCCCCCTCGCGGGAGAGAGGGGCCAGGAGGGAGGGGGCTAGTTGTTAATCCACTGCCGTCACCCCCCCCCAACTCTGTTTAAACAAACCCTCTAACCCTACTTCCGCTGCGCCTGCGCATCCACCACCGCCAGCGCTGTCATATTTATAATCCGTCGCACCGTCGCCGTTGGCGTCACAATATGTACCGGCTTTGCTGCGCCCAATAAAATCGGACCGATTGTAATACCGCTACCAGCGGCCGTCTTCAGCAGATTGAATGAAATATTGGCGGCATCCAGCGTTGGCATAATTAGTAAATTTGCCTCGCCTTTTAAGCGCGTAGAGGGGAACGCCGTGCTGCGAACTTCGTCCGACAACGCCGCATCGCCGTGCATTTCGCCTTCTACTTCTAAGTCCGGCGCGCGGGCGTTAATAAGCACCAAGGCATCGCGCATTTTTTTCGCACTTGGGGCATCGCTGGTGCCAAAATTAGAATGCGAGAGCAGGGCGGCTTTGGGGACTAAGCCGAAACGTCGGATTTCTTCGGCTGCCAAAATCGTCATCTCTGCAATTTGTTCGGCCGTCGGGTCCACATTCACATAGGTATCGCAAATGAACACCGTGCGCTTGGGCAGCATGAGCAAATTCATGGCATAAAAATGCTTCACGCCAACTCTGCGCCCTACCACTTGCTCTACATATTGCAGGTGCAAATCATGGGTGCCAAAGGTGCCGCAAATCATGCCGTCGGCGTCCCCCTTGCAAATCATCATCGCGCCGATGAGTGTTAGGCGACGCCGCATTTCAATTTTGGCATAGGTTTCAGACACGCCACGGCGCTGGGTTAGCTCATAATATTTCTGCCAATAGCTGCGGTAGCGATCATCGTGCTCGGGGTTGACCACCTCCACATGTTTGCCCAATTCAAGGCGCAGGCCAAATTTTTCAATACGCTTTTCTAGCACCGATGGGCGCCCAATAAGAATCGGTTTTGCAAAGCCTTCGTCCACCACAATTTGTACCGCACGCAGCACGCGTTCGTCTTCACCTTCGGCATACACAATGCGCTTTGGGTTGGCCTTGGCTTTGCCAAATACTGGCTTCATAATTAAGCCGGAATGATATACAAACTGATTTAGGCGATCACGATACGCCTCCCAATCAGTAATCGGGCTAGTGGCAACACCTGAATCCATCGCCGCTTGCGCGACTGCCGGCGCAATTTTAGTAATTAAGCGCGGATCAAACGGTTTCGGAATCAAATATTCCCGACCAAAACCAGATGCCGTTTCGCCATAGGCCATCGCCACAATATCGTTCTGCTCGGCCATTGCTAAATCAGCAATCGCGTAGACTGACGCTAACTTCATCGCTTCATTAATTGTGGTGGCACCCACGTCCAAAGCGCCGCGGAAAATAAACGGAAAGCACAGCACGTTGTTTACTTGGTTCGGATAATCAGAGCGACCTGTGGCAATTACTGCATCGCTACGCACAGCGCGAATTTCTTCTGGCAAAATTTCTGGTGTTGGGTTGGCCAGCGCCATAATTAGGGGGTTTGCAGCCATTTTAGCGACCATTTCGCCTTTTAAAACACCGCCTGCCGATAAGCCTAAGAAAATATCTGCGCCGCCGATAACGTCGATCAGTTTACGTGCGTCGGTCTTCTTGGCATACCGCGCTTTGTTCGGATCCATTTCTTCTAAGCGGCCCTCGTACACCACACCTGCAATGTCGGTGACAAGGATGTTTTCCATCTTTAAACCAAGGGCAACCAGCATGTCTAAACAAGCCAGCGCTGCCGCACCTGCACCTGAAGCCACAAGCTTTACTTCTTCAATTTTTTTGCCCACTACGCGCAAGCCATTTACCACTGCCGCGCCGACGATAATGGACGTGCCATGCTGGTCATCGTGAAAGACCGGAATTTTCATCCTCTCGCGTAATTTACGCTCAACATAAAAGCACTCTGGCGCTTTAATATCTTCTAAATTTATGCCGCCAAAGGTGGGCTCAAGTGCTGCAATAATATCGACCAATTTATCCGGATCGTTTTCGTTTACTTCGATATCGAACACATCAATACCGGCAAATTTTTTAAACAAAACGCCCTTGCCTTCCATCACCGGTTTAGCGGCCAGCGGGCCAATATTGCCTAAGCCAAGTACCGCCGTGCCGTTAGTGATCACCGCCACCAAATTGCCGCGTGAGGTGTAGCGTCGCACCGATGCTGGGTCTTCAACAATCGCCTCGCACGCAAACGCTACGCCGGGCGAATACGCCAGCGCTAAATCGCGCTGCGTGCCAAGCTGCTTAGTGGGGGAAATTTCAATTTTGCCTGGTGTTGGAAACTCATGATATTCCAACGCGCTTTTTTTCAGGTCATCAAGACTCATAATTCGTTCCGCAGTGCGGCTCCTCGTTTTTAAGTTCGGGTGAAGTTTAGCATGTGGCGTGAGTACGCTTGCCGTGTCTGCAGTGGTATTCATGCAATTGGGGCATAACTGTTCAAATGCCGAGGCGTCGCCTAGCGTAAATCGCATTGGGCAGCACCGGTACTTTGCCGCAGCGAGTGTAGAAATACTCTTGCGGGCTATATTCGCCGAAAAGATATTACTTTTGAAGCAACCTATATCCTGATGCGCGAAGCAGGAGCGGTGCTCAGCGGCAATGAATTTGAAGCAGATTCATTGCCTGTGCCTGTGCCCGTGCTTGAGCTTGTGCGAATAGCGCGTGTGGCGCATATGACTTCTAGTTTGTGGCAGCTGCCATGAAGCTTGATGCGCCGCGAGGGTTACGATGGGCAGGGAAAGGCGCTTTTGCGCGGGTTTCCAACGCTTGCAGCGTCGTTGTTCAATGCTTGAAGGAGCCCTGCGACCGGAAGATAGCCCCTTTAGTAGATAGTAGAAAGAGGGATTCTTTAGACGTTCCCCGGCTACTTCCCTTGCCTCGGCTGGGGAAGCATCGCTGGTATCGCCGAGTTATCACGCAGTCTTAAAACCTTAAGCCCCGCTAACACTTTGCCCGGTTTGCCGTTGACGGCTTGACGGGTTTCGCGCTCGGCGTCGCTGGTGGTGAAGCTCTCGAAGGATTCTTCTTGCATCACAGGTTTAGACGATTGGAATGGATGGCGTTCGCCATTTGGGCCAAACACGCCTAAGCCCACGTGGTACGCCCAATAGTTGCCTTTTTTCTGGACGGGGCGAAAATTGTGCTTAACCGCACGCTCATTTGAAAAATAGTGTCTTAATTCTGCCTGCTCCTACCCAATCACCTATGCAAGTGGTGTGAACTGGTGCACAATACTTGTGCTCAAGTTACAATTTAGAAAAGAATAGAACAGAACAAAAAACCAGCTCGTGTCGCGCTGTGGGGATGCGACTGAATTCATCTACTCGTTATCTCAATCATAAATAAAAGGGAGCATTCATGAAATTTATCAAGGCAATCTTAGCTGCTGGCACGTTGACACTGGCGGCGTTTGTGCCGTTGACCGTATCAACGCAGGCTGCAGCGCAGGCCGCACCGCAGTCATGTATCGACAGTAACAACAAGGCGCACGCGGAGGTATCGGCAGCGTTTCGGAAGGCTTCAGAGTTACCCATGTTAGCACCGCCGTTGCGCACGCAGGAGGCATTTGATCGTGCAGTGAATTGGCTCAGCGCAGCCATTTATCAGCACACCTTGGCGCAGCGCACGGCGAATTTGACGGCGGCGCAATGTACATATATGTCTGGCTATATCGAAAATGTGCGGGTACTGGTGAACGATTTGGGCGCGGGTAAATTTATAAGCGTAATGACCACTGCGGGTAACACGCCGCCGCCTTCCTCTCTGCCGCCAGCGACGGCACAGACGGAGGACCCGCGGCTTATCGTGAGCCGCGAGCGCTATGTTTTAATTAGTGCTGACGTTGAAAAGGCGATGGCATCAGCGCGGGCGGCAGGCAAGGTTGTGGCCTACGACGAAACAGAATTTACCGCCATGAAGAAGAAGCTGACTGATCGGGTGGTTGCCACGGCCAAAGCTAAGGGTGTGCTGGACGCGGCAGACTACGATAGTTTCAATTTAGAGTTAGGCGCCATCGGTTCCTTCGCCTATCTGGTGCAGTACAAAACGCGGACAGCAGATGCCAGCGGGCTTGACCCTGAATACTATGCCTATAAATATGCTGATGTGCGTCAGGCGTATGGCTCGGACGTACAAAAGATCAACCATCATTGGGTCACATATGGGCAGAAATATGCACGCTGGCCTAATTTGCAAACGGAAAATTTAAACGCACCAGCGGCGCGGTCTGCCAATGGCTTAAACATCATGCGGCTGGGCGATACCTTGCGTTCTGGCGAGTATCTGCGTTCTGCCAATGGTGCTTTTGTTTTGGTGATGCAGCCAGATGCCAACCTGTGCATTCACCAAACCGGCAACCCTGCTGCCATCAGTGGTGATAACCGTCGCTGGTGTTTGAATAAACGTTCTTTTGAAGTGGGCGCACAGCACAAATATTACATGCGCGTTCAAGCCGACGGCCATCTGTGTGTGTATCGCGGCAGTTCTCAGGCCGATCAAGGGCAGGGCATTAACTGCGCACCTTACGGCGCTGGCGGTCCCGTTGGGCGTTACTTTCTAGCGCTTCAAGACGATGGCAATCTGGCCATCTACAAAGGCGGTGGCCCAGCCGATAATCGCGGCCATATTTGGGATCGCATTACCACCGCGCCATCAAGCGGCTTTAACTTCCTAGCCGCCGTTGAAAACGTGGCGCACACCGTTGCCGATACCACCGTTTACGCCGCCAACAGCTTGGCTAATGAAGTGGTAAAGGCCGCCAACACCATCGGTAAAAACACAGTTATGGTTGCAGGCTCGGTCTACACCTGGGCGAAGGAGGAAGGGCCTGTGTTTTTAGCGGGCGCGCAATCGGCGCTAAAAACGGTACAAGACAGCAGCAAAAAAGTGCTCAATACCGTAGGCGAACGCACGCTCGATGCGGGGGTGTCCATCGGCAACACCATTTCCACCGGTGCCCAAGGCGCTACCCGTGAGCTACTGATAAACGGTAGGGTGGTGGGTAGGGTGCTTGAGCAGGGTGGCAAAATTGTCGCCACCCAAGTGGTAGCGGCATCTGATGCGCTCGATTATGAGCTGGCAACCAACGTGCCCGGCGGAAAATACATCGTTGAGGGCAAAGACATCATCGGCCGCGAAATCGTCCACCAAGGCGAAGTGGTGGGTAGAGAGATCATTAAAGCGGGCGTTATCGTTGGCCACGCAGTCGTGCAGGGCGCGGAATTTATCGTTGAAGCTGGTAAGTTTATATTTGACGCCATCGGCCACTGTAGCTCCCTAGCAAAAATGATACCGGGTGCCACCGCTAGTTTAACGCCAGCGCGCGAATTTAACGACGGGCTGGCCTGTGGTGGCCAAGTGCTCGCGGGCTTTATGTGCGAGATACCCAAGGTATTCACCCAACTGAAAGCCTTACCTGCCGTAGCGCAAACCATGGCCGAACAATCCGTCACCGCAGAATGCGCACCCTCATTTGCCTACGTCCCGTTTTTCCCGACGGCACCCTTGGTGTGCGGCCTAGGCAAAACACTCGTAGATGAAGGTAGAAAAGCGGTAATGTGCGTGATCGCCGCAGAACGCAAAGGGCTCTTTGCCAAAGCGTTCAGCGGCTCCGGCAACAGTAGCGGCCCCGCATTCCCGTCTGAAGAAGCGTGTGTAGCTATTGGCAAAGTATCCTACCTAATCGCCGAAACGGTAATCACTAAAAGAGTAGGCTCGTCCATCAAAGCCCTAAAAGCCGCAGGCAAACTCACCACGGGCGCAAAAGTAGCAGAACAATTTCTCGCCGTAAAAGGGCTAGTTGATAACGCCGCCCTATTTAATACTCTCACCAACACGCTCAACACCACACCAGAGTGTAATCAGCCTTAAGTTGATGGTTGCGGTTGTTGCACTTTAGAGATGCCCTAATTCCCCGCGCCGGGACGACCTTCGGGTCGTAGGGCGTCTCCAAGCATATCATCAGCAGTATTTACGACTTTGCAGGTCGAGGCTGTGGCAACATTGGCGGCGGTGTTGGGTTGACTCTTAGACCTAAAAACTTAAAGCCTGCTAACACTTTTCCCGGTTTGCCGCTGGCGGCTTGGCGGGCCTCGCGTTCGGTGGCGCGGGCGATGAAGCTGTCGAAAGATTCTTCTCGCACCACAGGTTCAGACGAGTGCAATAAATTGCGTTCGCCATTTGGCGCAAGCACGACCAAGCCAACGTGGGACGCCCAATAGTTACCGTTTTGGCCGGAGATGACGTTGACGAAATCACCTTCGTTTAGCTGCGCTGCAATTTCTGCGACCATGGTTTTGGGCACATAGGTTTCCGTGGTTTTTTCAATCGCAATGGTGTGGTCAATTTTGTAGCGACCTTTTAGAAATTTTTGGCGGTCAACGGTCAACGAGTAGTTGCCTGCGCGCGTGCCTGCAAGTTGCGCGGTGACATCTTGCACCAGCCATGCATTTTCACGGTTCCAATCAGTTTCGGTGTAATGGTTACGGGTGGCGACACCAATGACGCCGTCGCGATAGCGAATGCGCTGCAACAACCAGAAAAAATCTTCCCACGAATTGCCCAATGCCATCGCATAAGTATGTTCAGCAAACACGACGCAATCACTTTTTTCTAAACTAAACAGCGGCTGCGCGTCGATGGTTTCATAGGGGAATTCTCCCAGCAGGTAAAGCTCGTAGGGCTGGCCAATATTTTTGCGACCTATATGAGCAATGCGAGCAGATAGTTTGGGTTCTACTAATTGCAAATAGCTGATATAGCGCCCCGTTTCTTCCGGCTTCATTTGATACAACTGCTTATTGAGTAGCACGGTGAGCTCAGCTTCACTGATTTCGAGCTTAGCAGCGGCGGCAAGTTGCACAGCGGTTGCAGTTACGGTAATGGTCGCGGCAACGGGCGCCGCTGGCACAACTTCGGTAGTAGCACAACCGGAAATAATACCGACAACAAGACTTGGTAGAAGCAAATTTTTAAGCATATTTAGTTACTTTAAAAGGCCTTATTAATGCCGTGAAGATGCCCTATTTACGGGTTTCTTCACGGCATTAATATTAGTGGCTATGTGCTGAAGATTCACGCGCTGCGTGGGTGGGGTGGCAGAGTTCTTGATGGCGGTTTAGGTAGAGTGGCGAGCCGCACTCCTCGCAGTCTTCAAATCTGGTTAACTCGCTGAACGCATAAATTTGTTTGCAGCCGACCATTTTTAAACAGTTAGTAATGGCATTTCGGGCGACGACGTCTGGGCTATCTTCTAAGTTTTCAGCCACGGCTGGATCAAATGAGGAGATTTGCCACGCCATACCGTCGATGACTTCGCTGCCATCGTCGTCAAGTATGCCAATGCGGTATTCCAGCGGATAGTTTTCGCCAAAGGGGGCGATGGTCACTTTTAGCGATTGCATATCGCGGTGCTCAAAACTTGCCACTAAGCGCAGCAAGGCCATCAATTGGTGCGGGCGCAGGCGCGACGCGGCGACACTCGCGGCGTGAGATGCCCCAGCGGGCAGCGCAGTTTCAAGACGGGCGTTACCCACCGTTTTACCCAGTAGCTCGAGGATCTGTTCGGACCAAGTCTCTTCAGCGCTAATTTTTGCTTCGATTTGACTCGGATAGCCGTGATCTTGAAATTGGCCATTCCATCTAAAAAGCCCTGGATGCGGCGCTTCTGGCGTGGTGACAGCACCGATGACACCGATGAGAAAGCGTTGCGATAAATCGCCAATATCGTCAAAAAACGGGTTGGAGACGATGTCTAAATCGTCGCGGCGCAGTGGGGTTTTATTGAGCACCGCTTCGGCCAATTGCATCGTCAGTTCGCGCCGCGCAATCGAAGGGAAGGGAAGCTCATCTTCGCCATAAAAGCCGGGTAAAAATGCATGGTCTGTGTGTTTTGCGGCAACGCAGCGTCCGAAAATGCCATCGATTTTTTTGATTAACGCGGCGTTGAGTGTTTTTGGTAATGGCGTGCTGCTATGGCAGATAACGGGAGCGGCGATGAGTAGAAACGTCCAAATTTGGCCATCGCGCAGGAGCGTGACGCTTTCGGACAAGGTACGAATTGCGTCGAAAATTGGGCCATGGATG
>JANNXI010000143.1:0-17486 GCA_031409495.1 Betaproteobacteria bacterium
GCTGAAAAGCGCAAATCAATGCTGGCTGCTTTTTCGTTGCTGCTATGGCTTTTCGGATTGCGGTTAGTATTTTTATCAGAAGACAATTGTGCAACTTTCGGGTAGTCTGAATCGGACGGCAAGCGTTTGTCGCCACCGTTAAGAGCGATGGCCTCGGCTTCTTGAGGCGTATTTAGGAGCGAACTCGGTACTGAAACAGTGGTGTCGATGGTGGTGTTAGCGGCCATCGTGGTATTTAAAAGCGCGGCCACACTAGGCAGTTTTGTGGCCGAGTTGCTATTGGTGTCCGTTGGCGCAGCCAATGGTGAAATTTTTGGTCGTTGCATGGGAACCAGCTGCTGTGGCGCTTCTGGTTGCGGTACGGTGACCACGCTTATGGCTGCGCTAGGCGGTGTGCTTGACGGAGACGCATAGTTTGAAAGATTGGCGCCAAGAGGTTGTCGGGCGCTCATTTCGGCTACAGCTACACTTGCTACGGTGCCTGTAGATTCCCTATTTGTGGGCGTTTCCAACGTATCATTAGACGGTGTTGGGTCGTTGATTACTTCCGAGATTGTTATTTGTGCCCCGGCCCCCTGCACCGACGCGGCGACGGCTGAAGCCAGCTTTTTGGCGCGCGGCGCGCCGGATCCGCGGGCGGCTCGTGGTGCGCGTGGCGCTTTGGTTTTGCGCGATTTTTCGTCTTCAGTATTCGACATTTGCAGAGTTGGCGTGCTAAACAGTTGATCAAGCAGTTGAGTAAATGGCTAAGGTAAAAACATAATGCGTAACCTAGAGGGCGCCAACAGGAAACTATCGATTTTGCAGCACTGTGCGGGTAACTTCTGATTCTGGAAAGCGTTTCCGCATTTGTTGTACATAGCTCGCTTCTTGGTTGCGATCGCCTAGTCCACGCGCGATTTTAACGGCCAACAGAAGTGTTTCAACGCCTGGGGCGGAATCAAGATTTAAATAACGGGTCATCCGTTCCGACGCTTCGCGCATTTTACCTTTACTAAATTCTAAGTCGGCCAATTGCAATTGGGCTTGCGCAAGCTGTGGATTGCGATCTAGAGCGGCCAGTAGATTGCTTTCAGCGGCCGGCAAATCGCCCAATTTACGCGCGCATATTCCGCCGTTTAATAAGGCGCGCTCAGGCGTGGAATAAAGTGGATTTTTTAGTGCCTGACGGAAGTAGTCCATCGATTTTGTGACATCGCCGCGCTGGCAGACAAACCAGCCCAAGTTATTGAGCACATCCGAATCTAATGGCGCTGCTCTTAGCGCTGCTTCAAAGGATTCTTTGGCTTTAATGTTCTCTTGCAATTCCATATAAATTAAGCCGCGCATGTTGAGGGCGGGCGAGTAATCTGGCGACACGTTGAGTGCCTGCTTTACTGAATCTAATGAAACACCTAATCTGCCCGATCTAAAATATTCCACAGCAACATCGGTATGCGCTTTTGCGCGCTCTGTTGCGGTCATTTTATTAGGGATATCGCCGCTTGATCGCTCGGTTGAGGAGTTAGAAACGCATCCTAGTAAGGCCATTAGCATCGAACAAGTAACAATAATTTTCGCGTTAATTTTCATGCTTTACTCCTTTAGGAATTGCCTGAATTTACGGATTTAACTGCGAATTTAATTTCTTGGACTGTTTGCCCAGAAAGCGCCATAAATCGGGCGTTTGCAGCACTTTCTTCAATGCCCGCAATAGCGGCAGCGTAGTCAGCGGCACGGGTGGTTTTATCCACCACTTGGCCCGCCAATTGCCCGCATGCTGCGTCGATGTCGTCACCACGGGTTTTACGCACGGTAACGATCAAATCTGCAGCCTGTAAAATTTTACGGAAGCGATCAATCGCATTATTAGACGCACGCTCGTAGCCCACCTTTAAGCCGTTTACTTCAAAAGGGTTCCACGGAATTAAATTGATTTTGCACGATGTGTTTTTAACCAATTGCACCAGCTGATGGGCGTGTTCAGGCCGATCATTTACTTGGCTAAGCATCACGTATTCAAAGGTCACAAAATCGCGCGGCGCATGCGGTAGATAGGTGTCAATAGCCGCAAACAATTGCGCTAAAGGATATTTTTTATTGAGCGGTACCAGCTCATCGCGCAGCGCATCATTGGGCGCGTGCAGCGATACAGCAAGTGCTACGGGCATACGCTCGGCCAAACGCAATAAATTTGGTACTACGCCCGAAGTTGATAGCGTAACCCGGCGACGTGATAAGCCATAGCCATGATCATCGAGCATGATTTCCATGGCATCGACAACGTTATCAAAATTGGCGAGTGGTTCGCCCATACCCATCATGACTACGTTTGAAATTGCGCGGTTGGTCACGCTGGCGTCTGCCGATGTAGGAATAACGCCCGCTTCTTTTAGTGCGCGATTAGCCCACCAAAGCTGGCCGATAATTTCAGAAGAAGTTAAGTTACGATTAAAGCCCTGTTTGCCCGTCGCGCAAAAGCTGCAATCCAGCGCGCAGCCAATTTGGCTTGAAACGCACAAGGTGCCGCGATCATCTTCAGGAATAAATACAGTTTCAATTCCGTTGCCGGTGCCGACATCCAGCAGCCATTTGCGCGTGCCATCACTCGATAGGTGCTGGCTCAACATCGTAGGGGGGGTAATTTCAGCTACCGACGGCAGCTTTTCGCGCAAGGATTTGGCGAGGTCGGTCATGGCATCAAAGTTATCGACGCCGAAATGATGAATCCAGCGGAATACTTGCTTGGCGCGGAAGGATTTTTCGCCAATACCGGCAAAAAAAGCAGTCATCTGCGATAAGGTCATGCCCAATAAATTGGGTTTTTCAGTTTTTGCGTGGGCGGGAACGGCCATTTGGAATTGCCCTTGAATATGCAGTAAAACTTCGGAAAACCACTTTTTACAACCATTTGCAACCACTTACAACCGCCATACTCAATTCAACAAAACGCCCGTAAGACTGTGCAATCCAACGAGCGTTTTTTCTAACAATTACAATAGCTTAGCGTGAAAATACTTGTAACGCTGGGAAAAAATAAGCAATTTCAACTGCCGCCGTTTCAGCAGCATCAGAGCCGTGAACCGCATTAGCGTCGATAGAATCAGCGAAATCTGCGCGAATCGTGCCTTTGTCCGCTTTTTTCGGGTCCGTTGCGCCCATTAAATTGCGATGCGCCAAAATTGCGTTTTCGCCTTCCAACGCCTGAACAATCACCGGACCGGAAATCATGAATGTAACGAGGTCATTAAAGAATGGGCGTGCGCTGTGCACAGCGTAAAAACCTTCAGCTTCTTTACGAGAAAGGTGCATCATGCGTGCGGCGATAACTTTTAAGCCAGCGCCTTCGAAACGCGAGTAAATTTGGCCGATTACATTTTTAGCCACTGCGTCAGGTTTGATGATGGAGAGTGTACGTTCAATTGCCATGTGAGAAGTCCTTAGTAACTAGATGAAAACATTAGATTTTATCACGGAAAGGTGTCTAAATCCAAGCTAAATGGGGCGATTCAAGGGCGAATAGCGTTGCTTGACTATGCTGAGCCGACCCGCCTGCCGCAAGGTACAATAGCTCGCTGATTGCTGTCTGCGGCAATGTTACCGCGGTGGTGATTGTAGTGGTAAGCGCAGTGGTAATAGTTAAATACAGCGTAAGGCCAAATCATAGGCGCACATTTGCAAAGTTGGCTGAAACTAATGTCTTACAATACAGTCTGATTTTTGCCGCGAGATAGGCAAAAATTCAAAATCTATCACTTTTATAACGATAATGCCGTGATCAAATCAAAATCTGTGCCACACTCCACAACCATTAATAAATGCTTGAAGACGCCCTATTTTAGGCCATCTTTAGCCCTCTCTGCTGCTGTTTTTAGCGCACTTTTTTGGGCCGCGGCCGCGCAACCAGTGCAAGCGCAAGATACCGTGGTGCTTAACTTTGTGAACACCGATATCGCCTCAGTTGTTGGCGTAATCGGCAAACAAACTGGTAAAAACTTCATCATTGACCCGCGCGTTACAGGCAATATGAACATTATTTCGCAAACGCCGGTGAATAAAGACGTGGCGTATCAAATTTTACTTTCCGCGCTGCGGGTGCATGGTTTTGCAGCGATTGAAGAGCGCGGGGTAATTAAAATTGTGCCCGAAGCGGAAGCCAAAACCTCTGCCACCGTGATTGATCGCGGCACTGCGGTGAGCGGTGACAAAATCGTCACCCAAGTATTTAGCCTGCAGAACGAATCTGCTGCGCAGTTAGCCACGGTTTTGCGCCCGCTGGTAGCGCCCAATAACTACATTGGCGCTTATCCGGGCAATAACACCTTGGTCATCACCGATTACGCCAGCAACGTCGCCCGCGTGGCAAAGGTAATTGCGGCCATTGATATTGCGCCATCGCAAGATATTCAAGCCATTAAACTGCAACATGCAAGTGCAATTGATTTAGCCAACACCATCAATAAACTCATGCCTGAAACCCAGGCCAACACCACCACGCCGGGTGCTGCACCCAAGCTAACGGTGGCTGTAGAGCCGCGTACCAATAGCCTCTTGCTTCGCGCCGATTCACCCGCGCTGATCACCCGTGTACGTGCGTTAGTGGCAAGCATTGATACGCCAACTGCGAATGGCGGTAATATTCATGTGGTGTATTTGCGCAATGCAGAAGCGCTAAAAATTGCTGATTCCTTGCGATCAGTAATGAGTACCCAAGCCGCGGCAACAGCCCCCCCAGGCTCACCAGGTGCGGCCGTAAACACCACAAGCGGCAGCGTACAGGCTTATCCTGCTACCAACTCCTTGGTCATCGTGGCGTCAGATTATGTGTACAACAATTTGCGCAGCGTGATCGAAAAGCTCGATGCGCGTCGCAAGCAGGTATTTGTCGAAGCCTTGGTGGTTGAAGTTACCTCCACCGTTGCTTCAGAATTTGGCGTGCAATGGCAGGATTTATCGGGCATCAATAAAGTTGGCACAAGCTTGATTGGCGGCACCAACTTCGGTGCGCGCGGCACTGGCGTAAACATTATTGATACTGCTGCCAGTGTGGCAACAGTCGGTCAAGGCCTGAATTTAGGGCTTGTACGCGGGAAAATTAGTCTAGGCGGGGTAGAAGTATTGAATCTTGGCGCGCTTGCGCGTGCGCTAGAATCGGATCAACGCGCCAATATTTTGGCCACGCCAAACATCATGACGCTGGATAACGAAGAAGCTAAGTTTGTATCGGGTCAGAACGTGCCATTCGTAACCGGTTCTTTCACCCAAACTGGCACGGGCACCAGCAGCCCGTTTCAAACCATTGAGCGCCGGGATGTGGGCTTGACCCTAAAAGTAACGCCGCAGGTTGCCGAAGGTGGTGCCATTAAACTCAAAGTATTCCAAGAGTTATCCAGCGTCACGGCAGCAGGCATAGCCGTGAAATCAGCCGATATTATTACCACCAAGCGCGCCATTGAAAGCACCGTATTGGTTGACGATGGCGATACGGTAGTAATTGGCGGACTAATTTCTGACGACACAAAAAATAGTGACGGTAAAGTACCCTTTTTAGGCGATTTACCCTTTATTGGTAATTTATTCCGTTCCCAAACCAAGAGCCGTGACAAAACCAATTTGATGATTTTTTTGCGTCCGGTTATTGTGGCTGATGCAAAAACTGCTGCGCAAGTTACCGGCGAGCGTTACGAATATATTCGCAATCAGCAGGCGGATTTTAATACTGCGACAGCGGCTTCACTTGCGCCATTGGCACCAAACGGCAGCGCGCAAATCCCAGCCTTAGAAATTAAGCCGAAGTTACCAGCACCGGCACCAGCGCCAGAAGTCAAAGCGACCCCACTTAAGCCATGACATTGATGAATCAGCAGCTAGATCAACAAATTGTTCGTTTACTACCCTATCATTTTGCAAAAGCAAAAGGTGTCGTAGCCAGCCGTGAAACCAACGGGCAAGTGGAAGTTTTTTTAGCGCCAAATCCGACTGTAAGTACTTTATCTGAAGTACGACGTTTGGCTGGAAAGCCCCTAATTCCGGTGCTCTTGAGCCAAATAGAGTTTGACGCAAAGCTAGCGCAAGCCTACGCGTTTGGTAACGACAGCCCAGATGCTGCTGACGGTTTTGCTGAGCTCAACACCCTGCAAATTGATGAAAATACCGATGTAGCAGCGCTATCAGAAGCGCTGCCAGAAATCACCGATTTACTAGAAACCGAAAACGATGCGCCGATTATTAAGCTCATCAACGCCCTGCTCACCCGCGCGGTGCGTGAAGGCGCATCTGATATTCACTTAGAAATTTTTGAACGGCGTTCGCTCGTACGTTTTCGGGTGGACGGCGGCTTACGTGACGTGGTGGAACCGCGTCGCAGTTTGCACGCTGCGTTGGTATCGCGGGTAAAGGTAATGGCGCAGCTCGACATTGCTGAAAAGCGCTTACCGCAGGACGGTCGAATTACCTTGCGAATTGCCGGGCGCCCGGTAGATGTGCGAGTTTCCACGTTACCAACGGGCCATGGCGAACGCGTGGTGCTGCGCTTGCTCGATAAGCAGGCGGGACGATTATCGCTAGATAATTTGGGCATGGGTGCCGGCACCCTCGCCAAGCTTGACACCTTAATTACCCAGCCGCACGGTATTTTATTGGTCACAGGCCCCACTGGTTCGGGTAAAACTACCACCTTGTACGCGGCTTTGTCGCGCCTTGATGGCTCCACCCGCAACATGATGACCGTGGAAGATCCGATTGAGTTTGATCTCGATGGCATCGGCCAAACCCAAGTGAACGCAAAGATTGATATGACCTTTGCCCGCGCTTTGCGAGCGATTTTGCGGCAAGACCCTGACGTAATCATGATCGGCGAGATACGCGATCTAGAAACTGCGCAAATCGCGGTACAAGCCTCATTAACGGGGCATTTGGTGCTGGCCACCCTGCACACCAACTCAGCAGCAGGGGCGGTAACGAGGCTATTGGACATGGGTGTAGAACCCTATTTATTGTCATCCACCTTAATTGGTGTCGTGGCACAACGCTTGGTGCGCAAACTAGTGCCTACACAGGCGCTGACGCGTGACGCCACAGCGGATGAGTTAGAAGTGATTGCTCGCGCGAATATATCTGGCCTGCAGCAAATTGCGTCAATCACTGAGCCAAAATCTGGCAGTGCTGCGCCCTTCCGCGGCCGCACCGGCATTTATGAGCTTTTAGTTGTCGGCGATGCTGAACGTAAACTCATTCACGATGGTGCCTCGCAAGCGGAAATTCACGATGCTGCCGTCGCCAAAGGCATGCAGAGCTTGCGCGAAGATGGTCTGCGTTATGTGGCCAGCGGCGTTACCTCACTTGAAGAATTGCTGCGCGTAACGCGTGATTAGGGAACCTTGATATGCCCGGATATCGCTACATCGCAGTGACGCTAGAAGGACAAGAACGCAGCGGCGTGCTGCAAAGCGATAGCGCACGCTTGGCACGGGTGGCATTGCGCGAATTGGGGCTATTTCCGATTGAAGTAAACGCTATTGAAGTAGGCTCCGCCTCGCAAAGCAGCAATGCGGGCGGCAATAAACTGCGGCTTTCCAACGATGCGTTGGTAAACATCACGCGCCAATTCGCTACTTTGCTCACTGCTGAACTCACTGTAGAACGCACCCTAAACGCCCTAGTTGAGCAAGCTGAAGACGAGCCTGAACGCCAGTTACTCGCGGGTTTGCGGTCGGGTGTACTGGAAGGTAAATCGCTCGGCGAAGCGCTTGGCGGCTATCCCGCCACATTTGATGAGCTATATCGCACGCTTATCATGGCAGGCGAATCTTCAGGCCGGTTGCCCGAGGTTTTACAACGGGTGGCCGACCACTTAGAAGCACAACAGGCGCTGCAGCAAAAACTCCGCT
Organism: Betaproteobacteria bacterium; assembly: GCA_031409495.1. Taxonomy (GTDB): domain Bacteria; phylum Pseudomonadota; class Gammaproteobacteria; order Burkholderiales; family Usitatibacteraceae; genus JANMDR01. The sequence goes on from JANNXI010000143.1 coordinate 7,869, forward strand.
TGGCGATGATTTACCCGATGGTGGTGATGGTGGCCGCCATCGTAATTTTGGTTGGACTAATGACTTACGTGGTGCCGCAAGTAGTAGGGGTGTTTGAAAACACTAAACAAACGCTGCCGTGGCTTACCCGCGCGCTATTGGCAGCATCGAGTTTCTTAAAAAGTACGATTGTAATTTGGCTGGTGCTGGCAGTGATCGCGTTTTTTACCGGCAAACAATTGCTTAATCGCCCTGCCTTAAAACAGCGGCTGCATACTTGGTTTTTGACTGTGCCGCTCGTGGGTAAATTTATCCGTGCGCGTGAATCTGCGCGGTTGGCGTCCACCCTCTCAATTTTAGTTGGCAGCGGTGTACCGATGCTAAATGCCCTAAATGCGGGCATCGGCGTCGTGGCAAACTTACCCATGCGCAATGCAGTGACACGTGCTGAAGCGATGGTGCGTGAAGGCAATGCGCTATCGCGGGCATTGGCCGCAAGCAAATTATTTCCGCCGGTTTTAGTGCATTTGATTGAATCTGGTGAATCCAGCGGTCGCTTAGCGCAAACCCTTGATACCGCAGCGCGACAGCAACAAAACAATGTTGAACTTAGAGTGGGTGCGCTCGCCGCGCTGATTGGCCCGGTGATGATCATTAGCATGGGCGTGATGGTGTTGTTAATTGTATTGGCTATTTTGCTGCCGATTTTTGAATTAAATCAATTGGTGAGGCGCTAATGAAAAATACGATCGCCGTAGTGCTTGCTGTTTGCTTTGCAACGGCTGTAACGTGCGTTGATGCAACTGCACCACCACGCACAGGCGAGGTTAACAGCTTAATTTTAAAGTTCAGACCAACTGCTGAAACTGGTAAACATAATAGCAAAAATGTGCCTGAAGACGCCCGTATTTCGGCTATCTCCAACCTATCTTTAAGCACCAATTCCGGTGGCGTAAATCTAAAAAGATTGATGCAGAAGGATTTGGCGTTGGTCACCCTTCCCGCCCGCATGTCGTACGCACAGGCACAAAAGTATGCCGACAATTTGCTCGCCGAAAATGGGCAAGTCTTACAATATGCAGAACCCAATGGCCGCATAAAAATGGCTGCCGCTCCAGCCATCAAATTATCCCTCACCCCAAACGACCCCGACCTTGCCCGTCAATGGTATTTGCTTAACGGTGTGGGCGGCATTAACGCCACTGAAGCGTGGAACATCACCACCGGCTCACCGCAAACCACTGTTGCCGTGCTCGATACTGGTGTGCTGCCGCACAACCAATTAAGTGGCCGTCTCTTGCCAGGCTATGATTTTATTAGTCCTGACAGCGATGGCGGGTTGCGCCGCGCTAACGACGGTGATGGTCGCGACGCTGACCAAACCGACGCTGGTGATTTTGCGACGGCGGATGAAGCCAAGTTTGTCGACTTTATTAAAGATGAATGTAGCGCCAGCAATAGTTCTTGGCACGGCACATCGGTATCCGGCATTATTGCGGCCAACGCGAATGACGGTGTAGGGCTTGCTGGTATTGATTGGCAAACCAAAATTTTGCCCATTCGGGTGCTAGGCAAATGTGGCGGCACCGATGCCGATTTAGTCGATGCCTTGGCTTGGTCTGCAGGCTTGGATATTCCTAATGTGCCGCGCAATGCCAATACTGCGCAAATTATCAATTTAAGCTTGGGCGACAAAGGTGCCTGCCCCGTAGCCTATCGCGATGTATTCGAGCGCATTTTAGCCGCAGGCGTGCGCGCCATTGTGGTGGCGGCGGGTAACGAGCGCGAGGACGTGGCAAAGCACTTTCCCGCTAATTGTGCTGGTGTAATAAGTGTGGCCTCAAGCAACACGCGGGGAAATTTATCGGGATACAGCAATTTTGGTGCGGTGTCACTTGCGGCACCTGGAGGGGATTCTGCTGAAGGTGTGTTGTTTTATGCCTTAGCCAATAGCGGCGCTACCCGTGCCGGCGCGGATAGCTATTCCAATCGCCAAGGCACGAGCTTTTCAGCACCGGTTGTAGCGGGCATTGTGTCACTCATGTTGGCGGCCAATCCAGCACTCACTGCAACTGAAATCCGCGCGATTTTAGCCGCAACCGCCAAGCCTTTTCCTGCAGGGGCCACCTGCACGCCCGCCAATTGCGGCGCGGGTATTGCCAATGCTGCAGCCGCAGTATCTATGGCTGCAGCCATTGCGCGTGATGCCACAACATCCGTCGCGCAGCGCAATATCGCCAATGCACCCGCAGCAGATGTGGGTGATATGTGGTTTAACCCTGCTGAATCCGGCTGGGGCGTGAGCGTGGTGCAACATGCGTCTAAAAACTTATTTGCAGTGTGGTACAGCTATGAGCAATCTTCCGCGACGGACTTAAGTAATCGCCCCCTGTGGTTAGTCATGCCGGGTGGCGTTTGGCGCAGCCCAAACCTATTTAGCACCACTATTTACCGCACCAATGGCAGTGCGCTGAACAAGCCATTTGAACCATCGCAATTGACTGTAAACCCCTATGGCGAGGCCACCTTGGTGTTTCATGATGCCAATAATCTCACCTTCAATTACCAGCTTAGTAGCGGCATCAGCGGCACAAAAAAGTTGAGCCGCCAGCAGTTTTAACCACTTTCGTCATCCCAGCGCAGGCTGGGATCCAGTCCTTTGTACAACTAACCAGCGCAGGCTGGGATCCAGTCCGCCGTATAACTAATCAGCGCAAGCTGAAGTGACGTTCTCGTAGAAAGAAACTGAAATGAACTTCAAAAAATCCGCAGGCTTTACCCTTCTTGAAATCATGGTTGTTGTGGTAATTATTGGCATTTTGGCCGCCGCCATCGTACCCAATATTATCGGTGCTGCCGACGATGCGCGCGTAATCGCCGCCAAAGCCGATATTGCCAACATTGGTCAATCGCTAAAGCTTTATCGCCTTGATAACAGTATGTATCCATCCACCGAGCAAGGTTTGGGTGCATTGTCGGTCAAACCTACCACGGCACCGCAGCCTAACAACTATAAAAACGGCGGCTATTTAGAAAAAATGCCAAAAGATCCTTGGGGTCGTGCCTACTTGTACTTGCAACCGGGCGTGAAGGGCGAAATTGATATTTATTCCCTCGGCGCCGATGGCCAACCCGGTGGCACTGGCTATAACGCGGACGTAGGCAATTGGGCGCCATAAGTCTGCCAAAAATCAAGACGCATAGCCAGCAACGAGGCTTCACGCTGCTTGAAATTTTGCTCGTGGTGCTTGTTGTGGGCATGGGGCTAGCCATCGCCGTGCCGCGCCTAATGCCCGACAAAAAAGCCGAAGCCAATCGCGGCGCCCAAGCTATTTTTTTAGCCCTTGAACGCGCCCGCGATGAAGCCGTCTTTTCTGGCACCACGGTAGCCGTACAATTTAACGCCAATACTTTGCATTACCAAGAACGTGATCCCGCAAACACAACAGCGTGGATAGCCAGCAGCCGCGCGGGTTTAGACGATATTACCCTGCCTGCTAGCTTGGCTGAAATTGAGATTAGTCGCAGCGGCGACTCGATTGACCGCAACGCCCCAACCGGTGCGCCGGCACAGCTACCGCGCCTAATATTTCAACCCGCAGGCTTCGGCGCACCGGCTACCGTTACGCTAAAGTTTATTGAAAACCAGCATCGTATTGTCATCAATCCCATTGGCGCCATCGCGCTTAATCCCCCGCTGCTAGTGGCTAAAAATGCGCCCTAAACACCTTGGCTTTACGCTAATTGAAATCCTCATCGCGCTCACCATCATCGCCATTGCACTTGCTGCATCGATGCGCGGTTTGGCCTTAAGCACAGACGCCGCCAGTGAAACCAAAACCCGCACCCTTGCCACCTGGGTAGCGCAAAATCGCGTGGCGTTAGCCCAAGCAATGGTGCTAACGCAAGGCACGCTGCCGCCCATTGCCAGCACACAAAACATGGTGGAAATGGCTGGGTTGCAATTTAAGGTAGATGAAACTGTGGCCGAATCGCCCAATAAAGCGTTCCGCAAATTTAGCGTTAAAGTATCCGCCAAAGAGCCAAACACCAGCGAGGCAAATACGCGCAGCCTTGTCAGCCTTGAAGCGTATTTAACGCAAACGGGGCAATGATGAACGCCCACGATGACACCGATATCGCAAATGTTATACGCAACCCCCAAACCACCGTCGTTCCCGCGCAGGCGGGAACCCAGTGGCGTCCGTCGTACGCCGCTGGATTCCCGCCTGCGCGGGAACAACGAAACGTTAGAATCACTTCGCAATACCCCGCTGATAGCACCGTAAATAGGCTGAAAACGCCCGAATTTAGGGCATCTACAGGCTTTACTCTAATAGAAGTATTGATTGCCCTAGCCATTTTTGCGCTAATGGCCGTTATATCGTATCGCGCGTTATCTGAAGTTTTACTGTCTCGTGATCAATTACTAGCTGACAGCGCCGCGCTGCGCGATAAAGCACTTTTTTTTGCCCGATTTGAAAACGATATGCTGGCGCTAATTGATCGCCCTATCGCCAAATCCGCCACCACCAGCGACCCCGCCTTTGCTTATACCGGCACGGCGGTCAATGTGTTGCAGGATGCAGATGTGAGCCTGCGCTTCACTCGCTCAGGCTATGCCGGCACCGATGGCGTTGCCGCTGCACCCCAGCGCGTAGGCTATCGCGTGCGCAACGACGCCCTAGAATGGGTAGGTTACGCGCACTTAGAAACAGTAGCCTTCGGTGCGGGTAGCCTGCCAGATGCATATCCCATCCTAAATGATGTAGCAAGCTTCAAACTACGCCTAATGGACCGCGCCGGCCTCTGGCGCGACCGCTGGCCAGTCGCCGCGACCGGCAGCACGGTAGTGGCAAGCTTTCCAGTGGCCATTGAAGCCACACTCACGATGAAAAATGGGGAAGCGATTACGCGAATGTTTACCTTGCGGGATACGTTAAGTAGTCGCGTGGGTGGGGATTTGGGGGCGTATCAAAAATAATGCAATCGAGGGTAATTCTGAGCGGATTGCACATGATTTTTCATGCGACGCCGGCCAATGTCGCATTCGACAACCTCGAAGGTGGTTTAAGCGTCGTACTTATTGCGGCGCGCTATTGGCTCTAACGTGACCTTTAGCTTATCCATGCTAGTCTGCTTCTTAGATAATGTGTTTAACTCGCCGAACATTGAGTGAATTCAACGTTCGCAAACGATAAATCATAGAGTCTAGTAAGTTTCCAACGCATTTGTTGCATAATTTCACTAGATGAGCTTTATTCGATCAAGTATGAATCTAAGTGAGTTGCAGAAATAAAGAAATTTCAGGATGGACGAGGAATTTCCATTCAAGAAGTTACCGCCTCCGCAGGAATTAACCGCAATACGCTCTCGAAGATTTTGAACAAAAAGGTATCTGACTGGCTGAGACATATTGAATAGCTTGTGTAGTGATTTTGCTCGTGATTTAACCGCGCTACTTAAATACGTGTCCGACAGCGACTAACCCATGGCCCACGCAACTGATATTTCTACGCGAAGAGACATTTTTATGCCCCACCTTCATCACGATGCTCTTCCTAGCCGTATTTGCGCGAAACGCTTGAGCCAATGAGTAATCCCTTCTTCGACCACCCAATCCTTAACTCTCCTTATCTGCCGCCTGCTCGGCACTGGGAGCTAGATGGGGACGGGCAGCCGACGCAAAAAATTGAAGAAACGCGCCGCCCCGCAAAATTTATCACGCCGATTCCTAAGCCGAAAAAGCGTAAGGGCGCCACCAATAATCTTGAACTGGAGTTCGACGACGGCACGGGCATTTCGACCAAAGATCAAAACTACGACCTCACCTCCCGTATCAATGAAATTCGTGGGTACGTAAATACTTGGCGCAGTCTTCAGCCCAGCCAGTGGCAGGTCACGCCGGAAACGCAACGACTTCTACAACATTGGCGGCACCATAAGTTCAGCGGCGTACGCCCCTTCTTCTGCCAAGTCGAGGCAGTCGATACCGCTATTTGGCTCACGGAGGTTGCGCCACAGTCTGTGGCCGGAAAACGCATTCTGGAACATTTAGCGGGCGCCAACAAAGATGCCAATCCAGAGCTGATGCGCTTAGCGCTCAAGCTCGCCACCGGCGCGGGTAAAACCACAGTAATGGCCATGTTGATCGCGTGGCAGACTGTGAACGCCGTTCGCCGCCCTGGCAGTAAACAATTCACCCGTGGTTTCCTCGTCGTATCACCAGGTCTTACGATTAAAGACCGGCTACGAGTCCTTCAGCCGAACGACCCCGATAGCTACTATGCCAGCCGCGAACTTGTCCCGCACGACATGCTTGACGATGTAAACCGGGCAAAAATTGTCATCACCAATTACCACGCGTTCATGCTGCGAGAGCGAATCGAACTCTCCAAAGGCGGCCGCCAGCTACTCCAAGGCCGCACCGGCGATGCGCCAAAGACCCTCGAAACCGAAGGCCAAATGCTTCAGCGCGTCATGCCCGACCTGATGGGGATGAAGAATGTGCTCGTTATCAACGACGAGGCACATCATTGTTATCGCGAAAAGCCTGCCGACGAAGCTGAATTTACCGATGAGCAAGGCAATAAACTCACTGGCGATGACTTAAAGGACGCCAAGGCGCGTGCCAAAAAAGATAGTGAAGCCGCCCGTGTGTGGATCTCAGGCTTGGAAGCAGTGAACCGAAAGTTGGGGGTAGCCAGAGTCATGGATCTATCTGCCACGCCGTTCTTTCTAAGCGGCTCGGGCTACGTCGAGGGTACGCTTTTCCCTTGGACTATGAGTGATTTTTCACTCATGGATGCCATTGAGTGCGGCATCGTAAAGCTGCCCCGCGTGCCGGTGGCGCAGAATCTTGCTACGGCCACCGATGACGATATGCCGATGTTCCGCGATTTGTGGAAACACATTCGCACCAAGATGCCAAAAAAGGGGCGAGGCGCTGGCGAAGAGCTGGACCCGCTTAAACTGCCAACGCAGCTCAAGACCGCGCTTGAAGCGCTTTATGGTCATTATGAGAAAACATTCAAGCTTTGGGAACATGCGGGCACCAGCGTGCCGCCCTGCTTCATTGTTGTTTGCAATAACACCGCAACCTCAAAGCTGGTGTTTGACTACATTTCTGGCTTCCATCAAAAGACGGACGGTGGCGGCACTTCGCTCGTCAATGGTCGCCTCGCGCTCTTCCGTAACTTTGATGAGAACAACGGCAATCCGCTTGCCCGCCCAAATACGCTGCTGATTGATAGTGAACAGCTCGAATCAGGCGATGCGCTTGACGATAGCTTCCGCGCAATGGCCAGTGATGAAATCGAGCGGTTCCGCCGCGAGATCATCGAACGAAAGAAGGACGCCCACGCTGCCGATAATTTAACCGATCAAGACCTGCTGCGCGAGGTGATGAACACCGTCGGCAAAGAAGGCCAGCTGGGAGCGGGTATCCGCTGCGTGGTTTCCGTATCAATGCTCACTGAAGGCTGGGATGCAAACAACGTTACCCACGTTTTGGGCGTGCGCGCCTTCGGTACGCAACTGCTTTGCGAGCAAGTCATTGGCCGCGCGTTGCGCCGCCTGTCGTATGACCTCAATGACGAAAACCTCTTCAACGTTGAGTACGCTGATGTGCTCGGTATTCCGTTCGATTTTACGGCCAAGCCCGTTATTGCACCGCCCAAACCGCCACGCCCTACGATTCAAGTAAAGGCTCTACGGCCAGAACGCGACCACCTCGAAATCAAATTCCCACGCGTAGAAGGCTATAGGGCTGAGCTTTCAGACGAGCGTATCGAAGCGAAGTTTGACGACGATTCTATTCTGGTGCTTACGCCACAACTTGTCGGCCCTTCCATTACACAAAACGCCGGCATCATCGGCGAAACAGTGAATCTGAATCTTGAACACTTAGAAGACATGCGGCCGTCTAGCCTGCTGTTCAACCTCACACAGCGCCTCCTCAACACCAAGTTCCGCGATCCGGGCGAGCCACCACCACTCCACCTTTTCGGCCAACTCAAGCGCGTAACCAAGCAGTGGCTTGATACATGCCTCCAGTGCAAAGGTGGTACCCATCCGGCGCTACTCATGTATCAAGAGCTTGCCGACATTGCCTGCGAACGCATCACCGCAGGAATTACCCGCACGTCCGTTGGTGAACGACCAATCAAGGCCTTGCTCGATCCCTACAACCCAACCGGCTCCACCAGTCATGTGCGGTTCAATACCTCCAAGCCAGACCGTTGGGACACAAGGGGGCCGCCGCCGAAGTCACATGTGAATTGGGTTGTGCTGGACAGCAGTTGGGAGGCTGAATTCTGTCGCGTCGCAGAATCTCACCCCCATGTGGTGGCCTATGTGAAGAATCACAACCTTGGGCTGGAAGTACCGTACCGTTTTGCGTCAGAAATGCACAAGTATCTGCCTGACTTTATTGTGCTGGTAAACGATGGACATCCGCCGCGTGCGGACGGCACGCCAGACCTTCTGCACCTGATCGTCGAGATTAAAGGCTACCGCGGCGAAGATGCGAAAGAAAAAGCCTCAACCATGAAAACATACTGGATACCGGGCGTGAATCACCTGGGATCGTATGGGCGATGGGCGTTTGCCGAGTTTTGCGACGTGTATGAAATGGAACACGACTTCGCAGAGAAGGTAGCGCAATACTTTGAAAAAATGATCACCGCAGCCTTCACCACGCCTGCCACACCATCGAAATAATTATGACCAAAAAGCCTACCAGCAAAACCGTCGAAACCCTCAAACATGAGGATGCCACACGGAAAAATATCCCTACGGCGGAATTTCAATCGGTGATGGATACGCAAGATCAGAAACCGAAACAGGTACGCTATACGCGCAATACCGATCTTGACCCCCAGCTTGTTTGGCGCGGCAAAGATGAGCAGGATTGGAGCGACCTCGTGGTCCACGCGCCGCCGCTGTACATCCAAGAAAAGGTGCATCCCAAGGCTTTAATTGATGATCTGCTCAATCAGACTAAGGCCGCGCAAGCGCCGAAATCTGACCAGCCGGATTTTCTAGCAGACCTATTCGGCGATTTTAATGGCATCCCCCAAGGCGCTGATAAAACCGAGTTCTACGCACACGACCAGAACTGGTCCAACCGCATGATCTTGGGTGATTCGCTGCAAGTCATGGCGAGTCTCGCCGAGCGCGAGGGCCTGCGCGGGCGCGTGCAGTGCATCTATTTTGACCCGCCCTACGGCATCAAATTTAACAGTAACTTTCAGTGGTCAACCACCAGCCGCGACGTGAAGGACGGCAACGCTGGCCACATCACCCGCGAGCCCGAGCAGGTCAAAGCCTTCCGCGACACCTGGCGCGACGGCATCCACAGCTACCTCACCTACCTGCGGGATCGGCTGACTGTGGCACGTGATCTACTGACGGAATCAGGCTCCATCTTCGTGCAGATCGGCGATGAAAATGTGCACCGCGTTCGGTCGGTGATGGATGAGGTGTTTGGGGAGACTAATTTCATCAGCCAAATTACAGTCCGCAAGACGACTAGCGAAGGGAATACCTTGCTCGGTGCGACGTGCGACTTCGTGCTCTGGTTTGGAAAGCATAAGGAAGTAACAAAGGCGCGAACGCTTTATGCTGGCCGCAGCGATG
>JANNXI010000144.1:0-16849 GCA_031409495.1 Betaproteobacteria bacterium
GCCTTTCTTATGCAACCGCACGACTTGCTTACGCCGCTCGTAGAGTTGCTCTAGTGTTTGCTTTCGTGCGTTTTCTTTTTCCATAAATGTTGGAGTCGTAAAACTTGAAAAAGTTCATACTTTATCGGGCCGAATCTATAACGTATCGTTACAACACGCAACTTTCGGCGACCCTCGGTTGGCGCATCAGCGGCACGCAATATGGAGCGCTTGATAATAGTGACGTTAACGCAAATTCGTATTTTGGGTTTAGCAAATTTAGCGTAGCCGATATACGTACTCAATATAAGTTAAATAAAAATTGGACGTTAAGCGCAGGCGTCGATAACTTGGGCAATCAAAAATACTGGGCGTTTCATCCCTATCCTCAACGCACTTACACGGGCGATATTAAATGGACGTATTAACAAAACCGTTAGCCACAGATAGCGCAGCCGCAATGCGGTTTCGCTTTTTTTGGCGTATCCACTTTTGGGCAGCCGTAATTACAGCACCCATTGTGCTGTTTGCCTCGGTAACGGGCTTGCTCTATGTGTTTACACCGCAAATTGAAGCATGGCGGCATGCCCATCTTGATACCGTTCTAGTCAGCGGGGTGCCTAAAAATTTAGATGCGCAAGTCGCGGCAGCGCGTGCGGCTAATCCCGCCTTGTCACTACGCACCATTATTCCTGCGTATGAAGCTACCCAAACTACGCTGGTTATTTTTGGTAGCGGTAAGCCGGTAAAAAGTGGACGGATTGAAGGGGCAAACACGGCCGTCGCAGCCGCAGTGCCCGCCTCAATCGTAGATGCGGGGGAAATTGGAAGTGACGAACATGCGGCGCATCGCGCAGCTGGCGATGCAAAACCGCCCTCCAAGCAAACAGGTGCGCACCAAACTAGCGTAGCCGATAGCCCAGCCACCAGCAGCGTCGCGGCTGCAGGTGGGCACGGTTTTCCGGATGGCAAAATTGCCTATATTAATCCTTACACTGGCGCAGTCCTTGGCACGTATGATGAAATGGATCGCTTCAACAATTGGGCGCGTAAGCTCCATTCCACGGCGCTGCAAGGCGACGGCTGGCGTTGGGTGCTTGAGCTGGGTGCGTCATGGTTGCTGGTGATGCTGTGTACCGGATTTTATTTGTGGTGGCCGAAGTCGAAGGCGGCCGGTGGGCGTGGTTTATCCGCACTTTGGCCGCGATCGAAAAAGGGCCTGAGCGCACGCTTAGCATGGCGGGAATGGCATAGCTTTATCGGTCTGATTGCAGGCGGCATGTTGCTTATCGTATTGGTTACTGGGCTTACTTGGTCAAAGTATACGGGTGCGAATTTTCGCGAAGCGCTAAAAGCTGCGGGTCAATCAGCGCCGCGCGCACCTGCCAAATTGGTGTCGGTGTCGGTTTCGGCTGCAGCAAATGCGCCGTTAACCACCGGCAGTATTTACGCTCTTGCCAGTGCGGCGGCACCCACTGTGCGTTTACAACTTACGCCGCCAAAGGATGCGAGCGACGTCTGGCGGGTAGCAAATTATGATCGTAGCCAACCCACTGCACGGGTGCAGTTAATACTCGATCAATACACCGGAAACACCCTATTTCAGGCCGGTTGGGATGTTTTGCTCTTCGGCGCTAAAGCCACGGGAGCGGGCATTCCGTTTCATCGCGGTGAGTTTGGATTATGGAATCAGGCGCTGTTGATTTTTGCAGCTCTGGCAGCCATATTTTCAGTGGTTTCGGGCTTCGCAATGTGGTGGCAGCGTCGTCCCGCAAAAGCCATCGGCGCACCAAAAATATCATGGCAACACGTGCGCGCGATGCCGCTTTGGCTTTGGCCGTTAGCTACGGTGTTAGGGTTGGTAATGCCGGTATTTGGCCTAAGCCTGTTGGCGTTCGTTGGCTTAGAAATTTTGCGTTTACTGATGATTAGAACCGAAGGCACAGCGGTTTAATGCCGGCACGCAGCTTTCGGTATTAGGCCGCAAATAGTATCGGCCGTCCGGTTTCGGGGTGCGTTATCCGCCGCATATCGCAGCCGAAGCAGTTTGCCATGTTCGCTTTGCTCAGCACATGATCGGGCGTACCGAGTGCCATTAACTGACCATTTTTAAGTAGAGCAATTTCATCGGCATATTGGGCGGCCAAGTTTAAATCATGCAGCACCAATAGCGCGGCGCAATTATCCTGCTGGGCGAAGTCTCGTGCCACCTGCAGCGCTAGATGTTGGTGCGCAATATCAAGTGCTGCAATGGGTTCATCTAGCAACATAACGCGGGGCGCGCTACTTGCGGCTTCCCAAAGTTGCGCTAGGATACGCGCTAGCGCCACGCGCGCGCGCTCGCCGCCAGACAAAGTGGGAAACAGCCGGTGGGTAAATTTTTGCATGTCTAGCTGCGCCAGCGCCGCATGGGCAATTGCTACGTCGCGCGCCTTCGGATAACCATTGCAGTGCGGTGAGCGGCCTAACAGCACCACTTCAAGGGCGGTGAACATAAACGCTGTATTGGTTTCCTGCGGCAATACGGCGCGGCGTGTGGCGCGCTCTAATGCCGTCCAATCGCCTAATTGCTTTTCGCCCAGCATGACTGCGCCACTGTCGGGCACAAAATCACCACTGGCCACCTTAAGCAGTGTAGACTTGCCCGCGCCATTCTCGCCCATTAACGCCAACATTTTGCCATTAGTGATGTTGAGCGATACGTTATCTACCAGCAGCCGTCCACCGCGTTTCACCACAATATTTTTAAGCGCTAATAACGGTGCTGTCGTTTCCATCCGCTTTAGCCCCCCGCCAAGGTGCGGCGCTGTTGCAGCAGCAGCGCTAGAAAAAACGGCGCACCAATTAGGGCGGTGAGAATGCCAATCGGCAATTCAGCCGGTGCAATTGCCGTGCGAGCAAGGGTGTCAGCAAACGTGAGCAATAGCGCTCCTAGCAGGCCGCTTGCAGGTAGCACAATGCGATTATCAGGTCCTGCGCACAGGCGAATTAAGTGCGGCGCTACCAGTGCCACAAAGCCGATCACGCCCGCTACCGCCACACTAAAGCCCGTTAATGCGGCTACGCAAACGATGATGGTGCGCTTTATGGCTTGTGTATTCCAGCCTAGGTGCGTGGCTTCAGTGTCGCCAAACATCAGTGCGTTTAGGCCCGGTGCAGTTTTTATTAGCACCAGCATTGCCAAGATCATCGGCACGGCAATAATGCCCAGCATTTGCCACTGTGCCCCCCCCAAGGTGCCGAAAGTCCAAAAAGTAAAGCTACGGAGCTGCTCATCCGTCGCAATCAAAGTAAATAATCCGATGCCTGCAAACGCCATCGCACTGACTGCCACACCGGCTAGCAACATGGTGATCAGTGATGTGCGGCCTTCGTACTGCGACAGGCTGTAAATAATGGTCGTTGTAATTAAGCCGCCAACAAACCCAAACAAGGGCAGGGTGAAGCCACCTAAAATTGCTGTAAAGCCTTTAAATACCGTGGCTCCCAGCACAATCACACTCACCACAGCAAAGGCCGCACCTGAGGACACGCCAATTAAACCCGGGTCAGCTAAAGGGTTACGAAATAAGCCCTGCATTGCAGCGCCCGATACCGCTAAGGCCGCGCCAAGCAATAGCCCCAGCATCACTCTTGGTAGCCTAATTTCAGTAAGCACCGCATATTGCGTCGTGTCGATGGTGAAGCCAAAATCTAGGCCGATGAACTTCGCTAAAATTAGCAGCACATCATTGGCACCAATGGCGTACGCGCCACGTCCTACCGCCAGCACAACGCCTAGCGCTAGGGAGAGGATCAGCCCTATAAATAACACGCGGCTATTGATGCGGCCCGGCACAGTGCTTTGCCAAAAGCGCCGCAAGGGTAGGCTGTAAACGCCGGTATTTAGCGGATCTACAGCCTTATTTTCAGGCAAAATTGGTGCGATGTCTGCTTGCATTAAAATTTAAGTTTTAGGTAAAGCAATGTTGGGTGCCACGGCGGGTGCTGTCGCAGTGGCTGGCAATTTGATCGTCATGCTAGCACACGGATCCGCGCGGCTTTGCTTTGCCGTGAACCATACGTAGTCAAACGCTACTGGCGCGGCACCGAGCGCCAATTCAGCGAAATCAGCGGGCTTAAATTTATCGGCTTCCACTTCAATAAAACCGACAACAGCCACTGCTAGCTTGGGTTGCAATTTTTCTAAATAAAGTGGCGTTGCCATATTGCGGAGCACGTGACCGCGCCCCGCGATGAGAACAGCGCCGCTGGATGCATGCCCAGCCAGCGTTTGTGCCATCACTGCATCCCGGGCCCGTTGCGCGGCCACCATGCCCGGTGCCATCGCAGGCGGCAACTGGCCGCAATGGCTTTGCACCATGCCATCGCGCATTAGTGTTTCGCGCGTGGTGTTCCAGGTGCTTGAAAATAAATTTTTATCAAAGCGATTTCCTAACGCTTCAAGGCCACCGCTGTACACTTTGCGTGCTTCCGCTCGCGATAAATTTGCGGCAGCTACATCAAGTTTGGAATCAATCGCGTGCGAAATTAGCGGCGCGTATTGCGGCCATTGCCAACCTTTGTGATTAAATTTGCCTGCGGCAGCCACCGTATCAGCCGTAGCAGCGGTTGCATTAAGTGCGGCGCTTATCGTTGCTTGATACTCGATATCAAATTGCTCTAAAACCAATGCTGGCAGGCGTTTCCGAGCGGTGAGGGAGATCAATATTTGTAGTTGGTTGCGATGATGTTGAACATTATCGTGCGTTTCGCCCAGCAGCACATACGGCGCTTTCGCTAGTGCTTCGTGTAGCTCCACAGTAGTAATGAAGGTATTTGCGCGTGCATCCCAAATTTTGTCTACGAGCGGATGATCTTGTAGCAGCAATGGTGTGGCGGGCGTAGCTGTGGGGGGCGATAATTGCGCACTAACGGTCAAGCTAAGATGCAAAGTGATGAGCAGACAAGCTATATTGAAAGTTGTTCGTTTCATTTACGTTACCGATAAAATTGCGTGGCTAAATCAGCCACTACTTGCGGCAATCGCGGCCCAAAACCCAGCAGTGCTAGCGCTTCCATGTTGACTACGCGTTTGGCTTTGCCCGCGGGCGTGAGCGCTAAACCACCATTTTTTAGTAGCGCATCAACACTGCCTTGAGCGCTTAAGCCCTGCGTTGTAATTAAAATAATATCAGGCTGCGCAGAAATGCTGCCCTCAGTGGTGAGCGGGCGATAGCCATTAAAACCGTTCATGGCATTTTCACCACCTGCAAGCAAAATCATAGCATTTGCAGAGGTGCCTTCGCCAGCCACTTGTGGCGACGGCCCGCCGTGCGCTAACAAAAATAGCACCTTTGGCTTTCGGTTATTGCTGCTAGTTTTAACTAAGCGCTCAACATGCCCCTTTGTTTGTGCCCATTCGGCTTCTAGTTGCCCACTCAGCTTTTTGCCAGCAGCGGGCATCTCTAACCAAGTTGCTACTTTATTGATGTTTTCTAGTAACGCGGCCGCTGAATGCTCAGGGGAAATTTTTTCAAAACGCACGCCTGCCGCCTGAATTTGCGCTACCGCCGTGGCAGGCCCGGCTTCGCCCGCCGCGAAAATGAATTTCGGTTTAAAGGCCAATACCCCTTCGGCGCTTAATGACCGTTGGTAGCCCACCTTCGGCGTGTTTTGTGCGGCAGCCGGAAAGAGCGATGTGGTGTCAGTCGCCGCTATCCGATCTTGGGCGCCAAGTGCATAAACTATCTCTGTTATGGCGCCGCCAACAATTACGATGTCTTTATTTTGGGCGGATGCAATTTGCGGTGTAAGGCTGCTTAATGCCATCACGCATAGGCTGGCTAATAATTTCATGCGACAACTTCCATTTGTGAGCCCTGCATGGCGTCGGTCGGCACAGTTAAACGCGGCAAAATATCGATAATGTCTCGCCAGGTTTGCAGCTCAGGAATACCCGGCTTACGCTTGCCAAAAAATTGCGCGAGTTGCATGCCATCGCCATCAAATAATTCAAGTGACGTAACTAAGCCTTCAGTAGTCGGCTTTTTCACAATCCAAGCTTCTGCAATATGGTCTTCGCGTAAGTGCAAATTAAAATCGGGGTCCAGTACATTTAGCCACGACCCCATGACTTGGATATTTTCTACTTGGCCTGTATGAATTTGAATGCAACCAGTGTTGGCAACAAAACACATAATGGCCACTTTATTTTGTGCGGCCAGCTCCAACATCGCGCGGGCTGCTCTTACCGGCACGCGGTAGGCAAAACGCGGCTCGGCCAATCGCAATGCCTGTGTGCGCGCAAGACCAAATTTTTTGAGTACGCCAAAAAATTCATGGGTATCTTTTAGCTGCGCCCAAGCATCATGAAAGGCGGGCACGTCAATTTCGTTATCCGGTTTTAACGTGTTGGTAGCGGTTTGCTTCGCATACACATTTTCGCCCGCCAATTGATCGGGTGCCGCAAATTGCGCGCAGAGCATTTCAAATTCATCAATGCTCGATTCTGGCTGTAGAAATACCTTATGTACCGCATCGCCAAATGCATCAAAAAACTGTAATGACCTTTTAATTGCCCCACCGTCGGGCTCAGCCACGGCGTAAGCATGCTGCCATTGATTGAGGAACAGGCGTAAATCAATATCATCGCCTAGGGCCATACCCATGTGCGCGTTGCCCGTTACGTCTTTGTATGTGCCCTTGCGCTCGTGCACTACCGCATAGTTGCGGGTCAGCGCCATCACCCGCCCAAGCGCACCGATGCGCGCGATGAGCGTTACCCAGTCGCCCTTCAAATGCGGTGCAAGGCGCGTGGCGAAACTACCAACTTGCGTCGCTACAAGCGCACCTTCGCTAACACCCAAAAATTCCGCAGCATCCCGAACACGCATTTTTTTATCGCGAATGGCTTCCTGCCAAGCCTCCTGCAATGCTTGGGGTTGATCTACATAAGGGTGATTCGCGATTTGTTTGTCTGTCATGGCGGGCTCCAAAAGACGTGGTTTAAATTGTGTTGCTTTAATTGCGGTGGTAACGACCAGCAACTAGGTTTTCTACGAACTGTTGCGCGTCAGTTTTCTCGATCGTTTTTTGCTTTAAATCGGTTTCCGCATGTGCGGCAAGTAGGGTAGGCAGTGCTTCAAGCGCTTCGTTACTCAGCTCAATATCAGTTGGTTCTGGCTCAAACTGGTTTTCCATTAACCAAGATTCCCAATCGCTTGCAATGCGATTACACAAGCGTCGCATGGCGGGATCTAGGCCTTTACAATCAGTTAAAAAATTTAGGTTATCGACAATTTTCGGAATATAAATTTCGCTACCTGTGCGCATGGCACAGCTCATGAGGCAAAACGTGCCAGCGATGACAGATTGCGGGTTTGGGTATTCAACTTTAGAAAAATCAACGTGATCCATAATGGCTTTGACCTCAGTGGTTTAATACGTAAATTTAATTGCAAACGAAGCATTGCGGCTTGCCTGTGTGGTGCGATCCAGCACCGCGCTGGTGCTTGATAACCCGCGTACATCGCTCCATAACCAATATTTTTTGTCCGCTAAGTTCGCGATGCTGGCATTTAGTTGCAGCCATTTTGTGGGGTTCCAATAGGCGAATACATCCATTACGGCTGCGGCACTTGGCTGATACTGGGTGGCGCTGGCAACGCGAGTTTTGGCTGCATAGTGGGTGAGTATCGCCTCGACGCCGTAAGCTTTACTTGGGGCATCAAACTGTAGGCCAATCACACTGCGGCGCGGTGAAATGCTATCGAGTGGCGTGTTGTCTATTAAGTTATCGCCCTTTGATTCACCCACGCTAATGTTTAGCTTCAGACCCTGCGCTACATTCGCGAGTTGCCAATTTAGTTTGGCTTCCCAACCACTAATTTTTACCCGACCAAGATTAATCGATTGAAACGTAATCGGCACCGCGGCCGAGCAACGTGCATCCCCTGGGCAACTCAATTGCGTAAGGGAAGAAATAAAATCTTCGTAGCGGTTATTAAAGGCGGTGAGGTTGTAATTTAGCGCGCCAGCATTGCCGCGCAAACCAAACTCAAAACCTTTGCTCCGTTCGGGCTTTAAGTCCGCATTAGGAATGGCCGTGTAGCCAAAGGCAAAATTGGTAAAGCCAAAATTCACATCACTATAAGGTGGGGCCCGAAAGCCTTGCGCGTATTGGCCATACAAGGTGGCTTGCGGTAACGCTTTCCAAAGCACACCAAGGCGTGGCGATACGGCGCGGTCGCTTAGTCCTTTCACGGCGACACCGACGTTATCGGCTGCAAACACGGCATCGTTCTCTGGGGTGAGTTTAAAACTATCAAAGCGCCATCCCGGTGTTACCGATATTGCCCCGTCTAGCAATGATATTTCGTCCTGTAGGTAGAACCCTGTTTGTTTAGATTGGCTCGGCGGGAAATCGCGAACCGGAAATACGTCTGAACCTACGGTGTTACTTACCGTCGTGGCGCCAGTAGCGGTGATGATCGTTTGCTTACCATCACGCGATTCAAGAAAGCGCGTATCGGTATAGTCAAACCCTGCGCTCACGCGATGCACACTGGTGCCGAGCTCAAGGCGTTTAACGGCTTGCAGCCCTAAACCTTTAAGCGTTTGGTCAAATGCAAATTCAATGTCGCGCAAGCAGGTGTTGGTATTGGTAGTAACACCGGAACAACCTGCGGTGGTCGCATCGCGGCGTTCGTTGGTCACTTGCCGGGTTTTGCTATTTTGTTGATATGCATTGGCGCGCAGGGTATCAATGAAACCCAACTGATTCCATTCTAAGTCCGCGCTAAAACGCGCGCGTTTGCTGCGATCTGTAGCAAGTAAAGAAGTTGTTTTAGGCGCTAGATTATTTAGTGTGGCGACATCAGTCTTGGTTGTTGCGTCAAGGCTGTCAACGGTAAATTTTAGCGTTGGGCCACCTGCATCCGTATTCCAAACTAATTTCCCTAAAGCGCTGGAACTGGCTGTATTTTGAGGGTTTGGAGCAGTGCGGTTGGCGCCGCGCGTATCCAAAGTACCAAAATTTGTAGTCTCATGGCCGTCGCGCCGTGTTGCAGAAACAAGCACTTGTACCGGCAAGTCACGCCCAAGCGCTAAGGTGCCTGTAGTGCTGCGTTCTCTATCAGCTTGTGACGCGCTAGTTTTTAAGCTGGCGTGAATTTCATTGCTGGTTTCACGCAATAAATCTGCAGGGTCTTTAGTAAAGAAGCTCACCACACCGCCTAGGGCGTCCGAGCCATAGAGGCTGGATGCTGGCCCGCGCACGATTTCTGCAGACTTTAATAAATCTGGCTCAATGCTGTTGCGGGTGGACGAGGCAAAGGAGCCGATTGAAAAACTGTCAGGCAGGCGCGCGCCATCCACTTGTAACAGAATGCGATTGCCCTCAATGCCGCGAATATTGATGCCCGTTAAACCGAACCGCGTGACGCTATTACCAACCGAAACATTGGGCTCGTAACGAGTGAGCTCGCGAATGTCGCGCGCCAATCGCCGCTCAATCGTGGCTGCAGGAATGACGGTGACCGTTGCGGCAACGTCATCCACGCTATTGGGCGTACGCGTGCCAGATACGGTAATTTCGGGCAGGGAGAGCGTAGCTAAGAGCACTGGCGTTGCCCCATTTGCGGGAGTTTGCGCAATGCCGACAATAGGGGCGTAAAGCGCTACCAAAGCGGCGTGCAGCGCGATAGCCAGTGCTTTTTTTGGCGTCTGGTTGGTTTTGTGAGTGCGTAGAGTTGCTTTTGTGCGATGTGGTGTGGAAGCGGCGCGATGCATAGAAAATCCTAGTTCAGTTAGCGATAGTAAATTAAACGACCAATACATTAATGCAAATAAGAATAATTCGTATTTGCGTTTAAGTCAACAGGTTTATGTGTTGTTTGCACGGCACTGCGATTGCGTGTGGCTGCAGGCGCTGGCGTGCGGTTGTGCGCGCCGACAATTAATGGACAACGGCACGACACACTTTTGAGTGCGAAAGTTCAGCACGTTGGCAAAATTTAAACCTTGAAAATTGCGGTTTTTGAGCGAACTATTTTCGCAGTGCTGTCTCTTAGTTACAAGCTGGTTGCGGCATAGGGTCTTTGTAGATGCCCTATTTAAAGGTATTTGCAGCCTGCTATCGCAAAAATCAGAACTGATTGCCTCGTTCTAAACCACAAATTTTTATGGGCTATTTATGAATCTCCAGTATGCCTTTACGCACAGCGCTGATGCCTTCGTACTGACGTTGTTGATCCCCTGTTACAACGAGGCCGCAAGTTTAGACTCCCTTTTTGCAGCCCTTGATCCCGCACTGCAAAACGCAAAGGCCGCTCATCCGAATATGTTGACTGAACTATTATTTGTCGATGACGGGAGTTGCGATGCGACGGTTGCAAACCTATTGGCGCGCCAAATACTAGATAGCCGCATTACTGTAGTCGAGCTTAGCCGTAACTTTGGTAAGGAAGCGGCGTTATCAGCGGGATTGAGCCACGCTAGTGGGGATGCCGTAATTGTGTTGGACGCTGATTTACAAGACCCGCCAGACTTAATCTGCGCCATGCTCACCCGTTGGCGCGAAGGCTTCGACGTGGTGTTGGCAAAGCGCTGCGATCGCTCCAGCGATGGGGTGGCGAAACGCGTAAGTGCCCACGCATTTTATTGGCTGCACAACCGTATTGCTGATCGCGTGCAAATACCAAGAAACGTCGGCGATTTTCGTTTGATGGATAAAACAGTCGTTGCCGCACTGAATGCGCTGCCGGAAAATCATCGCTTTATGAAAGGCCTGTTTGCGTGGGTAGGTTTTCACACCACCACAATCGAATATGCGCGCGCGCCTCGAGCGCATGGCCCATCACGATTTAATGCCGCGGCTTTACTGGCGTTGGCATGGGAAGGGATTGTCGGTTTTAGTGCGGCCCCGCTACGGCTATTTAGCTGGACAGGGTTATTCGTTTCAGCCGTTGCGCTTTTTTGGGGTGCATGGATTGCGGTGCGCACCTTGGTGTTTGGGGTGGACTTGCCAGGTTATGCCTCGCTATTGGTGTCCATCTTGTTTTTAGGTGGTGTGCAATTGCTAGGTATCGGCGTGCTTGGTGAGTATGTTGGGCGTATTTTTAGCGAGTCAAAACGTCGCCCGGCGTTTTTGGTTCGCCGCGTTTACAAATCTGACGACCAGGTTGGAAACGCGCTACAAATAGGCGCTCGCGTGGATCGACATGCATATTTTGTGGCATTGGCAGAAGCGGAAACTATCGGTGCAATTAGACCGTTTGACACTACCTTTGCCCACGTTGTTGAACGCTAAGATCATGACCGTAAAACCAATAGTCCACGCGAAGTACCAATGCGTCTTTGGTGCACTATTTGGCGCTGCTTTCTTTTTCTGGCTTTACCCGTTGCGGATTTTGAACCCTTCTGACTATCTGTGGCTCATGCAGGGCGATGGTGCGCAGCATTTTTTGGGTTGGCATTTTTACCGTGGCGATACGTGGCAATTTCCTGTTGGCATGAATCGTCAGTACGGTCAAGCGATGGGCAGTGCGATTGTGTTTTCTGATTCAATTCCATTGCTTGCGCTACTTTTTAAGCCCTGGGACACCTTCTTGCCAGCGCATTTTCAGTACACAGGGTTGTGGATATTGCTTTGCTACATTCTGCAAGGGGGCTTTGCATGGAAAATTGGCGAAGCCTGCCGCTGCAGCTTCATCAGCAAATGTTGCCTTACGTTTATGTTGGTTACCGCAACCGTGCTGGTTGAACGCGCGTGGGGGCATTTCGCGTTGATGGGGCAATGGTTATTGCTTGCAGCAATTTTCGCCTACATTACTAAACAATCGGCCTTGCGTTGGGCGTTGCTCGTCATCATCACGGCCTTAGTCCACGCGTACCTTCTCTACATGGTGTTGGCTGTTTGGGCGGCAGATTGGGTTCGCAAAACTGTGGTGGATAAATTGGTAACGTTGCCTCGCGCAGCCACGCACGCGACATTCACATTGTTAGTGCTTTTGCTTGTGATGTGGCAAATTGGCTACTTCGCTGTGGGAATTGGTGAATCTGCCTCCGGCACACAATACGGTAACTATGCAGCCGGCCTACATAGTTTGTGGAATCCCGGTTGGGGCAGCAGGTTGTTACCGCCCATTGCGGTAAGGGCTGGTACCGAAATGGAGGGTGGGGCGTATTTGGGTGCGGGAGGCTTGTTGGCGGTGCTCGTTGCGGCAATTGTTTTAGTGCGTATTAGAACACCAATTGCAAAAACAATATGGCCCTTGCTCGGTGTCGCTTTGGTTTGTGCGGCCTTGGCACTGAGTAATAAAGTTTACTATGGCACGCTCGAGATATTCAGCTTTGCGTTGCCCGGGTTGTTGCAGGGTAAGTTGGATTTCATTCGCGGCTCGGGTAGATTGCTGTGGCTGTGTTTTTATCTGTTGCTGATTGGGAGCTTTGCATTGTTGGCGCGTGCGCTACCCGGAACCAAAGGCAGTGCAATCGCGTTACTCATTTGCGCGGTACAAATTGTTGATTTGAGCGGTCGAGCGTCGACGTTTCGCGGGCTTTACGCGCGCCATCTTGACACCAATGCAACGCAGGCTGATACCCTGCAATCACGGTTCTGGCTCGACCCGAAGCTAAAAAACTATCAGCACATTGTGGTGCTGCCGATGCTGCACATGGCGCCACGTTTTGCGGCTTTGGGCATGTTTGCGGCCGACCATAAAATGTCGATTAACGTCGGCTATTTTGCGCGTGTGCCGATGGCGTGTTTTGCCGAAGGGCGTGCATCAGAAGAGGCGTTTCTACAGGCAAAATTTCGGGCAAACACCTTATATATCGTGCAAAAAGCCGATATACGCGTTGCTGATGGAGCCCTACGCGAACAAGACGGCATTGGTGAGATTGATGGCATGGTGGTGGTGGCACCAAACTGGTTTGCTCGTGGCGCAACGACGTCAATTTGGCTGCGACCAATGGCGATTGCTCCCTAAAGGTTCACTTCATACTCATGTAGTTTCAGGTATTGTGTACGTCTGAACCATTTCAACTATTTTAGGTGGATACAATGAAACGCAAATTACTTACCGCTTGCGTGGCAAGTTTGGCATTAAGCGGCTGCGCAGCGGTGGATGCCTTCATCAATACCGAAGAAGCGGCTTACAAAATTATTAAGCAAGATGGTGACATTGAAATTCGTGAATACGCCAGTATTATCGTTGCCGAGACGTTTGTTACCGGCGCTTTGGAAGACGCCACGAGTAACGGCTTTCGGGCAATCGCGGGCTATATATTTGGCGCTAACATTGCTAAAAAACCTGCAAGCGGCGAGGCGTTAAACGAAAAAATTGCGATGACGGTGCCGGTAACGGTAGAAGCCGAGAATGAAAAAATCGCCATGACGGTGCCCGTGACCGTAGAAGCAAATGTCGATTCAACAGATAGCAGTAAACGCTGGCGCGTCCATTTTGTGATGCCAAGCAAATACACGATGACCACCTTGCCAACGCCAAAAAACCCCGCCGTAACCCTGCGCCAAATACCGCCACAACGCCTTGCCGCGATCCGTTTTTCCGGCTTCTCCGAAGAACCTAAGGTGCAAGAAAAGACGGAATCATTGAATGCATGGTTGGCAAAAAACAACGTAAAAGCCATCGGCGCGCCACAACTTGCGCGTTATAACCCACCCCTTACGTTGCCGCCTTTAAGGCGCAACGAAGTAATGCGCGTCGTGGAGTAGGGGCGTTGTTTTAGTCTGTTTCAATGCTAACAATGCCGTTATTTCAGTGACCCTGCAGAGGGAAACCGTCATTCCAGCCTTCGCTGGAATGACGAAATTTGGTATTTCGCACCAATCATTAAGTCAGCAACGCATTAGAACTGGAATTAGTCATCAACCCTGCGTTCACAAAACGCAGGCGTTAAATGCGCGCGGTGTAAAGCGGGGCGGCTAAAGTCGGTCGATAGCACTGCAAACATTTGCGTTGGTTTTATGTGGCCTGCCACTATTTCGGCCTCATCGCGTGCGTGTACGGCATCAATAAATGCGCGGTCTTCGGCAGAATTGATGTCAAAATTTGGCCCGAAGCTGCGATCTACAAACGGCGCGACGACATTGCTAAAAGGTACAAATAAATCAAAATGAAATTGCTGATTCAGCAATGGCACAACATCCTGTGCACGAATGCCTTCAAAGCCCTCTGTTGAGCAATCCCAGTTTATAAATTCTGTTTCTACACGATGTAGCTGGCGATTGTTTTTGTATTTTTCGTCCAACCCAACCCAATACTGCTCAACAATTGTTAGCGCTTCTGGCCAACGCATATGGCCGTTGCGGCCAATCATGTCGGATGTAATTAGCACGCCGTTGCTTGGTTTAATGGCGGCTAAGGTGGCGGTAAATAAGTGCTCGAGCTCCAGTACATGATGCAGTGATTGATTGGCCATGACTGCGTCGTACGGTTTTGCGGGCAACCATTTATTGAAGTCGCCTTCTACCGGGATCACGTGCGCGGACAAGCCGGTTTCAATTGCTAACGCACGGCCACGTTCGAGCATGCTGGGGTTAAGCTCCACGCATTCAATACTGAAGTTATTGATGCCCATCGCAATCAAGCCTTGTGCCACGCGCACTTCCGTATCGCAGTTACCGGCGCCAATGCTAATGAAATGTGCAAAGGCGGTTGCATCGCGCGGCATGGCTTTCGCTAGTTGCTTAATAAAGAAGTCGTCGGGGTGGATAAAACCGAAAGGCGTAATCATGGGCAGCAAATACTTGTTTGACCAGTAATGAAAAATATCTGGCAAGTTATGCACCACTTCATCGTGTTCAAACGTGGCGATCTCTGCAGCAACCCGTGCTGCATAACTATCGTCGTCTGAAGACGCCCTATCTTCGGGCGTCTTCAAGGTATTTGTTGATTCTTCAGGTACCACTGAAGCGATAGGCACAAGCTCAAGAACTAACGCTGAGAGTGGCACCGCGGCGTTGCTGCGCCCCCCTAACGCGCTTAAAATTTTGCGCGCAAAGCCCAAGGTGCCCGTATGCGCGAGTAGCGAACGGGCGAATCGAAATAGGAGAGATCTGGGTGCTATCGGTTCCGATGAAGGTGTGTTTTCCATAGCTTAAGCATACCTTAAGTTCGCGCGTTATCGGCGCGCCAGTCGCAGTTTGAAGGTCGATTCTTAAGTCAATCTTAGGCCGAAAGCCGCTAGCCATAAGGCTTACCTAAGTGTCGGCATCTACACTTCACTTGTCGTAACTAGAAGCTATTTCAAATCGGTAACGGTGACAACACATTGCGTGGTGCTTGCTCGCTACCGCGTACCTTAATTATTTACCACGGACTGTTCGGAAAGACTTTATGGAGAAATTTATGTTGGTTATACCGTTAGTAACGCAGCGCTCGGCAAAGGCAATTCGCACCTTGTGCATCGGCAGTTTTACGTTACTGGCAGCCACAGTTACGCTCAATGCGCAGGCGGGCGACGCTAGTACGGAAAAACAGGCAAGTGCTGCGTCAACGCAAGAGTCGCAAGACGGCTTTACCGCATCTTTTGGTTTTGGTGTCGGACGTAATTCTTTGACCGGAACGAGCGATAAGGCCAAGGCGTTTCCGCTATTTTCAGTTGATTGGCAAAGCGGCCAGTTTTTTGCAGGCTTATCGCGCGGTGCTGGTTATAACTGGGTGCAAAACGAAGTGGTAACCTTTAGTACTGCGATAACGGCTGTGGGCGGGCGTCGCGAAAAGGATAGCTCTCGCTTTAAAGGTTTGGGCAATGTGAAGTCGAGTTTAGCCAGCAATATCACCGTGAAATGGACGCCAAATGGCGCGTCGTTTGCCTTCACTGCTGCGGTCACAGAGGCATTCGGTAAAGGGTTGGGCAGTGCTTTTAATTTTGGTATCGCCTCTGATTGTCCGTTGAGCGATAAATTGTCCTTAAACGCTAGCCTAAGCGCCAATTATGCGGACAAGAAAAGAATGCAATCCTTATATGGCGTTACCGCACTGCAGGCAAGCGGTTCAGTGTATTCCGTGTTCACGACTAAAGGCGGTATTGAGTCGGCGGATGCTGTTGTGGGCTTAGATTATGCCCTTGATAAGAAATGGGTGATCTCGGGCAATATCGGTGTGAATCGTTTGCAGGGAGAAGCGGGGAAGAGCCTCATATTTAAAGATAAAACCTCGGCCGTGGGCGCATTGACGGCTACTTATCGCTTCTAATTTTTTTCGCAAATGATTCATGCGCCGTAAGGAAATCTGATGGGCAATAAACTCTTATCGATGTTGAGATTCGCTATTATGCTGGCCTGTATCGCGGCATTGAGTAGTGTCGCTATAAAGTAGCCATGCTGCAATGCTGCAATGCTGCGAAGAGGCGGTGCATCGGGTTAAACTGCAGGTTATTATTTCGCATAGGTGAATCGTTGAACTTACGAATTTTATTGGTTGAAGATGACCTAGATTTAGGTGCGGCGTTGTCAAAGCCTATCCAAGTTGCTGGGTATGACGTTGTGTGGGTGCGCAGACTGGCCGACGCGCGAACACATTGGCGTGGCCAGCAATTTGATGCGGTGTTACTTGATATAAATCTACCCGATGGCGAGGGATTTACATTCCTTTCTGAGCTGCGTGATGCACGCGATAAACTTCCAGTAATAATCATGACGGCGCGTGAAAAGTTGGATGATCGCCTGCATGCTTTTGGCTTAGGTGCGGACGACTACATCGTCAAGCCATTTGCCATACCTGAGCTATTGGCGCGGCTTGCCGCCGTTATTCGCCGTGCGGCAGGCCATGCAGTTGATAAGCTGCAAGCTGGTGCTATTTGCCTATCAATTGCTGATCGGGCGGTGACGGTAAACGGCAAAATGGTGTCGCTCACGCCTCTA
>JANNXI010000145.1:0-12658 GCA_031409495.1 Betaproteobacteria bacterium
GCCTTTCTTATGCAACCGCACGACTTGCTTACGCCGCTCGTAGAGTTGCTCTAGTGTTTGCTTTCGTGCGTTTTCTTTTTCCATAAATGTTGGAGTCGTAAAACTTGAAAAAGTTCATACTTTATCGGGCCGAATCTATAAAATACATGCTCGGCGTTGTCGCGGTAGCTTAAGTTCGGTACGGCGATGCGGTCTGGGCCGTGGAAGCTTTCGGTTATTTCTACTGTGGTGGCGGAGGCTGGGCCGTCGCCAGCGGATGCAAGGAATAGATTGCTGCGAACTTGGTTGTAGCGGCAATCATTTGCGGGTAAGGCGGGGTGCGTGGCAAGTTGGCGTTGGGGTGCCATGATTTAGCTGATGGTGACGTGCGAGGTGAGGATGGTTTTTGATGGATTGATGATGTTTTATGAAGGTGGTTGAGAGTGTTTTTTAGTTTCTAGTTAATGCTTGTAGATGCCATATTATAGGGCATCTTTGGCTTATTGTTCGGTTTGTTTTATGGTTTTAATTTGATGCAAATGTGATGTTAAAAGACTTGACCCCGATGCGGGCCAGAGTGGAGATGACGACTGGCCAGCCAGTTGGCGGAGCATTCCATTCGCAAAAGGCCGAGGAAGGGATCGCAAAGCTTTCAACGTGGCTGGCTAAAAATCCTACGGCAAGCGCCGCAGATCGTGCTGCAGCCGAAAATATTATGCGGGACATGGGTAATGCACTAAGGGGAAAGTAATGCAAAAAAGTTGCCAAGAATTCGTTAACCAGATCGTTAAGCTATCAGAGGGTATGCAAATTAGCATTCGCGAAACCGAGGAGTACTTCGCCCCCAACGAGCCGCCTGTTACGGCAGTATTTGAAGCTCTTGGAGACCGAATTGCAGGAGACTTTGACTGTACAAGTTTGGATGTAAATCTGCAGGTGTTTCGGTTGATTGAGGATGCTATGGTCAGTGGTGATAGTCATTTGGTGACAGCTGTAGCAACAGGCTTAATCGAAGCCATTGCCACTGAGACGGCTCGAAACGAGGGCCTGTGGCAGCGCATTTCACCGATGTTAGGGGAGCGGTCATTGCATCACGCCAAGGCTTGGTTAGCATCGTGAGAAGGGGTCTCAAGTTCAAATTGGGTCCCCTTTGGAACTGTGGCGAAAGCAGGGGTCACGAAAGCAGGGGTCAAGTCTTGTAATGTAGCATCAATTAAGGTAACCTCCGCATATGTCTCGTCCTCTCCGCTTAGAAATTGCTGGTGGTCTGTATCACGTAACTTCGCGTGGGGATAGGCGCGACGATATTTATCATGATGACGCCGACCGCGAAGCGTGGTTGGCGATATTGGCGCAGTGTTGTAAACGTTTTAATTGGCGCATCCACGCATGGTGCCAGATGAGCAATCATTATCACCTCATCATTGAAACGGTTGAAGGCAATTTGTCGGCTGGCATGCGGCAATTAAATGGGGTTTATACCCAAAGCGCTAATCGTCGCCATCGTCGCGTAGGCCATGTTTTTCAAGGCCGCTTCAAGGCAATACTGGTGGAGCGCGATAGTTATTTATTGGAATTATCGCGCTACGTAGTGCTAAACCCAGTGCGCGCAAAGATGGTCAAACACGCGAGCCAATGGCCGTGGAGCTCGTATCACGCCACCATTGGCACAACACCAAGCCCAGAATGGCTGCACACTGATTGGCTGTTAAGCCAGTTTGGCACGCAACCCAAACGGCAAGTTGAACGCTATGGTGAATTCGTGCAGCAGGGCGTGCGTGGTGTGGACATGTGGGCGCAGCTAAAAGGGCAAGTGTATTTAGGCGGTGATGTGTTCGTAGAAACTATGCGCCAACGGCTTGAAGAAGATGTTAAGTTTGCCAGCCAAGAAATTCCTCGCGCGCAAAGGCGGGCGCTGTCAAAATCACTAGCCTATTATCAAAGCGAGTTTGAAGACACCAAGCGAGGCATGGCCGCCGCTTATGCAACAGGCGACTACACCCTGCAAGCCATTGCGGATGCATTTGGCGTACATTATTCAACGGTAAGCCGGGCTGTAAATGACAAGTAAATGCTACATTGCAAGACTTGACCCCGGCTTGGTGGACCCCGGCTTGGTGTGACCCCGGCTTGGTGGTGCGAGTGCGTGTTGCTGGGATAACAGATATACTGCTGTTATGCAAAATAAAACACGTTAGGGAGCATCCATGTTTACTATCCAGCGAACTCATAGCGACAATGCTGTCCGATCAATGGTCGCAGCGATCAGCTTCGCATGCTTTGTATCGGCAAATATCCCCCTCGTGAATGCGCAAACGTCTTCTGGATCGGGGGTAGAGCTACTCAAATCCGTCGGCGATATCGCAATGAAAGTGGTTTCAGCCGATGAAGCCCCTGCTCAATTGAAAGTATTGCGAGGCAGCATAGACGGTGGGCCCAGCGATGCCCGATGGGAGCGTCATTTCCAGCGTCTTGAAAATGGACTGTGGGGACTTACAGTCGTAAGTTCGGGAAGAGTCACAAGCATTCGTCGGTGGATAACACTGGAAGGAATTGTTTCTCTCGCAGGTGTAGGAGAAATCGCGACTCAGTACGACAACACGATGCTCCTTCCAATCGGACGGAGTTTCGTTCCCTTCACGACGGCAAAAGAAGTTAGGGCGGGTGGAAGTCAAAATACGACTGCGCTGTCCGGCAATCTCGAAGGCCTCATTCGCCCGACGCTAGGGGCAAAGACGTCATACGAACAAACTTACGATTCGGTTTCACTGATCACCACAACGGGGCTATTTGGCAGTTCCAAAACAATCTCCAAGACCTACATATTGCGTCAGACGTGTACTACCGAAAATGAAGAGCCGGCCTCTTCATTGCATCCGAAACTTCGCGGCAGCTACCTGCTTGTTAGTTGTGATGGCGGCCTCGATAATGGGTCAACAAGATCGGAACGCTTTGCATACCTGCGTGATAGCAAGCTATTTGTTCTGCTTCAAACAAGCACGAATGGCAATGGTGAGAAATACAAAATCAGCGAAGTCGAGTATGCCAACTGATGTTCTGGCGAGCGGTTGCTCCCTAACCTTTCGCTCCAAGAGCGGACGGGCAAAAGCGCCCGCCGTTGAGCTTGAACGTTAGCTCTCAAGGCAATCTCTATGCGTGACCGTATTCCAACTGTGTTTATTTCCTTCGCTGCAACGGAGATGACGAACAACGGCCTTACTGGTCCGAAGCTCGTTGAAATTACTTCCGCTTACGCTGTTGACTTTGGGGTCGATATTCCTCACGCCCGCTATCCTTTCGATTCGCCGAATAAAAGAACAGCCCTTCTCGATAACCTGCTTTGCTTCGCGCCGAAACAGCAATACCAAATCATCCGCGAGCTATGTGACCGCCTAAACCCTGATGGGAGCATCGCTTTACTCGTGACGCTCAAAGTAAAGCTGTTCTCTGAATACAATGAGTTCGCCGATCAAGACAACAGCGAAGCAATTCACAGAACCCTCGTCATCGAAACCCGTCATTGGCTTTCCGATCATCCAGAGGTCAAAAAGCTATTCGATGAGGCGCTTCAGAAGCACGACCATGGGGTTTTCAGGCGCAATACTCTTGATGATTTACGCCTGGCTCTCGAAATATTGGTTCGCCAGTTGTTTGGTAACCATAAATCGCTTGAGAACCAAATCCCTCTTCTCGGGCAATTCGTCAAAGAACGGGGAGGGTCGCCGCAATTGGCGAATATGTTCGAAAGGCTTGTCGACTATTACACCAAGTATCAGAACACCTATATCAAACACGACGATGCGGTCATCACGGCTGAGATTGAATTTGTGTTTGAGCTTACCAGCTCCTTTATGAAGCACTTTCTCCGTTTGAAAAGTGTTCAGAGCTAACCAATCATTCAACCCGGACTGGCGCGATAAAGCCGCGCCAGCCGGTTAATTCAATCGTTAGGCAGCAAGGACCGATCCAAGTGCGTGAACATTCAAAGGACTATCGGGCGCCCGAAAGCCGCGGGGAACTTGAGCAGCGCTATGCCGCTGGAGAACGGTACTTTCCGAATACGGAACTGAGCGACGCTGACTTATCCGGAATCAAGCTAGATGGAGCGGACTTTGAGAAGCACTCATGGTTTTCAGACGCAAACTTTTCAGGCGCGAGCTTGCGCGGCACGAGCTTTCGAGAGTGCAACCTCAAGTGCGCCAACTTCTCAAACGCCGACCTCACGGGCGCCATCTTTGAACTCGCCGCAATTGAGTCGATCAAGGCAGACGGAGCCTCGCTTGGGGGCACCGCAGCAGGCGCCAACGCTCAGCGTTCGGGCACTGCTCAGTTTAGTCAGTTTGCTGCTGCTAACGATGCGTGGAAAATTTAAGCACGGCACCTCACGCTGAATATTGTCCTCGCCTCGCGGATGCGGAAAAACGAAGCTGAATCTGCTACGCTTACGCACATCAAAAATAAAATAACTTGAGTGCTAAAAATGTCCACATTGAAATCCGCGCCCGCCAAGCTGCTGCCACTCTTGCCTTCACCAAACAAGCATGATCGCTTCATTACTTTGCCTGAAGTGCTCGAAGCTTTAACAACGGATGGTTTTATCGTCGCCGATGACGCCAAGCGAATCACAACTGAGGCATCCACCCGCAAAACGTCTCTACACCCGCTGCAAACCGTTGCTGAATCGCGGACGCGCTCAATGCTGCCGCCGAATCGATTTCTAGATATCGACACGCTAACCGAATGGTTGGCGAAGCGCGTGGGCATGGAGTTTTACAATATTGACCCGCTAAAAATAGATCTAGCGGCTGTCACGAATGTAATGTCGTCAGACTACGCTGCCAAACGCGCAATTTTACCCGTTGCCGTGAATGGGCGTGATGTGGTGGTGGCAACGGCCGAGCCATTTATTAGCGGCTGGGAGCGTGATTTAGCCGATATGCTGCATATGAATATTAAACGGGTGTTAGCAAGCCCGCTCGATATCAATCGCTACATGGGTGAATTTTATAATTTATCGCGCTCAGTAAAGCGCGGTGAAAAAGCAGGCGTTACCAATAGCGTTAACAATTTTGAGCAATTGGTAGAGCTTGGCAAGGCCGGCCGCACGCTGGACGCCAACGATCATCATATTGTGACTATCGTCGATTGGCTTTGGCAGTACGCTTTTGATCAGCGCGCAAGTGATATTCACCTAGAGCCACGTCGAGATATCGGCGTAGTGCGCTTTCGAATCGATGGTGTGCTGCATCAGGTGTATCAAATTCCCGCCAATATTATGGTGGCGATGACGGCACGTATTAAAGTTTTAAGTCGTATGGACGTGGTCGAACGCCGCCGTCCGCAAGATGGGCGCATTAAAACCCGTACCTCCGATGGCGCTGAAATTGAGCTGCGTTTGTCCACCTTGCCCACGGCGCATGGTGAAAAACTAGTCATGCGAATTTTTGATCCGGATGTGTTGGTGCGTGATTTTTCTGAACTGGGATTTTCGACTGAAGATTTCGATAAGTGGCAGGCGCTAATAAAGAAACCCGGCGGTATTGTGTTGGTAACCGGGCCGACCGGTAGCGGCAAAACCACCACGTTGTATTCAACGCTAAAGCTGTTGGCAACACCAGAAGTAAATGTTTGCTCGATTGAAGATCCAATCGAAATGGTGGTGCCGCAGTTTAACCAAATGCAAGTCTCGCCCAGTATTGAGTTGGGTTTTGCACAAGGCGTGCGCGCGCTGATGCGGCAAGACCCTGACATCATCATGATCGGTGAGATTCGTGACATTGAAACCGCGGAGATGGCCATTCAAAGCGCCTTAACAGGGCATTTAGTCTTTAGCACCTTGCATACCAATGATGCACCGACGGCGGTCAATCGCCTGCTAGATTTAGGTGCGCCACCCTATTTATTGAATTCCACTTTGTTGGGTGTAATGGCGCAGCGTTTAGTGCGGACGCTGTGTGCTCACTGTAAAGTCAAAGTACCATTTGATGACCCCACAGAGCAAGCCTTGTGGCGGGAAACTGTTGCCCCATTTAAGGGTGAGCTTCCCCAGTTCATTTACCGCCCGGTAGGGTGCCTAGAATGCCGCAACACTGGCTATATGGGTCGTATTGGCATCTATGAAATTTTGCTGCTAGACCATAGCGTGCGCAAATTAGTCACTGCTAGCGCTGATCTTGCCGCCATTACGGAACAGGCGATCAAAATGGGGATGAAGCCATTGCGAATTTCTGGTGCAATGAAAGTTGCGCAAGGCTTAACTACGCTGGAAGAAGTTTTGAAGGTTGCACCGCCAGGTTAGGTCTTTAGAGGAGCCCCCCAAGGCAGTTGCGCCAAAATTGAGAAATTCATGCTCCGTAACGCAGCTCAAGCCGGCCTATGTGCCTATGTAGCGAGTAAATATTAAATAAATGAAGCTTTACTACTGCGATCAATTTGTTTTACCGCTGCCTGATGGCCACCGCTTTCCGATGGAGAAGTACGCCATGCTGCGCAACCAGTTGCACGCCTCTGGCAGTTTTCGCAGTGTTGATTTTTGCGAACCACCCGCCGCTACAACCGCGCAGCTTACACTGGCGCACGCTCCCGACTATGTGCATGCAGTAGAGCAAGGCACACTCACGCCAGCCCAAATTCGCCAAATCGGCTTTCCTTGGTCGCAGCAGATGGTCGAGCGCTCCAAGCGTTCAAGCGGCGCCACAATTGCGGCCGCTAAAGCAGCCCTATTTTCCGGCATTTCTGCCAATCTTGCGGGCGGCACGCACCACGCCCATTATGATTTTGGCGCAGGCTTTTGTGTGTTTAATGATGCCGTGATCGCTGCCCGCACCTTGCAACAAGATGGCTTGGTAAGGCGTGTGGCTATTGTCGATTGTGACGTTCACCAAGGCGATGGCACGGCGGCCATTTGTCAGGGCGATACATCGACTTTTACTTTTTCGATCCACGGTGCTAAAAACTTCCCCGTCCGTAAGCAGGAAAGTGATTTAGATATTGATTGCGCAGACGGCATGACCGATGAGGCCTATTTGGCGGCGCTGTCTGACGGGCTGACAACAACGTTTAACGCTAGCGAGCCTGATCTCGTTATCTATCTCGCTGGTGCCGATCCCTTTGAAGATGACCGCTTGGGTCGGTTGAAGCTGACCAAAGCGGGCTTAGCCACCCGCGATCGCCTCGTGTTTGCGGCCTGCGCTAATGCCAACGCCGCGCTGGCCATTGTGATGGCGGGTGGCTACGCCAATAATATTCAAGACACGGTGGATATTCATGTTTCGACATTGGTACAAGCAGCGCATTGGCAGCGCTCTGGGCGGCAACTAAGTTGATGCCGCCGAGTATTGCCAAATGGTTTGAGACCAATGGTTGGCAACCTTTTGCCTTCCAACATGAGGTGTGGGATGCGTATTTGACGGGTGAGTCCGGCCTAATCCATTGCGCCACCGGCTCGGGCAAAACGCTCGCGGCTTGGTTTGGGCCAGTTATTGAATGGTTGAATGAAAATCCCTCCTTTAATTCCGCTGAAACAGGTCGGAGTAAAGGCTGTAAACCGCTTAAAATAGGGCATCTTAAACCACCGCATGATGCACCACCGCTCACGGTTTTATGGATTACGCCGATGCGCGCTTTGGCTGCCGATACGGTGGATTCTATGCAAAAGCCTATTACGCAATTAGGCTTGCCGTGGACGGTCGGTCTGCGAACGGGCGATACCTCAACTGCCATGCGTGCTAAACAAAACAAGCGCATGCCTAGCGCCTTGGTCACTACGCCAGAAAGCCTATGTTTAATGCTTTCGCAGCGCGATGCTGAAGTTACCTTATCAACGGTGCGTTGCGTGGTGGTAGATGAATGGCATGAACTTTTAGGCACTAAGCGCGGCGTGCAGGTGGAGCTAGCGCTTGCGCGCTTGCGGCATTGGAATCCGCGTTTACGCGTGTGGGGCCTATCGGCAACACTTGGTAACTTAGAACAAGCGCGCGATGTTTTGTTGGCGGGCAAGTCTGGCCGCATGGTGGCTGGTGTGCAAAATAAGCGGGTAGTGATTGATACGCTTATTCCCGCCAATACCTATAAATTTCCGTGGGCTGGGCATTTAGGTTTGGTGATGGTTGAAGTAGTGGCGGCGCAGCTCGATGCCTGTTTTGACATGACGCGCACGGACGCCGGTACTGCGCTCGTGTTTACCAATACCCGTTCACAAGCCGAAATTTGGTACCAAGCCTTGCTAGAAATTCGCCCCATGTGGGCGGGAGAGCTTGCGCTGCATCATGGATCGCTTGATAAATCAGTGCGGCAATATGTCGAAGATGGCCTAAAATCGGGCGTCTTAAGGGCAGTGGTAGCGACATCGAGCCTCGATTTAGGGGTGGATTTTTCACCCGTTGGCCGTGTGCTGCAAATTGGCAGCCCCAAAGGTGTGGCTCGCTTGCTGCAGCGGGCAGGGCGGTCTGGCCATGCGCCGGGGCAGGTGTCGCGTATTAGTTGCGTGCCAAGTCATGCGTTTGAATTTATCGAAGCCGCAGCCGCGCGCGCGGCGGCTAACGCCCGCCAAATTGAGTCACGCCGCCTAATTGACGCGCCACTTGATGTGTTGGTGCAGCATTTGGTTACATTAGCCTTAGGTGATGGATTTATTCCGGTTGATGTGTATCCCGAAATTAAAACTGCCTACGCTTATAGAAATTTAACGCCCGCCCAATGGCAGTGGGCGCTTGATTTTATAACCCGTGGCGGCGATGCTTTGCAGGCGTATCCAGAATACAAAAAGGTTGTAATTGACGCCGGCATTTATGTGGTGCGCGACACCACGATAGCGCGTCGCCATCGTATGAACGTAGGCACCATAGTGTCTGACGCGATGATGGAGGTGCGCTACGCCAATGCCGCACGCTTAGGCTATGTAGAGGAAAGCTTTATTGCGCGCCTAAAAATTGGCGATGCGTTTACTTTCGCTGGCCGCACGCTTGCCTTAACGCGCATTAAAGACATGACAGCTTATGTAAAGCCTGCGGCAGCAAACAAAAAAACCGTGCCAACGTGGGGCGGCGGCAAAATGCCACTATCCAGTGAGCTTGCCGCTGCAGTGCGAAAAATTCTGCAGGATTTCAAAACCAATAAGGCCCAAGAGCCAGAAATTACAGCCATCTCGCGCATGTTGGTTGCGCAGCAGCGTATCTCTCGCATACCTGATTCCGCTGAGCTTTTGATCGAGCAATTTGAGTCAAAAGAAGGTCATCATATTTTTATGTTCCCCTTCGCGGGCCGGCATGTACACACTGGTCTGGCGGCGTTGCTAAGCTACCGTTTGAGTTTAGTTCAGCCCGCTACATTCTCGATGTCAGTAAACGATTACGGGCTGGAGCTGTTATCGGTCACGCCATTTACCCTAAATCGCCTGTTGCTAGACTCGATTTTCAGCGCCACTAATTTATTGGACGATGTGCTGAAAAGTATTAACGCAGCAGAGCTTTCAAAGCGCCACTTTCGCGAGGTGGCTAGGGTAGCGGGGTTGGTGTTTCAAGGCTTCCCCGGCGCCAGCAAAACCAATAAGCAGGTGCAGGCAAGTAGCGGCTTAATTTACGATGTATTTGCGCAGTGGGATGAAAAAAATCCACTGCTAGCGCAATCTACCCGTGAAGTATTGGAGAGGGAGCTTGAGTTTGCCCGTTTAACGGAAGCAATGGCGCGCATTAAAACGCAGCGCCTAACGCTAATTCGGTGCGAAAAGCCAACACCGTTCGCTTTTCCGTTGATGCTCGAACGCCTGCGAGAAAAGTTGAGTAGTGAGAAACTCGCTGATCGGGTGCAGCGGATGCAAATGGTGTGGGATGATTGACAACATGCAAACTGCCTTATTTGGTGATTATCTTTCGCCCCCGGCTAGCAAGCTAGAAACGCCCGTCTGTTCGACAACGGGGTTTTCGAGTGACTACTCACAAGTAAATAAAGGTGAGGCGCTTGCGTACGTAGCCGGTGAATGGCTCGTTTTAATGCCTGAAAAAGCACTGTATTGGCCACGGATGCGTACGCTATTCGCAGCGGATGTGCACGTGGGTAAAGGCACTGCCTTTCGCGCACAGGGCGTGGCGTTGCCCGAAGGCAGTACTGATCATTCTTTAGCGCGCCTTTCAACCTGTATCGAAGCAAAGCAGGCGCAGCTATTAGTGTTGCTTGGTGATTTTTTGCATAATAAAGACGCCACGAGGTCCTCAATTCAAGCAAAGCTTGCATCATGGCGAGCCCAACATGCGGCATTATCGATTTTGCTGATTCGCGGCAATCACGACTTAAAGTCGGGCGATCCACACCAAGCACTCAACATTGATTGTGTGAATGAGGGCGAAGTTTGCACCCCCTTTGTACTTAACCACCATCCTCAGCCCAGCAGTGCTGGCTATGCGCTTGCGGGGCACGTGCACCCCGCTGTGCGCCTAACTGGGCGGGCGGGCGAAAGTGTGAGGCTGCCGTGTTTTTGGTTTGGTGCAGACGTCGGCTTGCTGCCGTCATTCGGTGCTTTTACGGGTTCACATGTGATTAAACCCAAGCGCGGCGACCACGTGTTTGCAGTTGCAGATGATGAAGTGGTGGCGCTGCACGGGAAAGCGTAAAATCTGGGCAATTATTATGGACGACATTTTTAATATGACCGCTGAAAAAGCACCGCCAATCGAGTTCCCACCGGAACCGTTCTTACTGAAACCACCACGTTTACCTGCGCCGGGCGAATGTTGCGGCACAGGTTGCATTCCCTGTGTAATGGATTTGTATGAGGATGAATTGTATGAGTATCAAAAAGCACTAAGAGCATGGCAAAAAATGCACCCCGCTGCAGAGATCAATGAAGCGCTGCAAAAGCCCAATGACATTGGATTAACTTAAAAATGAGCATGAGCCAACCATTTTCAGATGCGCAACCCTATCCGTCTGAGCGCGCGCCCGTTTATGCCCGCAATGTTGTTGCAACTTCCCAACCCTTGGCCGCGCAAGCCGGTTTGCAGATGCTGCAGCAGGGCGGAAACGCAGTAGATGCGGCCATCGCTACCGCTATTGCATTAACGGTGGTAGAGCCTACCAGCAACGGCATTGGTTCGGATGGCTTTGCGATTGTGTCTGACCCAAAATCGCCAAAGCAGCTGATCGGCTTAAACGCATCTGGCCGCAGCCCCGCCGCGTGGGACGAAGCCTATTTTGCTAAACGCTATCCGCAGCGTACCGATATGCCCGATCGTGGCTGGGATAGTGTGACGGTGCCGGGTGCGGTTTCGCAGTGGGTGACGTTATCGCAACGGTTTGGCAAGCTTGATTTCAACAAGCTGTTTGAACCTGCCATCGGCTATGCCCGTGATGGTTTTTTAGTCTCGCCCATCACCGCCTATTCGTGGGCGCGGCAGATTCAAAATTTATCGGCAAGACCTGAATGCGCAAGTTTAGTTTCAGCTTTTACGCACCAGGGCAATGCCCCGAAGACGGCCGAATTATGGCGCTTTCCAGCCCAAGCGCATACGCTAGATTTAATTGCGCGCAGCAACGGCGATGCGTTTTATCGCGGCGTGTTGGCGCAACAAATGGTGGACAACGCCAAGGGGAACGGTGGCGCATTAAGCATGACTGATTTAGTGGAGCACCAAGCCGACTGGGTCACGCCTATCTCGATTCGGTATCGCGACGTTATGTTGCATGAAATTCCGCCAAACGGCCAAGGGTTAGCGGCGTTGATTGCATTAGGTATTTTAGAAAATTTCAATCTACGCCAATATGCCGTGGATAGTGTCGACTCCATTCATCTACAAATTGAAGCAATGAAATTAGCCTTTGCCGATGCCCATCGTTATGTTGCCGATGAATCTGCAATGGACGTGCGCGTCGAGCAATTGCTAGCGCCCGCGTATCTAAAGCAACGAGCCGCGCTCATTTCAATGCATGAAGCTAAGGCTGTTACATTCGGGTTGCCCAAACACGGTGGTACGGTGTATCTCACGACGGCGGACAGCGGTGGCATGATGTGCTCGCTCATTCAATCCAACTACATGGGCTTTGGCGCAGGTGTGGTGGTGCCCAACACAGGAATTAGTTTACAAAATCGCGGTGCTGGATTTAACCGCATCACCGGCCATCCGAATTGTGTTGCGCCTAAAAAACGCCCCTTTCAAACTATCATCCCCGGCTTTTTAACCGACGCAGACGGCGCACCCCGAATGAGCTTCGGCGTAATGGGCGGCCCGATGCAACCGCAAGGCCATATTCAGATGGTCATTCGCATGATCGACTACGGCCAAAACCCGCAAACCGCCAGCGACGCGCCAAGATGGGTAGTCAATCCAGACTACACCATAGGGCTGGAGACGACAGTAAATGGTGGAGTTCCAGCCAGTGTAATCGAATCACTAATCGCGCGTGGCCATAAAGTAGCGCCCGCAGAAATGCAATCATTCGCCTATGGCGGCGCCCAACTTATTTGGCGTCTGGATGACGAAGAAAAGCTACGCGGATACGTAGCGGGAAGCGATCATCGCAAGGACGGCGGGGCGGTGGGGTACTAGGGTCGCTAAATTTTTTGTAGATTATTTCCCTGTAGAAGCCCACCGCCCCGCCGTCCTTGCGATGATCGCGTACCGCTACGTATCCGCGTAGCGTTTCTTAGTCATCCAGACGCCAAATAAGTTTGGCGCCGCCATAGGTG
>JANNXI010000146.1:0-3149 GCA_031409495.1 Betaproteobacteria bacterium
CCCGCAGCCAGTAGGGTTCTAGCCTAGCAGGAATAGGTTTAACTGCCGTTTACAGGTTTAGCGCTACAAACAAGATGTTGATTATGCCAAAACTACTTCGTACCGTGCTCTCCATTGTGCTGGGACTTGTTGCTGGAAGTATTGTTAATATGGGACTGATTTTGATTAGCGGAAAAGTGATTCCGCCACCTATAGGTGCGGATGTTACGACGATGGACGGATTGAAGGCTTCTCTGTATCTTTTTGAACCAAAGCACTTCCTGTTTCCGTTCTTGGCACATGCTATCGGCACACTGGCTGGCGCTTCTATTGCTGTGCTCATCGCACCGGATAAATCACGGGTGGTGGGCTATGTCATAGGTGGCTTATTTTTATTTGGCGGTATCGCGAATGTATTCTTGCTGCTTGGGCCAGTGTGGTTCAACACTTTGGATATACTGCTCGCCTATTTGCCGGCGGCGTGGTTAGGGCAGGTAATAGCCCCTTACGCCTGCGCGGTGGCGGAGTAGCTAAAACATAATCAGT
Organism: Betaproteobacteria bacterium; assembly: GCA_031409495.1. Lineage (GTDB taxonomy): Bacteria > Pseudomonadota > Gammaproteobacteria > Burkholderiales > Usitatibacteraceae > JANMDR01. The sequence continues at coordinate 526 of JANNXI010000146.1, forward strand.
TTGGCGCGGAACGCACCATATTCATCGCTGCGCAAGCCGATTCAACCGCACCCAACATCCGTGGTGTCGGGCGCATGAGCCAATCCGGGTTTAGCCCAAAAATATGATTATTTTCGATGGCGGCAACTGGTAGCTTGGCTAAGCCATCACCTAGCGGCGCACGTATGGCTTCGCGTCCGGCTTGGGTGGCAGAAACAAAAATAATTTCTGGTTTGCCCGCCACTATGCCTTCCTTATCTACCACCGGTGCTAAAGCTGTGGCGTTGGCAAATATATTCTCACCACCACAAACAGCTAAAGCTTTGGAAACGATATGCGCACCTGATAAGGTCATTAGGGGCATACGTTCGATGGGTAAAAAATACCGAATTTTGCGCGGTGGGGCGCTGTGCGCGTTTGTTGTTCTTTGCGCATTGATAAGTGCAGCGAGCCGCAGATTGAAGTCTTGCACTGTTTCCGGTTGCGCGGAAACACCTGTCAATTGGGCGATAACAGTAATTGCACGGGGAATATCAGTGAGGCTTTTAAGTTCAAACTGGACAACCGGAATACCTAGCGACAAAATGCGAGCGATGTCCTGAGGACGATTGCCACTCTGCCAAGCTAGTACTAAATCCGGTTTCACGGCAAGCAGCGATTCCATGGCAACGCCTTGATAATCGGCAACCACCGGTAACGCTTTTGCGGCTACGGGGTAATCGCTATAGGCCGAAACACCTACGAGATGCTTTGCAGCATCGGCAGCGAACACAAGTTCTGTTAGAAATGGTGCCAAGGCGACGATACGCCGTGCAGGACGCTTCAGCGTAACCGTGCTTTTCGCGTCGTCAATTATCACGATGGACGCCGCTACCGAAGTTGTCGCCGAAGTTGCTACCGCGTTGGCTGGTGCAACTCCCAACGCAGCCACAAACAAAGTTAGTTTAAAAATCAATGCTTTAATCAAGTTTACCTTGCTTAAAAACACGGCGTTGCCGCACTGCCTGGGCTAACTGCCGCAACAACGTCTCGGTATCACCAAAGCCGATACAGGCATCGGTAATCGATACCGCATAATCCAACGGCATGCCAGGGATTAAATCTTGACGGCCAGGATTGATATGGCTTTCTACCATCACGCCGACGATACGGTCTTCGCCAGCAGCTAGTTGATTGCTGATATCGGTAGAAACATCCAGTTGTTTTTGGTATTGCTTACTAGAATTGGCATGTGAAAAGTCGACCATCAAACGTTGAGCTAAGCCAGACTTTGCTAACTCCTGACACGCTAGGTCTACATTGGCTGTATCGTAATTTGGCGTTTTACCACCACGTAAAATAACATGACAATCTTCATTGCCATTAGTACTAATAATAGCGGAGTGACCGCCTTTGGTAACCGATAGAAAGTGATGCGGGGCGGAAGATGCTTTTATTGCATCCACAGCGATGCGCACATTGCCGTCTGTGCCATTTTTAAACCCTACAGGGCACGATAAACCCGACGCTAATTGGCGATGCGACTGCGATTCCGTAGTGCGCGCACCGATTGCGCCCCAGCTAATGAGATCAGCAAAATATTGTGGTGAGATAAGATCAAGAAACTCGGTGCCAGCAGGCATTCCCATCTCATTGATTTCTAAAAGCAATTTTCGCGCCGCGCGTAAGCCCTTATTGATATCATGGCTTTCGTTGAGATCTGGATCATTAATAAAGCCCTTCCAACCCACTGTCGTCCGTGGCTTTTCAAAATACACCCGCATCACGATTTTTAAATCCGCATCCAACTCCGCTTTTAGCGGCAGCAGGCGCTTTGCATAATCAAGCGCTGCATCTGCATCGTGAATTGAACATGGGCCAATGACCACCAATAAACGATCATCACCGCCGTGCAAAATCCGGTGAATCGCATCACGTGCCCGAAACGTGGTTTCAGATGCAGCGTCAGTACATGGAAACTCACGCACTAAATGAATTGGAGGTGCGAGCTCCTTGATATTTTTGATACGGGTGTCATCGGTGTTATGTGCCATGAGATTTTCTGCGTCGTCTACAAGATAAAGTGGATGATGGGTCGCCGGCAAAATGTTTTGCTTAACATCTCGTTCCGGCGCGGCTAATTGCTGCTCCATTGCTGCGCTAATTGTTAACTGAACGGCGGCTGTAGCTACTTTCATGATGAAGCTCCGAAGGAATCAATATTTCAAAACTGCTTGACTCAAATCGACGGCACAAATAAAAACCGCCAGAGTATGAGGCTGGCGGTATGGGACTTTCTATCGTATCTGCAAAACTAACTACGCAACGATACCCCTTCTCACGCCAAAAGCTGAGAAAAAGTACCAATAAGAAAAGAAGCGCGTTGCTTTCATGTTTATACGAGAGAGTTGAATTACTAAAACAACAATGTAACAAACGGAACGTAAGAATGCAATCTATTTCTGCTGCATTGCAACAAACGAAGAAAAATGAATGAACAATTTAGCAACCCACGCTAAAAAATAGCGTTCTTACACGGATCGCTAAAAAAACAAAGCCCCTCGCCAGTAATCTGGGAGGGGCTCGTTTATAAGGGTCTTGGCGATGACCTACTTTCGCACGGGAGATCCGCACTATCATCGGCGCTACGTCGTTTCACGGTCCTG
>JANNXI010000147.1:0-15898 GCA_031409495.1 Betaproteobacteria bacterium
CTTCGTAGCCCGGCTCTCGCGGCTTTTTTCGACAGCCGGGGGGGTGGGTAAAAATTGGTACCTTTTATAAGCAGAGACTGCCCCGGCTGTCGCAAAATGCCGCGAGAGCCGGGCTACAAAACCTGAAGATGCCCTTCGACCCGAAGGTAGTCCCCTTGGGGGATAGGGCAGCTCCAGCCTATCAATAACGCTTATTTCTTCTCATTCACCTGCAACATCTGTGCGCCACCCGCGCCCGAACCGCGAATTTCTGGGCGGTACATGTCTTCGGCAAAGGCGGCGGGGACTACAAATTCGCCAGGCGTTACCACGCGCACGACATAATACAAATCCGTTACGCCCTCAAGTTTTGCCGCCACCACGAAGCGATCATCCCTAAATTCACGGTGCTTAATTTTTGGATTAGCCATCGCTTCAGCTGGCGCTTCGGGTGTTCGGTTGCCCCAAATACGATTGATTTCCGTTGTCTTGGTTTTATCAGCCTTGGGATCAAAGTTTGAGAATGGATTGCTAGCGTTATTCGCTGTCAGGTTTTGATTTTCAATTTCAATGCCAGCAGGAATACGGTCAATCACCATGGCATCTTCAATCCATCGACTACTTTTCACTTCAAGGTGAACGATGATTTGCTCGCCAACCACCAGGGGACGATTGCCTACTTGCTTACCGCTTGGCTCGTAATAAGTACGGCGGAAGGCAAAGTATTCGTCCTTCGTTTCGCGCGGCTTTATGGCATAGCCTACTGTCTCGATGCCCACAAATAGGGGTTTGGCACCATCATTGGTAATGCTCGAGCCACCCTTTACCGCCGCAAAATCAATCTCGCGCATTTGCGTGCCGCCAACTTTGCTGGATTCAAGCGTTTCTGGTTTGCCGCTTCGATTTAAGCTGGCTTTCCAGCTATCACCACCGGTGTTTACAAAACTACGCGCGGCTAACAGCAATGCAGTTTGTTCTTGCGTGGATAACCAGCGCGCATTACCTGTTAAGCGCAATAACAAGCCAACTAAATCGCCGCCCGCTTTTGCATGCTTGAGCTTGTGCTTTTCCATCAACGCGATTGACATCGCCGTATCGCGTAGCTGTGTGCCGTAGTCACCTAACCATTCCCACTGATAACCATTCATACCGTATGGCGTGGAGAAAGCCGTATCTAAGGCTTCCTGAGCACGTTTCGTGTCACCCATCGCGCTTAAAGCAACGGCTAAATGCACTAACGGCAAGCTTGATAGTGCGCGGGTACGGTAGTCATCATGCAATACGCGCAGCGCAGCTAGCGGTGCAGATTTACCGTCTTTAGACAACACATAACCCATGTAAGACAATGCGCCTAAACGACGGTGGCTTTCACGCGCATTACCGCGATTACCGTCATAACCCCACCACGCCGACTCTTGACTAATGCTGTCTTGCGGCTTGGTATTATCGGACCTCGGCGTCATCGCGGGGAAGCTCGACGCGGCTTGCTGAAGCTGTTTTAACATCCATGCGTTGCCGCGCTTCAGCACATTATCTGGCACGCTGTAACCTTGGGTTTGTGCAGTGGTGAGAAAATCCAGCGCATAGGCACTTAACCACGGCTCATCCAAACCCTCACCCCACAGCGAAAATGCGCCACTTTCACGCTGAAGCCCCGCCAAGCGGGCAATGGCTTGCCCCATCGCTTTTTCACGCTCTTCTTTACTAAACGGTTTTAGCCCGGCTCGTTCAGCCAAGGCATCGTCAATAATTAAATGCGGGAAGGCCTTGCTGGTGGTTTGCTCAAGGCAGCCGTAGGGGTAGCCCAACAAGCCTTTCACCAACTGATCAACGTTAATCGGCGGCACGTTTGAAAACGTCGCGGACATCAACGCACTACCTGGGTAATAGGCTTCTAAGGTATTGGGCTCGAGCTTTAAGGTTTCACCCGGCGCTACCTGCACGAAGCGACGAGTGCGCTCGGCCGCCGTGAGTGGCGAGATAACCAACAATGACTGCCGCTTAATGTTGACCGGCTGCGCTGCAGTGCCCGCTTTAACTATCACCGTTACCGTGCTTTCACCTGCGCCATCGGTGGCTTGGGCTTTGAAGCGAAGCGTTTTCTTTTGCATAGGCGCTAATGTCAATTGCTCGGTGCCGCCCGCAATTTTTACCGGGCCATCACTGCTTAAGGTGACCGTGGTTTGCTGCGTTTCAGTTGTGGTGTTTGTTACATCCAAGGCGATATTGGCGCGATCACCCGGCGACACAAACCGCGGCATGGCAAGCTCGGCCACAATCGGCGCGGCGCTAATGGTTTCCGCTTCGGCGCGACCAAATTTGCCCGTACCCGCGACCACCGCCATCACGCGTAAAGTGCCATTAAAGTCTGGAATATCTAAAAATAATTCCGCTTCACCGGCTTTGTTTAAGGTTACTGGGCCGGAATACAAATCTACCAAACGTACCTTTTTAGGGGTGTTAGCTTTGTCGCGGCCTCTAGCATCACCACCAAATTTAAGCTTACCTTTTTGGCCTTCCATGGTTTCAATAAACTTTCCGTAGATGTCCAAAATGTCTTGGCTATAGCGCTGTTTACCCAAGAAAAACTCAAATGCATCAGGGCTTTGAAAATTTGTTACGTTTAATATGCCAACGTCCACCGCATAGACCGTGGCCGTAGCCGTGTCCCCTGCTAAGCCGGGCGCTTTAAGCACCACTTTTAGCTTGGTATCGGGTAGGCTCTTTGCTGGTACGTCAATGGCCACTTTTAACTTACGATCTTCACGCGATAACGCTAAGTGCGTGAGGCCAAGCGCACGGGCCGGCGTGATTTTTTCACCCACATTGCCGGGGCGGAACACGGTAGTGGTGATGTATAAATTATGCTGATTCCATTTTTTATCAATCGGCACCGACACTGTCGTGCCGCCCTTGCTCACATTCTCGTGGCTGCGCCACAATACACCAGCACCCTCAACGGTGATGAGTGCCACACCATCATGCGGTGGCGAAATAGTGAGCTTGGCTGTTTCACCGGCCTGGTAGTTGGCTTTGTCTAATTTCAGCGCGACGCGATCAGGGCGACTTCCCATACTTTCGTTTTCTTGCGCGCCCCAGCCTGAGTAGAAGCGATAGCGATTTGACGCACCAGACTCCAAATCAATCACTTCTAAACGATAGCGCCCATAACGCACTGGTAGCGCCACGCTAATACGGTTTTGCAACGCAACTTGGCGGCTTTCTACTAACTCTTCTTGTTCGTTGTAACCGGAATGCCAACCGCGTTGATCGTCAAAAACCCAGTAATAATCACGGTCTTCACGGTACATGCGCAGGCTCACGCGGGCTGCTGGTGCGTTCTTACCCACACGGTCAACGCGCACCACTTCAAACTCCGCCAAGCTACCTTCGCGCACAAATTTGCCTTCCCACTTTGGGCGCACGCCAATCACTTTTTCCGTCGGAAATATGGTGCGCTCAATGCTGCGAATCACGGGGCGCCCACCAGATTCGAGCAAGCTCAATGTTGCACGTACGGTAAGCGGCGAATTAGTTTTTTCACTTAGCTTTTCTGATGGACTAACTTCCACCGTACCTGTACCGGTCTCACTTAAATTGATGGCTTCAATATCGACACGTTGCTTTAAGGCGTCATCGGCCACATCACCAAATTCAAAGCCAGGCCAAAGCTTGGGGAAAGGATTGCGATTACGCTCCGTGTTTACAAAACCTTGCAGCTTATTGCCAGCAGCAGGTGCGCCGTAGAGATAGGCGCCCGTCACATCAATATCCAGTTTTTCGCCTAGCGCTAGATACGCGGCCTTGGCTTTGAGATCAAGTTTCATGCGTTCTGGCAAAAATTCTTCTACCTGAAAACGCATGGTGGAGTTCGGTGCTTTGGTGGTTGGATCAACCCTAAATTCAAGCGCCCACGTGCCAGTTTGTGCGTCTTGCGGTAGGGCAATTTTTTGCCGTAGAAAGCCTGCTCGCGCGGCGTCCGGTGTTATTAGGTATTGCTCAACAGCTTTACCATCAGCCCGCTTTAAGTTAACGTGAATCGGCGTGGGTGGCAGTGCAGCACCATCTTGATCACGCACTAAAATACTGGCTTCAAAAGTTTCACCGGGGCGATAAATATCGCGACCTGCATAGGCATAAACTTTGGTAGGTGAGGCTTGGTGGCCAGCCACATCAAACTCTGATAAATCAAGCGCTGGCTCCATGAGCGATAAAATGGAATATTCGTTCCCTCGGCTGGCGGTGAGCACTTTGAGCGGATTAGTGGCAGTAGCAAAGGTAGCAAAGCCTTCGCCGTCGACTGATTTTGTGAGGGCGACTTTACCGTTTTCATCCAGCACTTTAAATTCAATATCGTGCATGGGCTTACCCGTTTTGAGAGAATGGGCGAACACATCCAAACCATTCGCGTGACGCCGCGCGTGCAGGCCAATGTCGCTCACATAAAAGTAGGTAGTTTGATATTCAGCACGGAAGCGCCCAGGCTCGCTCATCACCGCGATGTAAATGCCCGGCTCTTGCAGTTCTTTAATATCTTCAACTGGCAAATGCGTAACGTTGCGGCGGTTTTTGCGCGCGTCCATCATGAAACGATTGGTGTAGACGCTTTTAGAGTATTTACGTAACTGGTCTAACTGATACGATTGCACCAAACCCTGCGGTTTACGGCGTTCTTCGTAATAACCGCCATCGTATTCATCGTCTTCATTGTTGGTCGTTTGTGGTGCTTTTTTACCGCTAACAATACTGGCTAAAAATTTCGGCAATTGCGCAGGCTCAACACGCAAAAACTGCACATCTACTTCGCCCACGTTTACGCTAATGACAGGCAAGCCACCATTTTGCTTCGCGGGTAACACCGTACCTTTTGAGGCAAAGAAAAATGAAGAAGGCATGGCTTCGGCCACCACTTCGCAGCTTAAATTTTTACCCAGCTTTTCATTGCTGCCACCGGTCAAATCAGCGCTCAAGGTAATGCGATATTTATTGCGCGGCACTACGTGCGGCAAATAAATTGCACGCGGATTGTCGCCCTGAATCCAGCTGGTTTCTAAGCGCGCACCACCGGCGTCCGTTTCGGCTTTAGTCAATGTGGCTGTGCCTTCCGCAGCTGCTTTAGGTGGGTTGGATTTTCTAACTGGCACACCTTGGCTTTGCTCATCATCAGATGAATCAGAGGTGATAGGTTTACCCGCAGCATTTACGCGCCCTAAATTAAGCACGGTGATGCGCTTATTTAGGCTTTGCCCGCTTTCCAACGGCGCAGCAAACATGAGTGCCAAAGCCGGGGATGATTCAAAATACTTGGCTTGGCAATCTAGCGCTTCAAATTTTTCATTCGCAATAGCTTCCGAAACCCCAGGAATGCTCAAGCCCCCACTCACTCCCCGCCCCTTCCACCAAGAATAACCACCGCCAATGGCAGCGGCAGACACGGCCGCGATGGCTGAAAACGCAAGAATTGCTTTGATATTTTTTTTCATGATGACGACCCTTGTAGACAAACGCGAGTGGTGTTTTAGTTTTGAATGGTGTGTTTAGGTTGAACGCGAAAACGGCAAATCATTTAAATCATAACCCGTACTGTACGCGATAGTTTGTGGGTAATTAGGAATCAATTAGGATTGAATGTGGCAAAAAAATGGCGGAGGTTACTTGGCGTACAAACTTCTCAGTGTAGGCTCCAACGCTCTCAGCAACTATTAAGGTAGACTTAATATTGCAGTTTATTTTGGAGACAATTATGGGAACACGATTGGAGTTGTTGGAATCAGAAGCAATGCAGTTATCCGCTAGCGAACGTGCCTCTCTGGCGCAAGCGCTTATCGCAAGTCTTGATGCAGATTCCGAGATTGAAGAGGCATGGATTGCGGAGGCGCAGCGACGCGACGCCGAAATGAGCAACGGGCATGCTTCAGGCGTACCAATGGCAGACGTATTTACGAAAATACGATCAACGTTGAAGTGAATGTTACCTTTAGTTTGGACGCTGCCAAAGAGTTAGAAATAGCCGTACTCTTTTATGCTGACAACGCGAACGGCTTGCTGAGCGCAGCTTTCATAGCTGAAGCTGAACGTATTCTTAACGTGATCGTTGCGAACCCGAGCATAGGAATGCGTTTGCGCGCCGATTTGCGGCGGCTCAGCTTCAATCGCTTTCCGTACACCGTAATTTATCGGCGCTTAGGTGACGATGTACGTGTGCTTGCGGTCGCACATCAGCGAAGACGCCCCGGTTATTGGGCGCATCGCTCATGATTGCACCACAAAATTGCTCGCCAAACCCAACCCCGCAAGCCCTTCCTATTCTTACATAGGCGCTGTTTTAAAACTTTGCACCACACTCTCTGCGCTACCCAAAGGCGTAACGGCTGTAGCCCTGTAGTAGTAGGTGGTATTTGGTTTGAGCCCCGTTAGCTGCACTTTTGCTGTCACGTTTGTGGCAGACGCTGCTACGGCCTGAGGCGGGACGTACGTCGCGCCCATAAAGTTTGGATCGGTACTCCACATAAAATTAGCTTTGCTAGCGTAGTTACCATTATTGAAAACCATGCTTAGCAACGCTGCAGTGCCTACTACATTCGAGTGCGACACGCCACTGACCACTGGAGGAACATAGGTATTTTGAGGTGGTGGCGGGGTTGCCGTTGCGGATGCCGTTTTAAAGCTTTGCGCACTACTTTTTGCGATGCCATTTGCATCTTGCACCTGTGCGAAGTAGTAGTAGGTCGTGTCTGCTTTAAGCCCTGTTAACGGCGCGGTTGATACCGTTACCGTTGCAGAGGCTGGCAATACAGCGGCTTTAGTCTGGGTAGCTCCCGTAAAGTTCGCATTCGCACTCCACATAAAATAAGCCGTTGCGGGCAAATTGGCGTTCGTAAAACCCATACTTAAATCAGCCGATGTTGCCGCGATATTTTCTGGCTTCACACCAACAAACACGGGAAGCGGACCATTGCTAGCGGTGGCAAAGCTCACGATATTGCTCGTTGCCGTGCCATTGGCGTTCGTCGCTATCGCCTTGAGGTAGTAAGTGGTTCTAGCCTGCAAGCCAGTAATCGCTGCGTGTGATTGTGAACCCGATGGACTTGGTCCCACGGTGTCGTAACCAACGCCTAGCGTTGTGGCCGCGGCTAACGCTGGGTCTTTGCCATACATAAAGTTCACCTTGGTAGCAATGGGTATGTTCAAAACAATCATGCTAAATAGTGCTGACTTATCGGTAACACTGCTGGTGGATATGCCGGTGATAAGTGGCGCGCTTGGTGCCACGGCCGCTGTAGTTTTAAAGCTCTGCGTTGGGCTTGTCGTTTTGCCGTTAACTGTGGCCGCATAAGCTGCGTAGTAGTATGTGGTGTCGGCAGTAAGCCCTGTTAGACCGGCATTTATCCCCATGCCGCCAGTAACGGCTTGAAAACTGCGCTCGCCGGTTTGTGTTCCGGGCATAAAGTTTGAATTTGTACCGTACATAAAAAACGCCGTGCCCGGTAAATTAGCATTGTTCACGACCGCTGATAACATTGCCGACGTGGCCGCAATGTTGGTCGCTGTGATTCGAGTAATCTCTGGAGGCGCACCGCCACCGGCCGTTAAAAAACTTTTAATATCACTGCTCGATGTGCCGTTGGCGTTGGAGGCAATCGCCTTGAAGTAGTAAGTCGTTTTGGGTTGCAAGCCATTTAGTATCGTGTGAGACTGCGAGTTGGTGGCACCTGGACCCACGGTGTCGTAACCTACACCCAAGGTACTGGCAGCCATTAACAATGGATCTGTGCCATAAGCGAAATTCACTTTGGCAGCAATCGGTAAGTTCTGTACTTCCATGCTCAACAACACTGATTTATCAGTCAACGCGCTAAACCAATTATTTACGACCCGTGGTGCGTTTGGCGCTACAACCGGTGCCGTGCCCATTGTTTTAAAACTTTGAATGCCACTTTTCCCTTGTCCAATTGGGCCAACCACTACAGCCCCGTAATAGTACGTGGTGCCGGGTTTAAGACCCGACAATAGGCCACGGGATGACATGCCGCTAGCGGTGGTGGCATAGGCTTTAGCTGGAATTTCGGCGGCACCCGCTAGATTTGCAGCCGTACCCCAAAAAAAAGTAGCCGAATTAGTTGTATCGGCGTAACTCACATCCATGTTGAGTTCAGCAGTTGTTTCCGTTACGTTGCTGTGCGAAGTTTTAGTGACCACCGGTGGTGACGCCGCCGCCGCCGTGACGAAGCTACCAAGATCACCCGTGGCCGTGCCATAGGCTTGGTTAACGGAGGCAACCGCCCTGAAGTAGTAGGTGGTTTTGGGTTGCAAACCGCTGAGCCGGGCAGAAAACTGTGCGCCCGTTGTTTTCGCGCCGGCAATGGCTTTGCCTACGATTAACCCAGTGGTAAAAGCCGTGTCTGTGCCGTAAATGAAGCGCACGTTGGCGTCCATTGGTAACGGGTTATCAACGGTCATGGCTAAAATTGCGGTAGTGGCGGTGATGTCGACAGACGACGCGCGGGTAATGGTGGGTGCAGTGACCGGCTTAGCGCCCTGCGCGATGGCATCAGCGCCCATGAGTAGGAGGAAAATCAAACAGATGCTGTTTGAAATTTGCAAGAGTGTGCGATTCATTTTGTTATCCTTCTATGCAATGCTGGGCGTTGATTGAGTGAAATTTTTAGGCGGCGGTAAGCGTGTAATTAGCGGTAATTTGATTTAAATAATACCCTGAAGACGCCCTATTTTAGGGCATCTTCAGGGCTTTACCTGCGAATATTGCGTTGCATATTTAAAGCAACCAGCCTTAGCCAGCGGTTTTAAAGCTACCTATGCCACTTGTTGCTGTGCCATTGGCGTTCGACGCTGTTGCTTTGAAGTAGTAGGTGGTTTTGGGCTTCAAGCCGTTCAATGGTGCATGCACTTGTGAACCCGTAGCAGCTGGCCCCACCACGGATACACCCATCTGTACCGGCATACTGGTGGCTAAGGAGGCATCAGTGCCATAGACAAATTGCACATTGGTGGCGAGGGATATGTTCTTAACGTTCATATGCAAATAGACAGAACTACTGGTTACGTCGCTAAACGATGCCGCCACAGCGGGCGGGGTGGGCAACACGGCGGCAGTCGTTTTAAAACTTTGGGTAATGCTTCTAACTTTGCCATTCACATCTTCCACCTGTGCTAAGTAATAGTAGGTTGTTTCTGGCTTAAGCCCTGATATATCCTCATGGCGTGAAGCTGCGATGTCGGAGGCCGGCGCCGACGTTGTCCGCGTTTGGGTAGCGCCGGTAAAATTTGCATCAGTGCTGTAAACAAAAAATGTTGATGCGGGCAAATTCGCGTTTTTGTAAGTGACGCTTAACAGTGCATTGGTAGCGCCTACGTTGGACTGCCCGAGTCTCTCCACTGCGGGTGGCGCACCGCCACCCGCGGTTAAAAAGCTGCCAATTCTACTTGTCGCGGTGCCATTGGGGTTCGACGCTGTTGCCCTAAAGTAGTAGGTCGTTTTAGGCTGTAAACCGGTCACAGGGGCATGCATTTGCGAGCCCGTTGCATTTGGCCCCACCACGGAGGTGTCCAACCGTACCGGCATACTGGTGGCCAAGGACGGATCGGTGCCGTACACGATTTGCAATTGGGTGGCGACTGGGGTGTTTTTAACCAGCATGTGAAAGTATGCGGATGCCTCAGTAATGTTGCTGGCTGAGGCGCTCACTATTTGCGGCGGGTTATGCGGATTGGTTTTAAAGCTCTGAATTGCACTCTTGGCCGTGCCGTTTCGGAAGGTTGCTGCCGCACCATAAAAATACGTGGTCGCAGGTTTTAGTCCCGCTAAGATGCCTCGCGAAGACATGCTGTTAGCTGTGCTTGCGTAGGCTTTAGCGATTACGGGCGTGCCATCGGCTAAGGTTGCATCGAGGCCCCAAAAAAATGTCACCGACGTAGTAGCTGGCTCAGCATTACCAATATCGACACTTAACTCGGCTGTGGCATCCGTTATATTGGCGTGCGATGCTTTAGTAATGACCATAGCGGCCTGTGCAGGACCAGTTTCAAAGCTATTTAGTGCGCTCATCTTTGTAGTGTTGGCATCATTGCCGTTGATGGAAATCGCCTTAAAGAAGTAGATCGTTTTAGGTTGCAAACCAGTGAGGGGGACAGAAACCTTAGCATTCAAGGTTTTTGCAGCGACGAGCGAACGCCCCGCTTCGATCCCGTTAGCAAGGGTGGGATTTTTTCCATAAATGAAACGCACGTTGGCTTCAGTGGGCAGCGGGTTGTCAAGCTGGGCACTCAACGTCGCCGTGGACCCGGTGATGTCGCTAGCCAATATACGGGGTGGCGCTGGAGCAGTCAAAGGTGCAGCGCCCTGTGCGATGGCGTCAGCGCCCAGCAATAGTAAGAAAACGAAAAGTATGCCGTTTGAAATTTGCGAGAGTGTGCGTTGCATTTTGTTATCCTTTTTTGAGTGTGGGTGCTAAATTGTCGCGACCTAGCGTCGCGCGCTGTCAGTGCAGCGCTAACGCTAATTTTCTAGTTTGAGTGTAACAGCAATGTGACTTTAGGGTGTGTCGTTTAGTGTAGGCGTAGTAGCGTACATAAAAAGGCTGAAGACTCCCTATAATAGGGCGTCTCCAGCCTTTTTTAACGGAGGAATTTACAGGCACACCACAATCAAAGACGTGGCAGTCTGTAAGCATTCAGGCTGCATTTGCATTGACAATACGCCAATATATGACCACAATTAGTGCTCTAGATTAGTTTATAGGTCATATATGCGCGTTGCTATTGCTGAATTTAAGTCTCATTTTGCAAAATACATCCGAGAAGCGCAGTCCGGTGGTGTGGTTGAAGTAACATCACACCGTAAAATTGTCGCTAAGCTTCAGGGCGTGGCGCCGCTGGATGGTTCAGCCGATGACACCACTGCCTCGCGTTTAGTGGTGGCGGGGTTAGCGACGTGGCAAGGCGGCAAGCCGGTGGGCGCATCGCTACGATTACAAGAATCGCAGGCTGGTAGCGCGACTGTTTCGGCACTGATGTTAGAAGATCGCAATTGATCCTTTTTTGCGATACGTCTGCGTTGGTCAAGCTCTATATTGAAGAGCCAGAAAGCGCTGCGCTAAAGGTGCAGTTACGCGATGCGGAAGCGGCAGCGGTGTGCCGCATCGCATGGGCGGAAGCACACGCAGCGCTTGCCCGACGCGCGCGTGAGGTGCCCGCAGATGCGGCGGTGATTGAACAAGCCAAAGCAGCGTTGGCCACTGATTGGCCGCACTTTGTGGTGATGGATATTGATCAAGCGTTGGTCGAACGCGCGGGCGAATTTGCCGACACCTTTGCGCTACGCGGGTACGACAGCATCCAACTTGCCGCCGCGCACAGAGTGTTGCTCACCACCGAATCGAAGGTGTGTTTTGCGTGCTTTGACCTGCGCTTGTACAAGGCTGCAAAAATACTTGGGCTCGATTGTTTGTGAGCTAACGGCGTCCGGTTTAAGTTACACATCGTTGAATCGCATGAATCGCAGCGGCATTTGCCGGTACGGCAGGGATGATTGTATGGATATTTTCTAGTATCTTAACGATTAAATTCATGCGTACTGCAAGTTGTAGGTATCAAGGTATGTCAATATCGTACTCCAATATTTTTGCACAAATTCGTCTCTAATAATCGCTTGTAGACGCCCTATTTTAGGGCATCTTCAGCCTATTATCCGATGAATTTTAGACATCATAAGCGCAGCTCACTGTAGTAAATTTTACTCAGCAACTACCGCTAAAATAGTGTGTTTGGGTGGCGTGCGGAAACGGTACACGGTTTAAGGGCACCTCTAAAAATCCACTTTTCGTCGTTATTCGTCGTTGCTCACGAAAAATTTTTCCTCACATATCAGACATATGCGTCGTCAAAATTTGTCGTTCACGCCTAGCACTCCATCCCTCCGGCGCCACCAAAACGGAACACTGGCAATTTCTGCACCCCTAAGCGCGCCTACGAAAGCCCTGGTGATGCTTACGCCTTATTTCGCAAAATGCTCGCCAAAACGCAACCAACAGCGCTAAATTTAAATCAACAACTGCCGCTAATCGAAATTGTACATTGGCACACCGCGCCACGCTCGCTGCACCACCCAAAACCCAAAACGACTCCTTAACTTTTTCTATATACTGATTGTGCTGATTGTGTCAAATCACATATATCGACAATATAAAGGGAGCACTCATCATGAAAATAAAATACCTTCTACCCGCCGTCCTGCTGTTAGTCACTTGCGCAACAAATATTGCCCACGCCCAAACGCTGAATCAGAATTTGGCCAAAAACCTCTCTGATGCTTCAAAAAACATTTTCAACTCTGCCTTTGCCCCTGAATACAAAGCAGATTTCGAACGCAAACTCGCTATCATTGGCTCGGATGCGAACTGTAGGGCAGCCAGCGCTAAATCAGCGGCACCATTCGAATGTGGAAACCCGCCACCGACGCTGCTTGAAGCGGCAATGGCGAAGATTGCGCAATTGGCGGGCGAGATGAATGCCACCTTTGCGGTGGTGGGCAACCGCACTCTGCTTCAGGTTTATACGCCTAAGCTTGCCGAGTTGACGCAAAAAATTGCGGCCGGAAAGATTGATGCGCCAGAGGCAAGAGCGCTTGGCGAACGGATTAAGCTATTTTTTGATAAGCGCAATGCCAGACTCTCTGCTGTCGCAAATGCAGACGCCCAATACCTTAGCCTTGCGGCTGATATCGACGCCGCCATCAAGCTATCGGCTGCGTCCGCATCGAATAACAGCTTTTTAATGCAGTACCAAGAAAAGCTCAAAGCCACGCAAGAGAAGATTGCTAAAAGTAAGCTTAACCCCATCACGCAAGCCGATTTGCAGCGCGACTTGTTGGCGTTATCACGGACAATCCAAACCCCAAGAGTTAAACCCACTCCCGCAGAATTTGCCAAAGCGGATGCTGATTTAACCGCATTCAACACCCGTATTGAGCAAACTATTTTGCTTGAAGGCAGCAAATCGTTTAAAGACTTGGCGAACGCTAAGTTAGATGTGTTGGACGGAAAAGTGCGCGCGGCAAAGCTCGATACCAAAGACAGTGCCGCCTTAGCCGCCAATATTGCGGCGCTACGCAAACAAATTGACAGCGTGAAAATTGACGGCGTGACTGACGCTAACGGTAAACAACAGCTACGCATGTTCCTCGATGCGTTCGACGCGCAAGTGGCCAAGCTTTCAATGGACATCGACGCTGCCATTGCACTTAACGCCGAACGCGGCAAAGCCGCGACGCTTTCAGCCGCATTGACCGTCAAAACGAATGCATTAAATATGAAGATAGAGCAGGCTCGTCTTAATAATTTTTTCCGTAACGACTTTTTGCGCAAAGTGTTTGAAGCGGCAGGCGGTTTGTTGGAAGTCTGCGATGGCAAAGTGAGCGGTGACCGGGCTGGTTATTGTGACGCGTCACGGCTTTACGCAGCCGATAACCAACTCGATGCCTTGTCGATTACGGTGGACAAAATCATCACGACTTATGGCAGCAAGAGTATGTCCATGATTTATGGCGTCGCCGTCAACGAGGCGCAGGTAAATCTAAGCAAAAGCGCTGTCGGCGCGTCAGATAAGATGGGCTTAAATAGGCGGCTGGACAACGTAAAAGCGATGATTCAAAACGCGGGTACGTTATCACCCCGGCCACCGGGAAGTGCCGCCGCCCGCCCAGATCGGAAAGCTCCATTCACGGCTGAGCAGCTGCACAATGATGTTAGCGCTGCCGTTGCCGAAATTAACGCAGCCATTCGCTTGGCAACGCCAAAGTAGGCCTGACAGTGGGGAGCATAGGCTGAAGATGCCCTATTTTCGGGCGTCTTCAGCCTATTTATGGGCACATTTTGCCGCAGCACTCAAAACCAAAAACGCTGCCTAAGCATTATCTGTATACTGATTGTGTCGAACCCCACATATCAAATACATAAAGGGAGCACTCATCGTGAACATAAAACACGTTCTACCCGCCATTTGGCTTTTGGTCACCGTCGCCGCAAGCGTCGCCGTTACGCCAACCCACGCGCAAACGCTGGATCAAAATTTTTCCAAGCAACTGTCTGTGGCGTCGAAGCGAATCTTTAGCTCACCCTTATCGCCTGAGTACCAAGAACATTTCTATGGCAAGTTATTGCAGATTACGGCCGAGTCATCCTGCAGAGAAATCCCCAGCAAACAGCCGAGGGCGTTCGAATGCAGTGGTGCGCAACCTACAAGCATTGAGGCGACATTAGCGAAGATTGAAAAGCTTAACGTGGAGATGAATGCCACCTTTGCATTGGTGGGCACGCAAACCGTGCGGTACGTTTATGATCGCAAGCTTAACGACCTTAAGGAAAAAATGAGGGCTGGAAGAATCGACGGCGCTGAGGCAAAACCGCTTCTGGAGCGCGTTGCGACGTTTTTCGGTTCAACCGACCCCAAGCGCCTCCTGAACGTGGCGGAAGTGGATGCCAAATATCAGATGCTTGCCGCTGATGTTGACGCCGCCATCAAGCTCTCGGCAGCGTCTCAATCAACTAGCACCTTCCTGATGCAATATCAGGAAAAGGTAAAGGCTCTGCAAAACACCATTGATAGAAGCAAGCTTAACCCCGTTACCCAAGGGGATCTAAAGAACGACTTGGCTATGCTATCCGCACCTATGTTGAGGCCTGGCGCAAGATTTACACCTGCAGAGTTTGCCAAAGCAGATGTCGACCTGAACGCATTTAACACACGGATTGAGCAAACCATTCTTGTTGAAGGCAGCAAATCGTTTAAAGATATCGCGACACTTAAACTAGATGTTTTAGGCGAAAAATTACGTGTAGCCAATCTTGAACCCAAAGAGGTTGCGCCGCTACAAACTAATATCGCATCGCTACGCAAACAAATTGACGACGTGACAGTAAGCATCCTTAAACAAAAAGGCCGCGTCTCCCTTGATAGTTTTGAATCGCGGCTGGCCAATCTCTCAGCGGAAATTGATGCAACCATTACGCTGGCCGCCGCCCGCGGTCAAGAGCGAACATTACTCGAAGCATTTAGCAACAAAGCGAGAGCACTAAACACCAAGGTTGAGCAGTCTCGCATAAATGCGTTCTTCCACAACGACTTCTTGCTTAAAGTCGCCAACGCGAGCGCGAGCGTGAACCTTAATTGCGGACGCAACGCGCCTAACAAAACAGGCCCGAGCGGCGCGTGTGACTTTGGCGCACTTTTTGAAGCCGATAAACAGTTAGATGCGCTATCGTCTACCGTAGATAAAATTATCGCAACCTACGGAGCAAACAGTGTGCAAGTAATTTATGGTATGCCTGCAAATGAAGCGCTGGGCAACCTCAACAAAAGCCAAGTAGGTGCGGTTGACAAAAAGAGATTGAGCCAGAATCTTTCGGTCGTCGTGACGACGATTCAAGCAGCGGATAGGGTTAACCGGCTACCACCAGGCCGCATACAAACTACTGCCGGCCGGAACTCCGGGGTTACGCCCGAGCAACTGCACAATGATGTCACAACAGCGATTGGCGAGATCGACGCGGCAATTCGGCTTACGGCAAAAAAATAAATGGAAGCAGCGGCAAAACCCGAGTATCCAAGGTTCGGCTTTAGCACATCTTGGTTACTCGGGCATTTCCAGTAAGTTTTACTCGGAATTTCTACCTAGCGGCCATTGACGGGCAGTGCGCATTGATAACGCTTGCTGAGCCCGTTTCACCGATAGCGGTTAAATATTGCGTTCAAATCAGCCGTCGCCTTTCTTGCAGCGGTGATAATCAATTGGCAGTCATTTTCACTAATGCCACCACCAGCTAATTTTTTGCGGTATTTATCGAACGCATTTTCAATTGCATTGCGATCCGAAATGGCACCCATCTTCTGCGTTGCAACAATT
>JANNXI010000148.1:0-5231 GCA_031409495.1 Betaproteobacteria bacterium
CGGTGATAGCGGCGTAGGCAACAATACGCCAGTCCAAGGCAATAATCCCGGTGCTATTTCTAGCGGCACACTCGCGCCAACATTGCCAGCTAGCAACAGCGGTTTTGTGAGCGGAAGGCCAAACATGCAGCCTGCGCAACCACTGCCTGTGCAACCCGGGCTGCAGTTTCAGCCACGGCAACCGATGCAACCGGTTCAGCCACAGCAACCGCAGCAACCACAAACACAGCCCCAATCCGTGGGTCGGCCAACGGCGGCTGATATTATGCGCGGTGGTGTAAGTTTGGCGCCAACACCAGCTGCGGCACCTGCAGTTCCAGCTCAGGCACCTATTGCGCCTAACCAGAGCCTTCAGCCAACCGCCGGTGCTGGCTTCGGTAATATGGGCTCCCGTCCAACGCCGCAACCTGCACCACAACCCATGCCGTTACCGGGTCGAGAAGTGCAGAATCAAAATAACCAAGGCATGTCAGGTGGACGCTTCGCGCCTTCCCAGCCAGCAATGCAACCGCCGCAACAGCCCGTAATTCAGCCGTCTGCGCCGGTTTATTCGCGTCCCGGTTACTCGCCACCGGTGGTTGCGCCAGCACCAAGCGAAGCAGCGTCAGCGGGATCTCGGCGCGGCACTTATTCAGCGCTGCCGCAGGGCGCCGTGAACGCGCCGCAGCGGCCAACAACAGAAACTAACGTTGCGCCGAAGTCCGAGAAGTCCACAAAGTCCGATAAGGCTGAGCGTGAAAATAAGCAAGACGAGCCGAAGCAACGGGATAATCGTGGGCCGGTGCGTGGCACGTTAGAAAAGCAGCCCTAGCACGAAGTTTAAATAGGGACTAAAAAAGGGCGCAAAGTTAATCTTTGCGCCCTTTTTGCGTGATTTTCATCTCGTATGCACTTGCAAGTCGAGCCTGCGCTATAGTGGTGGCTCGACGTTTTGCCCTTCTAATCACCTACCAACTACCTATTAACCAATATGCTATCCATGCCATCAGCGCCTATCCTGCGCACCCATAATTTTTCAGCTGGCCCCGCCGCCATGCCCACCTCAGTGTTGGAGCAAGCGCAAGCAGAAATGCTGAATTTTGCAGGCACAGGTATGTCGGTAATGGAAATGAGCCATCGTGGCAAGGTGTTCATGGATGTTGCACAAACCACCGAGGCAGATTTTCGTCAATTACTTGGCATTGGCGATGACTACGCCGTACTGTTTTTGCAAGGCGGCGGCAAAGGTGAGTTTTCATTTATTCCGCTAAATTTACTGCGCGGCAAAGTCAGCGCAGATTACGTTGTGAATGGTCATTGGTCTAAAGGCGCTGCGGTAGAAGCCGCAAAATATTGTCAGCCCAATATCATCGCCAGCAGTGAAGATAAAAACTTCATCTATTCTCCCATTGAAGCAAGCTGGAAAGCCAATAAAGACGCGGCTTTTCGACATATTTGCACCAATGAAACGATACACGGCGTAGAAATTTTTGAAGATCCAATCGCCGCTGATGGTGTGCCCATGGTAGCCGATATGTCGTCGCATATTTTGTCGCGCGCCATTGACGTATCGCGCTATGGCTGTATTTATGGTGGCGCGCAAAAAAATATCGGGCCGTCAGGCTTAACGTTTGTCATTGTGCGTCGCGACTTGTTGGGCGGGGCGCACCCACACACACCGTCGGTTTTTGACTACACCCAGCAAGCCAAAAATGATTGGATGCTAAACACCCCCCCTACCTTCGCTGTTTACCTTGCGGGGCTAACGTTTAAATGGCTGATTGCGCAAGGTGGCGTCGCCGCAATCGAAAAACAAAACACGGCCAAAGCACAATTGCTCTACGGCGCTATCGATAACTCAGATGGCTTTTACCGCTGCGATGTAGTGAAAGAAAATCGCTCGCGAATGAACGTAGCCTACTTCATGCGTAATGAAAGTTTATTGCCAAAATTCCTTGAAGAGGCTCAATTAGCGGGGCTTTCTGGACTTAAAGGGCACAAGGCAGTCGGCGGATTGCGGGCGTCGATTTACAACGCCGTGTCGCTGGAGTCGGTGCAAGTTTTAGTGGCGTTTATGCGAGATTTTGCGATGCGACATGGCTAGCGTTGCGCATAATTTGTATGTTGATGTCGTTCGCTAACGAGGAATCCTGCGATGAAAAATAAAATTCTCGTGACCATTGCATTATTTACCGTGCTCTTTATTTTGCTAGCGCAAGCTCAAGAAATTGAAAAGCTCGCGGCATGACGCGGGTGCAGTAATGTTCTGTGTGGGGCTTTACGTTTGCAATCGGCACCTAATATTTTGCTGCGAAGCTTGTCATAGTCTGTCGTTGACTCTGCGGAAGGCAGCATAATGCAGCCGTCCGCAAGCCGAATTGGCGCGCTAAAAGTTAAGCTGGTGGAACTTGATGAAGTCGCCGTGAGTGCATTTAGATGCCCAACTATCTGTGCCAATGCCCGATTTTCGGGTCTCGACACAGCGTTGTATGAGCAGCAATAATCGCGCGTTGTTCGGGATCAAGTTAAGCTCTTAGAGCGTTAATTGCATCGCGCGCTGGGCGAGGCAGTATCAATGTTGGCTGGCGTCTAAACGAGGGCATTGGAGAGGTAATTGATGCGCTTAGTAAATAATTCTAATCTGTGCATTTTATCGCGCGCCGCCATTAAAGCCCGATCCAAAGATTGCAAGTCATCGGCTGCTATCATTCAGCACCTGAACCGCCTAGATACCCGAAATGAACCACACCGAAATCCTCCAATCGCTAAACATCTCCGAAACTATGATCCAATCGCGCGGTCTATTTGGCTATGACGAGGCGCTTATTTTAGAAATTGTTGAGGTTGATCCTGAAGGCCGCGAATTCATGTTGGCACCGGCAGCGGCGATGGCTTGGCGTGCGATGAAGGACGCGGCGGCGCAACAGAATATACCGCTTGAGTTAGTGTCTGCGCACCGCAGCGTAGCTCGGCAAGTTGAAATTATTCGGACAAAGCTCGATGGCGGCATGGCGATTGCCGAAATTTTGACGCAGGTAGCACCGCCTGGCTATAGTGAGCACCACACGGGGCGGGCTGTAGACATCGCCAGTTGTGCGGCCGATGCACTGGAAGAAATTTTTGAAAAGACGCCGTCATTTGCGTGGTTGATCGCGCATGCAGGAGTGTTCGGCTTCACGCTTTCGTATCCGCGCGGCAATGCGCTTGGTTATACTTATGAGCCTTGGCATTGGTGTTTTCAGCCATAATAAATAGCTGAAGGAGCCCTATTTTAGGGCGTCTTCAAGGCATCAAGAGTGTTTTTTTCGTGCTCCATCAAGCCAGTTAGCCAAGCCTCAAATGCCTGCGGAGCCATTACAGCTACATCCAATTTTTGCATGCGCCCGCGCGTAGCCAGTACCCGTGCGTCTTTACTAGCGAGTACTTCGGCCTGCGCGTTCACGGCGAGGTCTAGAAAAATTTGATCATCACGATCGCGACATCGCGGAATCGTTTTATCGTAACCAAGCGGGCGCGTGCCGCCTTCATAAGGCTGGCAAATAGCAACGTAGCGGGCTAGTTTTTCGGCTTGGTTTGCGGCACTTAGCGCGAAATTTTTATAGTTAAGTACGCGTTCTAATTCGGCGAGCGTTGCTGGTGTGCTCAGTAAGGTGATTACTCCGCTGGTGATAGCTTGCGGCAGGTGCAACATGCCACCGTCAATAAAAACCAGCCAATCGAGAGCGATATTGGTGTCAAGCACCACTAATGGTTTCGGTGTGGAATTTAGAATTTTATTTTATCTCCGTAGCCAGTCATTTCTAAGTAACCTCGGCCCACCGTTTTCATAGTTTGCTGTAGTTGAATTGCACCTTCCCAGTAAATGGTGCCGGTGGTTAAGCGCGAGTCAAGTTCTTGGTTTTGCATGGTGGGCACAATTTGCCAAGTGGTGCTCGGCTGTCCTCGCAAGCTGATGGTCTGCCCAATCGGCCATTTTATGGCGTTCGACGGGGACAGCCAAAATTGGCTTGGCGTGAAGCTAACTTCATCTTTATTAAAATATTGGGTTGGCGCGCCGGGTGTGACCAGCGTTGCTGCGGCCCAAATTGGCGTTGCGGACTTTACACTACGCATTTGAAACGCCATTAGCGCACCGCCGTTTTCTAAATTTACCCCGATCCAATCCCAGCCTTGTGCATCGGGGCTCAACACCTCGCTTGACCATTCGTGGTCGAACCATGCGGTGCCAGTTAGCTTTTGGGTTTTGCCTTTCTTAGTGAGCGTGCCGGTGGTTTTCAGCTGCGGCATGGAGTAGTAGTAGCTGGCTTCTTGCGGACGAATACCTTTTTGACTGTAGCCGTTTTTGCCTTGCAATAGCGGCGTGGGATACAGCGCGTTTTGCGATAAATTAAGCTTTAAGCTAAAGTTGCGCGCTGTAATATTGGCGGTAAGACTGCCGTCTGCCAGCATGGTTAAGTGCCAATCTTTTATTGCGACATCGAGCTTGGTTGCATCGGCACGGGTCACATGAAAACCCGCACGGGCCATACGCTGATCGTGCAGTAGTTTGCCTTCGCGAATATCAGAAATGGCAGCGTGGGCGATGAGCATTTGCGAAGGTGCGAAACGGCTCGGATTATTATCACCAACACCAGTACGCGTCCGAAAAAATGTGACTTGAAAGCCAATGGGTGCGCCATCCTCGAGCGAGGCCTGCCCCGTTAAATACCACCACTCAATACCAAATTGTGGGTGCGCACCATGGTCATTTTTAACGCTATCGGAGGTGATGCTGAAGGCGAGCGCAACGTCTGCAGTAACAGGCGTAAAATCCACTTTTGGTGCCGCCCATGCAGTTCCACTAATCATAAAAAATAGCGATAACAACCAATGCTTCATGCGTCCGCCTTAACCGCCTGCACGGGCGCTTGATTCATCGCCGCACGTCCGCTAAAGCGCGCGGCTAAGCTCGCTAGCGCAATCAATAATAGCGCCAAACTCAAACACACGAGCCAAGGCGTATGTAGCTCCATGCTCCAGTGAAAGCTCTGCCGGTTCACCACAAAAATAAGTATCAGTGAAATCACGAAGCCCGTGACTAAGCCCGTTGCAGCGCCAATTAAACCAACTAGCGCACCCTCAATGCCAAGCATGGTGCTGATTTCTGATTGCGCCATGCCTAGATGGCGCAACATGCCAAACTCTCGCCTACGCGCCCACGCGAGCGCTGCAAAAGTCGCGGAAATGCCCGCCAAGCCTACTAAAATGGCAGC
>JANNXI010000149.1:0-3241 GCA_031409495.1 Betaproteobacteria bacterium
AAACCAAGGCAATTTTTTTGCCCTTTAAGCTACCCTTGCTGCTCACATGCTGAACCAAAATATCCGCACCGGTCCAGTAAGTGCCCATGAGCGGAAAATTCCATTGGAACACGCTGCCGTTTACGGATTCAGATCTGCCATAACCCGTCGTAAAAATTGGCACTTTATCTACTGGCGCTTTTTCACTGATGGCAAAAGTGATACCAGTCGAAAGCGGATTAAATGCCGTGGCACCCGTGGGGCCTTTGCCTTTTAAGCGCTCATAGCATTCCACACCTTTGTCCGTAGCGTAGGCGGTTTCGCATTCTTCATACGTGAGCTTGACGCCGTTAATGCCCCCATCGCGCTCGTTTATCAATTTTAAATAGTCAACAAAACCATTTGCCCATGGAATGCCATTAGGCGCATACGCACCCGTTCGGTACACCAAAACTGGCACAAACTGTTCCATCGGCGTTTGGGCAATGGCTGCACTTCCAGCACCTACCAGTAGCGTGGATACCGCCGTCATTGCTAGCGCGGCAATCTTAAAATTGCTATTCATGGCACTCCTCCAATTGAATAATTTTAAAAAGCAAAAACACCAAGACACCTTCAAAACTACTGATGCGCTAATGAGGGAATGGCCACAACCGTAACTTATCCTTCGCCACAGCCCACAACCGCGCTAAACCATGCGGCTCTACAATTAAAAAAAACACAATCAATGCACCAAAAATCATTGCTTCTAAATGCGCACCGGTGGCGGTACTAATTGGGATGCCAAACCAGTGCGGAATTTGCGTAAGTACAATTGGCAACAGCACAATAAATGCTGCGCCCAAAAACGAGCCCAAAATAGAACCCAAGCCGCCAATAATTACCATAAATAGAAGGCTAAACGAGCGGTTTACATCGAACGCGGCAGGCTCCCAGGAACCCAAATGCACAAAACCCCAAAGTGCACCCGCCACGCCCACTATAAACGAGCTGACGGCGAAGGCGGACAATTTCGCAAACACCGGACGAATGCCGATAATCTCGGCCGCTACGTCCATGTCGCGCGTGGCCATCCACGAACGGCCAATGTGTGAGCGCACCAAATTTTTTGCCAGAACACTAAAGAAAACCACTAAGCTCAACACAAACAAATATTTAGCGACAGGGCTTTCAATCGGATAACCAAACATCGTAACGCCGGGTGCCGACACCGAGCCGGACGGCGAATCATTGGTAAACCACTTCACGCGCGAGAACAACCAATCGCAAAAAAATTGCGCCGCTAAGGTAGCCACAGCCAAATACAAGCCCTTAATGCGCAAGCTCGGAATACCAAAGAACATCCCTGCAATGGTTGAAATTAAACCTGCGAGTGCTAACACCACCAAAATATTTAAATCAGGAACACGGCTAGCCAGGTTAAACGCAGAGTACGCCCCAACCATCATAAATGCGCCAGTACCCAACGATATTTGCCCGCAATAGCCAACCAGCAAATTTAACCCAACGGCGGCCAGCGCTAAAATTAGAAATGGAATCAAGATAGCGCGGAACAAATACTCACTCGCAAAGAGCGGAATCACCACAAATATTACCGCCATCAAGGCGATCATAAACCAGCGGTCTTGCGCAATAGGCAACAACGCTTGGTCGTCGACGTAGCGGGTCTTAAATTGGCCGTTCTCTCTGTAGAACATTTTCTATACCCTATCAATGTGGCGTTCGCCGAACAAACCTTCAGGCCGGAATAGTAAAAAGCCTAACGCCAACACATAGGCAAACCAATTTTCAATGCCACCGCCAATAATCGGTCCCAAATATACTTCGGCAATTTTCTCGCCCACGCCAATAATTAACCCGCCCACAATCGCGCCCGGCACTGAGGTAAAACCGCCAAGAATCACCACTGGTATGGCTTTCAATGCAATCGACACCAGTGAAAACTGCGCGCCAAATTTTGAGCCCCAGGCAATACCCGCCACCAGCGCCACCACGCCTGACACGCTCCACACAATCACCCAAATACGGTTGAGCGGAATGCCCACAGATTGTGCGGCTTCATGGTCATCAGCCACGGCGCGCAGCGCCCTGCCCGTCGCTGTTTTCTGAAAAAATAGCGCCAGCACCCCAACCAATGCGGCCGCTACAACCGCGGTGTACAAGTCGGCGATATTTATTAAAATGCCGCCAGCGAAAGTAGACTCTAAAATCATCAAAGGTTCGATGGGCAACCCTAAATTGATAGGGTAACTTTCAGATCCGAACACTAGCTGCGCAAAACCTTCAATAAAATAAGTGATGCCAAATGTCGCTAAAAATAAAATAATTGGTTCTTGATTCACCAAATGGCGCAGTACCAAGCGCTCAATAAGCCATGCTGAAAGTATCATTACCAGAGCCGCGCAAATGAAGGCGACTGGCATAGGCATCCTTTCGGAAAAGCGCGCAAATGCTAAGGCGGCTAAGAGCACCATCGCGCCCTGCGCAAAATTAAATACGCCGGATGCCTTAAAAATAAGCACAAACCCGAGCGCAACAAGTGAGTACAGCACGCCCGACATTAAGCCGCCGAGCACTACTTCGATAAACGCGCCCATTAGTGTGCCACGCCCAAATAGGCGGCAATCACAGCCTTGTTGTTGCGCACCTCATCTGGATAACCATCACCGATTTTTTTTCCATAATCCAGCACCACAACGCGATCAGAAATATCCATCACCACACCCATATCGTGTTCAATCAGCACAATCGTGGTGCCATAGTGTTGATTAACGTCCAGCACAAAGCGGCACATGTCCTGTTTTTCTTCCACATTCATACCTGCCATTGGCTCGTCTAGCAGCAGAAGGCGGGGCTCTGCGGCCAACGCACGACCAAGCTCTACGCGCTTTTGCAACCCATATGGCAGGCGACCAACCGGGGTTTTACGAATGGCTTGAATCTCTAAAAATTCAATCACTTCTTCTACCCGTTGGCGATGCGCAACTTCTTCTTTTTGCGTGGCACCCCAATAGATCATTTGCTGAAAAATATTGGTCTTCATCATTAAGTTGCGGCCCGTCATGAGATTATCCAACACACTCATACCTTTAAACAACGCAATATTTTGAAACGTGCGGGCAACACCTTGCTTGGCCACTTTATGCGGCTCCATCTTGCTACGCTTTTCGCCTAAAAAAGTAATCACTCCTTTTTGCGGATGGTAAACACCATTAATTACATTGAGCATCGAGCTTTTGCCTGCGCCATTGGGGCCAATGAT
>JANNXI010000150.1:0-4935 GCA_031409495.1 Betaproteobacteria bacterium
AACACCCGAACAGAACCCACCTCGCCTTCTCGACCTTGTGCGTCGGGAAATTCGCTATCGGCATTACTCACTTTCTACTGAAAAGGCATATGTGCACTGGGTACGGTTTTTTGTGAAGTTTCACGGACTTAAACATCCGCGCGAAATGGGCGTGGCTGAGGTTGAGGCATTTTTATCGCATCTGGCCAATGAACGGCAAGTTTCAGCTTCTACCCATCGTCAGGCTTTGTCTGCAATACTATTTTTGTATGGCGAGGTACTAAAAATCAACTTGCCGTGGTTGCAGGAGATTGGCAGGCCAAAAACAGTAACACGCATTCCCGTAGTGTTGACGGTTGATGAAGTGCGCCGTATTTTACTTACGCTCGATGGCGCATCACACAATATTGCCGCCTTGTTGTATGGCACGGGCATGCGCATTATGGAGGCGTTGCGCTTACGGGTGAAAGATGTCGATTTCGAGCGCGGTACTATTATTGTTCGAGAAGCCAAGGGTGGTCACGATCGTGTTGTTATGCTGCCCGCCTCGCTGGCAGATGCACTGAAGTTGCAGTTGGCACATGCCAAGGCGATTTGGGCACAAGACCGTGAGGATAAGCGGGCTGGTGTGGAGCTGCCCTTTGCGTTGGAACGCAAATACCCACGTGCGCCCGAGTCGTGGGCGTGGCATTGGGTATTTCCACAGGCCACACTTTCGACTGATCCGCGTACGGGTATTACACGACGCCATCATTTTTATAACGATACGTTTCGCCGCGCGTTCGCGCGTGCAATGAAGCAAGTGGGTGTCATGAAGCCTGCAAGCCCGCATACCCTGCGCCATTCTTTTGCAACACATCTTTTACAAACCGGGTGCGATATTCGTACGGTACAAACACTGCTTGGCCACGCGGATGTGAAAACTACGATGATTTACACCCATGTTGCAAAAGTGGCGGGCGGTGTAAAAAGTCCGCTGGATGCTATTTCGCTTGTGCCCGCCGATCAATCCGCTGATTTGGCGACGGCGCGCTTGGTTACGCAAATGCTCGCGTAGTTTTTGGGCTACTAAAGCTTGGTAATGGTTTTATTTAAATAGGGCATTTACGGCGAAATCAAGTAGCTTAGAATGCTTGGATTCAAAATCGAAAAAGTGCTTCGTAAAAGCGTGGAAAATTAGTGCAAAGTCGATTAAGCACGTTGCAACAGTTTTACCGTACACCAAACCCAAACCGTTCACTTGCCGACCGACGTTTCCTCGCCTGATGATGTATCGGTTGTCACGGTCCGGGCGGTGGGCAATGAGCGCATTATTGCGCCGCTGAATTCGAGCTGGGACAGTTTTTTTCTAAAAAGTGTGGCGGTGACGGACGACTTTATGGTGTGTCGCGTGCCGCAAGCGCAAGGTGGGAGTGAGGGCTTGAGTGACTTCAAGCTACATAAACAAAAAATTCAGCTTGCGGTGCTGTTTAAATCGGCTGGAGCCGCCCTCGACCCGAAGGTCGTTCCCTTGCGGGAAAATAGGCCATCTCCAGCCACACCAATCCCCCGTTAATTGTCACCCCGCTGCTGCGCGGGTTTCCCCTCAAGCCCAGCGCTTCCGCCTGAATGTTCTACTACCGCTGTTCCCTCTAGCGCATGTTTATCGTCATTGCGCGTGAACCACGCGGTGAAATTCGTACCCCATGTGTCTACATAGGTGTAGATCACTGGCACTACGACTAATGTGAACACGGTGGAGGTAATGATGCCGCCGATGACAGCGTGTGCCATTGGGCTTTGTTGCTCGGAACCGGCACCGAAGGCGAGTGCCAATGGAATCATGCCGAATATCATGGCGGTGGTGGTCATCATGATGGGGCGTAGGCGGACTTGGCCGGCTTCTAAAATCGCGTCTTCGCGGTTTTGGCCTTCGCGTCTTCTTTGGTTGGTGAAGTCAACGAGCAAAATCGCGTTTTTAGTCACTAGCCCCATTAGCATTAGAAAGCCGATGGCAGAGAATAAATTTAGTGTGCTTCCCCAAAATAACAGCGCTAACAACACACCTACTAGCGATAGCGGGAGGGATGCCATAATCGCAAATGGATGCAAGAAGCTGCCGAATTGCGACGCTAAAATAAAGTAGATAAAAATGACGCCCATCGCCAAAGCAATCAAGAAAAAGCTGAACGAATCCTTCATATCCGCACTTTGTCCGCCCTGCTGAAAACTATAGCCTGGTGGCAGTTCGACGGTTTTAAGAATGGCTTGAAACGCGTTGGCTACATCACCCGTATTTGATCCGCTGGCCACGCCTGCAGACAGCTGAATTTGGCGTTGCAAATTGCGGCGCTCAATCTGACGTTCGGCAAAGGCGGGTTTAAAATCTGCCACTTGGCGCAGCGGCACCATCATCGGCATGCCTTCACTGTTCATCCCGCGTCCCGGTACAAAAAGCTTGTCTAAGTCACCCGTGCCGGTGCGTTCATCACGCGGTAGGCGCACTAGGATTTCATGGTTTTCACCGTCAGGGCCTGCCCATTGGCCAGCTTGCTCGCCAGCAATCATTGCGCGAGTGGTCGAGCCAATCTGGTTTAGCGATACCCCTAAATCAGACGCTAACGCCCTATTTACGGTGATGTCCAAGGTAGGGCTGGTGGGCTTGTAGGATGTATCAATATCCACCATGCCTTTGATGTCTTTCATTTTTGCTTGCACTTGCTTTGAGATGCGATCCAGCTCCTGAACATCTGGTCCGAGGATAAATAAGCGAATAGGGCGGTTCCAGCCGACAGTTACTTCTAGGCCAGCAATACGTTTTAAGCGCTCGCGAAACTTATCGTCGAGTTCTTTTTTACTAAGCTTACGCTGATCTTTTGGCGTCAAATCAATGTTGATCCATGCCTGAATTTTGCCAACATACTTATTTACTTTTAGCACTTCAGGGTATTCACGCAAAGCAGCTTCCACCTGCTCCGCTTTGCTGTTGGTGTAGGCAAGGGATGAGCCAATCGGCGTGCGAATTTGCAGGCCGGTCTCGTTGTTGTCGGTTTCGGGCACAAAATCTGAACCAATGAATGGCGTTAAGAAAAAGCTGCCGACAAAAATGGCGAGTGAGGCTAGCAACACCAGCGCGCGGTTACGTATGTGCAGGCGCTTGAAGCGCAATTGAGAGTCTTTAAATCCGCTTGAAATGAAGTCGATAAATGTCACGGTCGGAATGGGCAATACGCGCACCGTCGGGTCAAGGCTCCAGCGCAAGGCATTGTCGTATTTTGTGTGCAGCCACGTCATCATGCGGTCTTGGGCATCCAGCGTTTTACGGATTGGCCACCAGTTCATCCACTTGCTCGGCTTGTCGTGCCAAATGCTGGAGAGCATTGGGTCGAGCGTGAAAGATACAAAAAGTGAAACCAACACAGCGACAACCACGGTGATACCAAACTGATAAAAGAACTTACCGATAATGCCGCCCATAAATGCTACCGGCAAAAACACCGCAACGATGGTAAACGTGGTGGCCATAACGGCAATGCCAATTTCTTGCGTCGCTTCAAATGCGGCTTGGCGGTGGGATTTGCCCATTTTAATGTGCCGCACAATGTTCTCGCGCACCACAATGGCATCGTCAATTAAGATACCGATTGACAGCGAAAGGGCTAGAAGCGTTAAGAAGTTAAGCGTAAAACCAAAAGCATAAAGTGCTATAAACGCCCCAAATACGGAGATCGGCAAGGTTAAGCCGGTAATAATCGTGGAGCGCCATGAGTGTAAAAATAGGAACACGATTAAGATTGTGAGCAAGGCACCTTCGACAATCGTAGTTTTTACGTTTCGAATATTGTCTTTAATGCCTTCGGAACGATCGCTGGTCACTTCCAAGCTAATATCGGCCGGTAGGGTTTTTTTCAACTCATCAATTTGCTTGCGGATGGCATCGGCCATTTCAATGGTGTTGGAGCCACGAGTTTTACGAATTTCGATGCCGATACCGCGTTTGCCGTTTATGGTGGCAATAGAAGTGGCTTCCCGTTCCCCGTCGATTACGGTGACTACTTGGCCTAGGGTGATTGCCGTGGTGGCGGCACCTGTGCCGCGACGGGCAACGATGATGCGTTCAAAATCTTGTACGGTTTTGATTTTTGCCAGCACCCGCACCAGGCGTTCGCTGGTAGGGCCAATCAGTGCACCGGCCGGTTGGTCTTGGTTTTCCATTCTAATAGCCGACACAATTTCAGCTACGCCTACGCCCAATGCTGCCATTTGGCTTGGTTTTAGCTCAATGGCTAATACCCGACCTACGTCGCCCGACACTTCAATATTGCCCACACCGGGTGCGCCTTGAATACGCTTAACAACTAAGCGATCGGCAAGGTCTGATAGTTCGCGCAACGACCGCGACGTAGATTGCATGGAAAGCGACACAATAGCCTGGTCGTTACCGTTGTCTGCCCGTGAGACCGTGGGCTCGCCCACGTCACGGTTAAAGCGGCCGCGTACTTGCGCTACTTTATCGCGCACGTCTTGCACCGCAGTTTTAATATCAGCAGAAAGCTCAAACTCCACCACGACCACAGACGAGCCTTCGCGCGAATTTGACCGTATAACCTTTACGCCCGCCACGGTGTTTACGACTTCTTCAAGCGGCCTAGTAATTTCAAGCTCCACCGCTTCCGCTGACGCGCCAGGGTAGGGCGTGTAGATCCAAGCGACGGGAATGGTGATGTCCGGCATCTCTTCAACCGATAAGCGTTGGTAAGAGAACATGCCCAGCACACAAATGGCCGCCATCATCATGGTGGCGAAAACGGGATGGTTAATGCTGACTTTAGTGAACCACATAGGATGGGCTTTCTTTTATATTGGCGCTACAATTTATTGATGAGATCACTGTGTTTAGTGCCGTCAATGCAGCCGAGGCTGAAAAACAGTACTAAAAAAAAAAAAAAACATTTTTGGATAAAAAAAAAAAAAGAA
>JANNXI010000151.1:0-10110 GCA_031409495.1 Betaproteobacteria bacterium
TCGGTGAGTTGAATTTCTTTGCCTTTGCCGCTTTGTACCTTTTCGAGCAATGCAAAAATATCGGGCGTTAGGATATAGCGGCCAACAACGCTGAGCGTGGATGGCGCGTCTTCTGGTTTTGGCTTTTCTACAATAGCTGAAAGCTTCGATAGACGACTATTTTTTGCGCCAATTGGGTCAGCCGCCACAATACCGTATTGTGAAGTTGCCTCTCTGGGCACATTTACTACGCCCAATAGTGGCGTTTTGCGTTTGGCAAATTGCAACACCATTTGCTGCATCACTGGGATCTGCGCATCGATCAAATCATCGGCCAAAATTACCGCAAAAGGCTCGTCGCCAACTAAATGTTTGGCGCAAAGCACCGCATGGCCTAGGCCCAATGCTTCTGGTTGGCGCACATAAACATATTGCACGCCTGCGGGTAGCATGTTGCGCACTTGGGCTAGCTGTTTGCTTTTGCCTTTGAGCGCGAGTTCGGCTTCAAGCTCATACGCTTTGTCGAAGTGATCTTCAATAGTCCGCTTACCGCGACCGGTTACAAAAATCATCTCGGTGATGCCTGCTGCTGCTGCCTCTTCTACTGCGTATTGAATCAGCGGTTTATCCACAACAGGTAGCATTTCTTTGGGACTCGCTTTGGTAGCCGGCAAAAAGCGCGTACCTAGTCCAGCGACGGGAAACACGGCTTTGGTAATTTTTTTCATGGGCTCGATTCTCTAAATCAGTGATTGCGGTGCAAGTTGGAGCATGAGCAACAACTGCGCTTCGTCGATTACGGTAATGCCTAATTCTTGGGCTTTTACAAGCTTGCTGCCGGCGTCGCTCCCAGCTAATACATAATGGGTTTTTTTGCTGACGCTGCCGCTTACTTTCGCGCCCACGGCCTCGAGCATTGCTTGTGCTTGGTCGCGCGATAGCGTGGGTAGCGTTCCAGTGAGCACTATAGTTTTACCAGCAAATGGGGTGGCATTTTCCTCCGCAGACACCCCTGGCAGGGTTTGGTGGCTGAGCACGAAACCGGCTTTCAGAAGCGCATCGATGACGTCGCGGTTTTGGCTTTGCGCAAAGAAGCTGAGCAAGCTTTCAGCTACAACGGGGCCAACATCATTCACTTGAAGCAACGCCAATTCGTCAGCGGCCATGAGGGCATCGATAGTACAAAAATGGCGTGCTAAGTCCTTTGCAGTGGTTTCGCCGACATGACGAATACCTAAGCCATATAAGAACCGCGCAAGGGTTGTTTTCTTGCTTGCTTCGATCGCATCGAGCACATTAGTGGCAGATTTTTCCGCCATGCGCTCTAAACTAGCCAGTTGCGAAAATTCAAGTTTGTACAAATCAGGCAAGCTTTTAACCAAATCACTATCGACTAATTGATCGACAATTTTGTCGCCCAAGCCCTCAATATCTACTGCGCGGCGTTGCGCAAAGTGGAGAATGGCCTGCTTGCGTTGGGCAGGGCAAATTAGCCCACCAGTGCAACGCGAAGCCACCTCTTCTGGCACCCGGAAAATGGGTGAATGGCATTCTGGACAGTGGGTGGGCATCACAAAATCACGGGCATCGGCGGGGCGCTTTTCCAAAATAGCGCCCACCACTTCAGGAATCACATCACCGGCACGGCGCACGATGACAGTGTCGCCAATCATCAATTGTTTGCGTTGCAACTCATCAATATTGTGCAGGGTTGCGTTACTGACAGTGGTGCCACCAACAAACACTGGCTGCAAGCGCGCCACCGGCGTAATAGCGCCAGTACGGCCAACCTGCACAGTAATGTCGAGCAAAATGGTGGTGGCTTCTTCAGCAGGAAATTTATGGGCAATTGCAAATCGCGGCGCGCGTGACACAAAGCCCAAGCCTTGTTGCTGCCGCAAGCTATTCACTTTATAAACCACGCCATCAATATCAAAAGGCAATTGCGCCCGCTTAACCCCAATGGCTTCATAAAACTGCGCTAAGCCGATAGCACCTTGTACTACGCGGCGCTCGGCAGATACGGGCAAACCAAGTTGCGCTAAAAAATCAATGTTTTGCGCATGGGTCGCGAACAACGGCGCATCTATACCCGGCGGCCATTCGATGCGGCCCATGCCGTAACAAAAAAAGCTTAATCGCCGCTGGGCGGTTAACCGTGAATCAAGTTGCCGCAAACTACCTGCAGCAGCATTACGGGGATTAACGAACACTTTGTCGCCTTTAGCAGCCTGCGTCTCGTTGAGGCGATCAAAGTCGCGGCGCATCATCAATACTTCTCCGCGCACTTCGAGCAATGTGGGTGGGCTGCTCGTGCCTAAACTCGCACCGATGACGTTTAGCGGCATCAGCTTTAGCGGAATCGAACGAATCGTGCGCAAATTAGCGGTCACATCTTCGCCAAATTCGCCGTCGCCGCGCGTAGCACCTTGGGTTAAAACGCCGTTCTCATAGGTTAGGGTAACCGCTAGGCCATCAAACTTAGGCTCGCAGGCATACTCTAGCGCCGCGTCGTCGGCTGCCAAATTTGTGCCTTCGCGACAGCGTCGGTCAAATGCGCTTAAATCGTCTACGCTAAACGCATTATTAAGGGACAACATCGGCGTGCGGTGGGTAATTTGTGCAAAGCCATCCAGCGGTGCGGCACCCACCCGCTGTGAGGGCGAATCCGGTGTTATCCACTCGGGGTGCGCTGCCTCGAAGTCTAATAATTGCGCGTAGAGCACATCGTACTGGGCGTCCGAAATCACCGGCGCATCGCGAACGTGGTAGGCCACTAGGTGCATGGCGAGCTCTTGTTTAAGCGCTAGAAACCTAGCTTCAGGCGCCACATCGGCATGAACCATCATGGCGGCTTCTAGTTAAGAAAACAAGCGTTTGGCAACAGGGCTGCCCGCTGCAAAGCCGCGTGCCTGAAGCTGCGCTGCGATATCAGCGACACTTTGGGCGATCTGCTCACAGCTCTTGAAGCTCAGTGGTCTATTGTTATCGTCAACAACTTGCCCGTTTAAGGCCGCCGCTAGGGCTTGCGCAACCGCTGCCATGTCATTGAATGCCACCACTGGATTTTGCGTGCACGGCACATCAAGCACTAGGCTGATGCCTTGCAAGTTCAGCGTTTCACGATCGATGCCGGTGGCTGCTTCAGCGTCGCGATTACGGACAGAAAATACCACTTGGCCCGTGGCATCACGCTGCGTAAATTCGCCTTTATCATTAGTTTGCATTCCGCGTGCCTGCAATAATCCGCGCAGCTTTGTAGGTGCAATACCAGAAACTTTTTCAGTTGAAGCTACCGTTACATTTAAGGCAATTTCCACATCAGTTTGCGCGCATAGCGCATCAAGGGCGGCCGCGCGTTCTGCCGCTGCGGCGTTGTCTTCTTTTTGAATTTGGCCTTCAAGCTGATTAGCAAACGTCGCAACAACTTGCGAAAATTTTGCAATCGTCACGGCATCTGTTGCGCCGCTTCGATCCGCTAATTGCAAACCGCCACGCAAGGTTTGATAGCTACTATCGGTGTTTGCCCACAACGGCTCCCAAGTTCCAGTGGCTGGTCCACTGCTTTGCTCGTTATCTTGACCCGGATTAAAACCTTCCCAACGGATGTTGCGGCTTATCGATTTACAGCCTTGCACCAAATCATGCCAATCTGCATAGCGTAAGTCGTGCTGCACGTGCACCAGTACGAGGGTATCAATTTGGGTATTGATGCTGTCAATAGTCATCCGTTGCGCGACCGGCGACGCCGCGAATGTGCCTGCCACTTTGACTTGGGGTGCTGCGCGCGGTAAAGTTTGCGCCACCACATCTTCGGCCGCATCCACACCTTCAAGATTCCCTAATTCAGGCTCTTTACGGGCAATGTGCGGCGCTGGCGCGGGCGATGTCTCAAACAATACATCAGGACGATCTTCTGAAAACGCGCGTTCAACCGTACGGCGGTGTTTGCTTTCTTGCCACCGGTTATAGCCAAACACAACAACGATGACGGTTATTACGATACCAATTAGTGCAATTTGAAAATCGCCGATCATCGCTTACCCCGCTTTTTATTAATGCACTATTTATCTTGCAAACACTTCAACTACGCCGCCTGTGCTGTAGCACCCACAAAGCCACGTGCCGCTTCAATATCTACCGCCACCACGCGGGACACTCCTGGCTCATTCATCGTCACACCCACCAATTGCTCCGCCATTTCCATCGTTACTTTATTGTGGGTGATGAACATAAACTGGGTTGATTCCGACATCTTTTTAACCATCGCACAAAAGCGATCGGTGTTCGAATCATCCAGCGGCGCATCCACCTCGTCCAGCAAGCAAAACGGCGCGGGATTTAGCCTAAACAAGGAGAATACCAGTGACAGCGCCGTGAGCGCTTTTTCTCCACCAGAAAGCAACTGAATCGACTGATTCCTCTTACCGGGAGGTTGCGCAAACACCTGCACACCGGCGTCCAAAATTTCGTCGCCCGTGAGCTTTAAGTAGGCGTTACCGCCGCCGAACAGCGCCGGGAACAGCTCGGTAAAGTTTTTATTTACCGCGTCGAACGTATTTTGTAACAGCTCGCGGGTTTCACGGTCAATCCGCTTAATCGCGTTTTCAAGCGTGTTGATCGCTTCGGCCAAATCAGCCGATTGCGCATCTAAAAATTCCTTACGCACACTGGATTCTTCTAGCTCTTGCAACGCTGCTAAGTTAACTGCACCCAGCTCGGCAATGGCCTGCGTTAAACGGGTAATTTCGCTGCTGTAGGCGCTTGATCGGGTTTTTTTCTCGACC
The DNA here is from genome assembly GCA_031409495.1 of Betaproteobacteria bacterium. GTDB lineage: Bacteria > Pseudomonadota > Gammaproteobacteria > Burkholderiales > Usitatibacteraceae > JANMDR01. The sequence continues at coordinate 4,767 of JANNXI010000151.1, forward strand.
ATTTCGGCTAACTCTTCTAAGTTAGCTTCAGCTGCAGCCAAGGCTTCCGACAGCGCTTGCTCGTTCAATCGCGCTTCTTGTTCCTTCATGCGAATTTCAGTCATGCGCGTGCGCAACGGCTCTAAGCTGTGCGCAATTTGGCTCTTGGCTTCATCTAACTCTCGCAGTCGTCCGGTAGCGGCATCCATCGCTGAACGCGCCTGTTTTAGGGCGTCTTCACGGGTTTCGCGCAAGCTCAACGCTTCTTGTAAGCGCTCAGAAATGTCTGATTCCTGCATATTGGCAAGTTCGCCCGCCATCGCGGTTTCACTGCCTGCCAACGCTGTCACACGCGTCGCTAAGGACGCTGTTTGCTCGGTAAAGTTCTTAATTTTATCGTGGCAAGTACGCTCAAAGTAATTTGCTTCCTGTGCGGCGCGTTCAGCACCGTTGATGCGCTCCCGCGCTTCTTGCACAGCGCGTTCGGCTTCTTGCTGCTTGTCTTCTAGCACCATTAAGGCATCGGTAATATCGGCGATGCGCGAACCGCCCTCTTCCAAGGCGGCTTGCGCTTCCATCATCTCGGTGCGTTCGCGTTCTTCATCAAGTTCTAAGAGCTTTAATTCTTCGCGAATCGCGTTGCGGCGGCCTTGCGCTTGCTCTAGTGCTTGCTGCAATTTCAACGCTTGCATTGCCAGTTGATGTTCTTTATTTTTTGCGTCTTGGATTTGCGCGCGCGTTAAGCGAATATCTTCTTGCGTAGCGCTTAAGGCTTGCTCAAAGGCCTTCAGTCGGCTTTCTACGTCATGCCGCGCCTCTACTTTTAACGGCAATTCTTCCTTTAGCGCTTCAATTTCACGCTGCCGTTGCAACACGCCATGCAATTCTGATTGTGGACCATGCAGCACTAAACCGTGGCTAGAATAAACATGACCGGTTTTAGTCACCAAACACGCGCCCTGCGGCAAGGTTTGCATCTGCTGCGCAGCTTGCGATTCGTCGTCCAACATAAATACGTTGGCCAGCGTATCACGCACGAAGGGCAATGCCGCTTCGTCAGCTGCAGTAACAATACTTCCTAGCGATTGCAAATTACCACCCGCTACAGGCGCATGATTACCTGCGCTAGTGCCAACATAAAGCGACACACTGCCCGGCGGCGCATCAGCAACTAGCTCATGCAAATGCGCGGCATCACGGGCGTGAATAGCATTGAGCTTAAGGCCTAAAGCCGCTTCTAGCGCGTCTTCCCAGCCACTGGCGATTTTCAAGCTCTGCCATAACCGAGGGGATTTTTCTAGCCCATGTTTCGCAAACCACATCGCTAATTTGCTGTTGTTATCCATCCGCGCTTGCTGATTTTGTAGCGCTAATAATGATGCTTCAATACGCGCCAATTCACGGGTAGCGTCGCCAATTTGCTGCTGGCACTGGCGGCGGCCATTTTCAGCTTCTGCAGTTGCGGCCTCAGCTTCAGCCAGCTTTTCTTCGTTTTGCAAAATACCTTCTTGCACCATCGCGCGTTCTTCTTCCACTTCGCCTAATGCATGTGGTTCGGGCACAGCGATACCCATATTTTCTTGCGTTAGCCGATTTTTACGCAACTCTAATTGCGACATGACTCTGAGCGCGTTAGATTCACGCGCTTCTTGCAAGGCTTGACCTTGCTCGGCTTCGCGCACTTGGTTTTCACTTAAGCGCACAGCGGTAATGGCCTCGCGCATCGCCGCTTCAAAGCTCGGCACTTGCTCACGCGCAGCTTCCACTTGCTCACGCGCTAAAATCATTTTATCCATGCCGCGCGCTAACTCGCCATGCCAACGCTCAAGCTCAGTGGCATTAGCTTCACGGTTAGCTTCGGCATCGGTCAATTGCATGGCAATAGCCGCAATTTGTGCCGTTAAGCGGCGACGATTTTCGCCCAAATAATTGATTTCTTGCTCTAGCTGCACCACTTTGGTGTTGGCTTCAAACAAGCCTGCTTGCGCGTCCGATAATTGATCGGTTTCAGCGTAATGTTCTTGGCGCAGGCTATCAAGCTCAGCTTCAATCTCACGCAGGCGCGCGGTTTCGCCCTCAAATGCAGTTTCGGCTTTTGCAATTTCTGCGGCGTAGCGCTGCTGCGATGCGAGGGCTTCGCGCTGGCGCGTGAAGGCTAATAAATTTTGCGTAATCGCTAATTCTTTTTGAAACGCATTGTATTGCGCGGCCACCCGCGCCTGCTCGGTAAGCTTATCAATTTGTTTACCTAATTCCACGCGAATATCATCCACGCGACTTAAATTTTCGCGGCTATCTTCCAAGCGCGCTTCGGTTTCTTTACGACGTTCACGATACTTTGAAACACCGGCCACTTCTTCTAAAAACGCGCGTAATTCTTCGGGCTTTGACGTAATAACCCGCGAGATCATGCCCTGCTCAATAATGGCGTAGGCTCTAGGCCCTAAGCCCGTACCTAAAAAAATATCGCCAATATCACGGCGGCGCACATGCTGGCCGTTGATAAAATAGTCCGATGTGCCATCACGTGCTAACGCCCGTTTTACGCTAATCTCCGCGTATTGACCCCATTGGCCACCAACGCGCTGCAAGCTATTATCAAACACCAATTCAACCGCTGCGCGCCCCGCAGGTTTGCGCAGAGATGAGCCGTTAAAAATAACGTCTTCCATTTTTTCGCCGCGCAAATTTTTGGCTGAACTTTCACCCAGTACCCAACGCACGGCGTCAATCACGTTAGATTTACCGCAGCCGTTTGGCCCGACCACGCCAACTAACTGACCCGGCACCGCGATGCTTGTCGGATCAACAAATGACTTGAAGCCCGCTAATTTAATATGTGTAAGACGCAACTTGAAACCCTTCTTGGACGCAAACGCCGATACTGCTTCACGCTTAAATCTAATGAAATAAAGCACGCATAAATTGCCGCAAGACCAAACTTTTTACGCGCTACTTAGATAAAAACCCGCCAGCAGGCGGGTTGATTACTTTAAAATTAGATTTTACCCGATGCGCGTCCACAACACACCATTTTGCGTGTTCTATAGCGTCACCTTCTGACGCAATTTCAATAATAATTTCTCAATAATTTTTTTATCTCGGACACATATCAGCATGGTCATCAAACCAAAAGTACCCGCAGCACCAAAAGTAGCCGCTAAGCCATTGAAAACAAACACAAAACCAGAAATGGCCGCACATTTAACAGCCTTGGGCTCAGCCCCAACGGCCGCCCCCACAAAAGAACTAGAAACTTTCCCCAATCCGCAGCCAAATCGAGATTTCCATATCCACATGCAAATCCCGGAATTTACCTGCCTCTGCCCCAAAACCGGCCAACCCGACTTCGCCACCCTATATTTGGACTACATCCCAAATCAAGCGTGCGTAGAGCTAAAAAGCCTAAAACTCTATATTTGGAGCTTCAGAAACGAAGGTAAGTTCCACGAAGCCGTCACCAACGAAGTGCTAGACGACATCGTAGCCGCCATCGCCCCGCGCTTTGCGCGGGTGACTGCAAAGTTTTGGGTACGTGGCGGGGTGTTTACCACGGTTGTGGCTGAGCATCAGCAAAAAGGCTGGAAGCCGATGCCTGTGGTGGAATTGGCTAGATTTGCGGATGAGAGTAGTGTTACGGCGCAGTTTTAGAACTTTGAAAATAGCTGAAGATGCCTTTTTATAAGGCATTTCTAGTCAGAGTTCAGCCATGCATCACAAGCTCGCTATCTGAATGCAAGTAAACTTACCGCTAAGGTTTAGTAGATTTTGGAAAAGTTGTTGCTGGCGGTATTCCGTCGCAGCATATTTTTAGAATTTCGGCAGCCTTTGCAAGGGCATTTAAACGTTGAGGTTCACGCAGTGCGTTAAAAATAGCCGCATTGATACCCCCTATATGCGCAGTGCTCTCGGCGTTGGGAAACCGTGAAGCCTGCAACGTGTAGGCAGCAATACTGTAAGCGGCGGCTAAGTCAGTATTTACCGGAACAACACCGTCAGAATAAATGCTGTATCCCCGCTGCAGATAGCCGCCCGCGGGAATGGAAGTGAAAAATTGTAAGCTTGCTAAAATTTCTTGTTGCACCAATCCATTCAATACAGGATCTGCAGCGAGAAAAACGGAATAACCCGCTGGTTCAGCGCTAAAATAAAGCATGCTGCGTCTGGCTTGTAGATTACCCTCTCTAGCTGAAAGTGCCAGCAAACGTAATGATTCAGCTTGGCTATTTTCTGGTACATCTTTGCATTGGTTGAGTCTGGGCGCGTCTTGCCCTCCACGCCATCCTGGCGCGTCGCACAATACTAGGATGCGGGATAGCTCCCATAGGGCATCTGCATCCCCTGACTGAGTGCTATGCAGGAGACTACGATAGGCGTCGCCTAATTTTTGATGGTCAAACAGCGCTCTTATCCTTTTAAGATGCGTCTCTTCCAACTGATAAATCTCCATGCCAACAAGTTTATCGATTGGGTGTTGGTGGGGCAAAGGGTAGCGATCTTTGAGGGCTGGCAATGTATTAGAAACACTTCTCGCGTCGACAGCTAGAATTGCACTTGTATATCCGTTGTCAGTAGTTTTTATGGGCGCATCCGCTCCTTTGCTAAGCCCTGCGGGGGATCGAATCCGCGCATCGTGAGTATCCGTACCAAAAATGGCTAGCTTAATTTGAGCGGTTAGTGCCGAGAGAATAGGCAGATTTCCAACTAGAAGTGCCATGAAAACAATCAATATCGCCGCCGACCCAAACAGCCAATAAGCCTTTGAATTTGTGTTTTTCATCAATAATTTCTTCTTAACATTTACCGTATTACCGTCAAATCAATTTACAGGAATAAGCATCATTATATTTTTCCTGAAACGACTTTAGTAAGTACTGCCCCTCACATCCAAAAAATTTATCGGGCGCAAATTTTTATTCCGGTTAGAGCACGCTGTACACCAGCGCTTAAACTGATTTTGAGCGTACCCAGTTATTCCTAGGATATTGGGGGCTTTGCTTATTTACATAAACCGCCTGTTGAAGAACATTCAGTAACGCTGGTTGGCGAATTAACATACCATCGCACACACGAACCCGGCTGACAGAATGAAAACCATCTAGTACGAGCAATGCCATTTTGAGCTGCAACCCGTGCTGCAGTTACATCATAATTTACATCCTCCCCGTTGCTGGCCATTATTACTCCATCCCAATTGCTTTGCGGAATTGGATTGTTATCCGTCTGCTGCTGTTGCGCCAAAAACGCCGCATCCGCCGCCATTTGATCCAACATCATTTGATTTTGCATCGCGTTCCAAGCTGCGTGAGCCGCACCATCATAAATTCTTTGGGCGGTCACTACAACCGGAGGGAGCGGAATCGGA
>JANNXI010000152.1:0-2022 GCA_031409495.1 Betaproteobacteria bacterium
TCTCGATGCCCAGTGGCAGCACTTCAGGCTTTAGCCTGATTTTTAGCTTCCAAAATGGCTTGGTGGTGCAGCTGCTGTGCTTAAACTGCACGTCATTAAACGCACCCGCAAATGAGATGTTGGTTTTTAACGCGGTCTCAAATGCGTCAAGCCGCGCCAATGATGCCGCCAACATGCCGTTTAGGCCTTCTTGCGCTACCCAAATGATGCCCTTAAGTGTGTCAGTCGCACTCTCAGGTGCCCCAGCATTCACGGCATCGCAAATTAGCTGCAAAGCCGCCACCGTAGCGGGCGGGTCGTTCAGATTTACAAACTTGTAAAAAGAGGCATGGGTGAGCGAGGTAGGTTCGATTGTCATAGCCAAATTGTCCCATATTGGTGGGTTTTTGGCTACGTAACGCGGCCGTAGCGAGGGAGTTGAAAGCCGCTTCCCGCACTAAAAGCGCAGTTCAAGCCCACTTTTTTGCATTTCGTCGCAATGGGGTTTCACCGTTGCGAGCTGCCACGCACAATGACTTCACTGCAGCAAATGAACCCAACTTAAATCTTACGGAGAACATCATGAACACACTAAACAACGCCGCAATGACAACCAGCCTTTTTGCTTGTGCGGTATTGAGCGTCGCAATTTTGCTAGAGGGCAAAAGTGCCGCCCCAGAAATTAATCAGATCATGGAGCCGATCGTAATTACCGCACAGCGCCTGCAAACCATTCAGTTGGCCACAATCGAAATCACTGCAAAGCGTTTGACACCAGCGACGCAAACTGTCGCGCTAGAGCCAATGGTGATTACGGCAAAACGCATTGCTGCCTAAATTGTTCAGTTAAAGTTTTGCAGTATCGTTTGATGGTGCTATATTTGCGGCCTTATTGTCTATTTGGCGCACATCATGGCAACAGAACAAACCCAAAGTCAAAAACGTATTGCGCAGTATTTACTTGCTGCAAATTTGCCCCACTTGCATGAACACAGCGCGCAAATCGAAGCCGCGTTGTTTGATCTGCTCGATGCCGTAGGCGAATTGCCCGAAGAAGTGGCACCGGACGCGCTTTATAACTACCCCGTGCCAATGCTGTCCGAAGACGGAACCTGCAGTCTAATTGAAGAATTATCGCCGACGCCGTATAACCTCACCGCGCGATTGGGCGAACCCACCAGCGCCACAGTGCGCCGGCTGTTACTGCTGCGCCAATTAGTCACCCGCGTAATGGATCTAATAGGGTCTGATTGGTTTGGCGTATATCAAGCGCGCGGCGCCAAAGCGCAACGTGCGCTGGTTAAATTAGCTTATCTCGGCCGGCCCAGCCGAGCTGAGTTTCCGCTCACCGCAGATTTTGCCAAAGGCAGTACCAATTCCACAGTTGGCTTAAGCGGCCACGCTACAGTTATTGATGACGTCGCGGCCTATACAGCGCAGGGTGGCGGGTTTTATGTGTGCGACGACGCGGTAAAGTCGGAAGCCTGCCTGCCATTATTTAATTTTGAAGGTGATGTCTCCACCGTGCTCGGCATCATGGATGCCGAAGCCAGTCCGCTGGCGTTTTACAACATCACGCGGCAATGCGTGCTGGTGGCTGCAGCGTTGGTAGCGCCAGCGTTTTTGCCGGACTAGGAATATTAGATAGTGCAATATAGGCTGAAGATTCCCTAAAATAGGGCATTTTCAGCCTATTTTTTTATCATAAAAATAATTTTCAAGTAATTTAACCCGTTTTTCAAGCCGCCGCGATTAAAGCTGTATGCCGAACCTCTTCGGCAATTGTCGCCAACTGCTTTGGAGGGTTTATGGTTTATTTTACTGCTGCTCGTAGCTTCTTGTTGATTTCTGTCGTCTCCCTAGTGTTTGGTGCGCAAACTAGTTTTGCCGCAACTGACTTAGGTGCACCGCAAAAGGTGTTGAAGCGATTCGCCAATGAACGTGAATTTGAAGCACTCATGCAGCGCTGGCGCGATGCCGCCGCCGTCCGCCAGCGCGAGATGCAACCGATGAAAAAATCTAAAGCCGACGCGGTTGTTGTGC
>JANNXI010000153.1:0-20107 GCA_031409495.1 Betaproteobacteria bacterium
ATACGACCGCAGGCTGGACATGCGTCTTCCGTATTATTCGCCGCATCAAGATTTACCGCCACCGTGTACACCAGCTCATTTGTCTTTAACGAGTAAATGTTTGCCCTCCCCCTATGTCAGGATAGATGTCGCATCATTTAAATCAGCCTAATCCAGCAAGGGGGCGGAGCTAAGAAAACCATGAAACGATATTCACCCGAACGCAAAGAAGCCATTCTCAAAAAAACAGTAACAAGCTGGGGTCAAGTCTTGCAATATAGCATTTACTTGTCATTTACAGCCCTGCTTACCGTTGAATAATGTACGCCAAATGCATCCGCAATGGCTTGCAGGGTGTAGTCGCCTGTTGCATAAGCGGCGGCCATGCCTTGCTTGGTGTCTTCAAACTCGCTTTGATAATACGCCTTCCAACCGACTGCAATGTTTTGCTAATGCTATCCGCATACAATGGGCTTGCTAAAAGGTGAATGTGGTTCGTCATCCAAACATGCCCATGAACCGCTAACCCAAACCGCCCCGCCGCTTCAACCAACGCATCGCGAAAAAAGGCATAGTCGGCGTCGGCTGCAAAAATATTTGCTTACTTGATTTTTCATACTATTTTTGAAGTGATCCGTTTTGTGAAGTGATGCATCGGTGTGCGACATATTCAAACGGCCCGCGTTTACAGCAACTACCTTGCGCTAACGGATGCTAGCCATTTGCGAAAACGTGCTGTTGAGTTTATTGTCGGGAGCGATTCCTTGCAGCATCGCCAACGCGGCTTTCAATTGGGTTTTAATTGCCGGATCTACGCAATGCGCTAACCCTATCGCTTCCGTACGCAAGGCCAGTCGCAGTACGTTTGCGTTTGCCGAATAATCGTTCGAAGTGATAGCCAATGCAGGCAATATAGTTTCAAATGCCGATTGGATTGCGGCACATGCAGTTTCGGGCACTTCCATTTCTGCAAGCGCCACGTAAAACGACGCGAGTACGCGCGCTCGGCTTGCAGGTGCAATCTGGGTGCTAGCGCGCACGCGCGCCAGTAGCGCACGTTGCTCATCGCGGGTTCGCGCTTCGCTCGCCCTGCCCTCGCCACCAGCGCCGCGCTTGTGCTGCAGCTGGTAGCGGAGCAGGTTGGCACGACTTTCTGTGCTTACCCCGAGCACAAAAACAAAGCTATTTTGGGGCGCCGTTTTCAGCATTTCGTCGGCAATTTTTAGCGCTGAATCCAACACCGGAAGCGCCAAAGCAGTCTGCGCAGGGTCAGATGATTCGGCCAAGTAGCGTCCGGCTTTAACTTCTGCTACCAACCGCCTCACGGCAAGCCCGGTGTCACTTGCCGCTGTCATTTCACGGTATTCGGGTAAAGCCAGTAGCTGCTGTAGACCCTTTTGGGCATGCCATGCCGCAGCGACGATATCACCTTGCTCATACTTATTTGTAGCAATTTCAATTTCCATCATCGCAACTTGGGCTAGCGACGGATTAGGCGTTGCACTTTTTGTCGCCAAATTGGCGTAACCGTCGCGGGTCTGCTGCAGCAGGGTCAGTGCCGCGGCGAATTGCCCTACGCAAGTGGCAGTGGTCGCCTGTTCAAAGACGCCACCGAGCCAATTTGTCTGCGCTTGTTCATCCTCGACAAACGCGCGTTGATAGGTTTCTAAAAACGTCTGGTGCTGCGCATAAATAGCGCGCGCCGCAGGAGAATTTCGACGAGAATTCATGCCTGCACAACTCTCTGTCATCGCCCGCATCCGCACCAACTTTAAGCGATTGTGCGCGGCAAAACTTGATTGCTGCATTTGCAGGGCGCTGCTTTTGTTGCTAACTACCTGCTGGGGCAGCGCTAGCGCGCGGTCAATCAACTGCGCAGCAGTGTCTGCCTTGCCATAGCTCATTTCATAGTCGGCACGCGCGCCGAGTGCGGCTGAAAGCCCTTCAGAATCAATCACGCTATCGGGAAAACGGATGGCTAATTTTTCTCGCAAGCGCACAGCGCGTTGCAGATTATCTACCGCTTCTTGCGGTTTTGCTTTCGATGCACGAAATAGCGACCCATAAACCGTGCCCAAGCGCTCATAGCCTGCAGCTAGATCGCGCAGCAAGGCCGGATCGTCGTTTGCGCTTGCCTCAAGTAGATTTAAATAGATGAGCGAATCGGCAGCTATTTTTTCTTGGAGTCCGATAGACCCAGGTAGCGCTGCGGCTTGGTCAAAATAATCAAACAACACTTTTCCGGCCAACTGGCGCAGTTCGCGGTTACGCTCCTCAGCCAAGGTGCGGGCACGCGATTCTTGCACCGACTTCCAAGTCGCAATGCCTGCACCCGCGCACAGGCTCACAACCAGCGCTGCCACCAGCGCGCTCACTGTTTGATGCCGCTTAACAAACATCCAGCCGCGCACCAGCGGTGTTTGGGTGCGCGCTTCAACCGGAACGCCGGTAAGCCAGCGCTTCAGATCAGCACTAAAATCGGCAACGGACGGATATCGGGCGCGCGGATCCCGTGCTAAGGCTTTGGCAAACACGGCGTCTAAATCGCCTTTTAGGGCTGGCGCTACCTCTGCTGGCGCCAGCGCACTGGCCAATCGCGGCGTGGTTTGAAGCAAAGTTCGAATCACCGATAAACTGCTTTGTGTATTACCCTTGGTGTTTAAGGCGTCAAAGGGGCTTTTGCCTGTTACTACTTCAAACAGCATGACACCTAAACTGTAAACATCCGTGGCCACGCCGCTAGTTTCACCGCTCAGCTGCTCGGGGCTGGCGTAGCGCGGCGTAAACATCGGCTGGGCTGTTTGGGTGTATTGGCCACCAAGTTCAATATCTGGCTCAATTAACCGCGAAATACCAAAATCCAGCAGTTTTGGCACGCCCTCGGCGGTGACCAACACGTTGCTGGGCTTAATATCGCGGTGCACGACTAGCTGTTGATGGGCATGTTGTACGGCGCCAAGCAACGGCAAAGCCAGCTTAATTTTTTCAACTAGGGTTAAACTGCGGGCAAATTCATCTAAACGCACACCGTGCACTTGCTCCATCACCAAATACGAAATGCCGTCGTCTGTCACGCCACCATCTAGCAAGCGCGCGATATTGGGATGATTTAAGCTTGCCAGCAGCTGCCGTTCGCGCGCGAGCTTGGCGGCACTATTAGAATCGAAGCTGGCGTGCATCAGTTTAATGGCAACAGTTTGCTCATACGCCCCATCGACGCGACTGGCTGCAAACACCACACTCATGCCGCCGCGCCCCAGCTCCTGACCAAGCAAATAGGCGCTAATACGCGTTCCCGATAGTGCCGGAGACGCCCTATAATAGGGCGTCTTCAGGCGGTTTTCCAGCGCCAAAAGTGTATCAGTTACGGTGTCAACGGTTGCGTCACTGTCTTGCGCCAGATAGGCACGAACTTCTACAAGTAGCGCTTCATCACCGTCACATTGCGCTACGCAAAATGCATCACGGGCGTCAAAAGATACGTCAAGGGCGGCATCAATAATCGGTTTGGCGCGTAGCCAAAGGGCTAAATTAGGGGTTGTCATGGCGCTAACGCGCGCTTTAAAAATAAACGCGCGGAACGCCACTCCCGTTTTACGGTGGCTGGCGATAACTGCATGGCTTCAGCAGTTTCTTCAATGGAAAGCCCTGCAAAAAAACGCAATTCAACGAGCTTGGCTTGGCGGGCATCCACCGCTTCGAGTTTAGTGAGTAAATCATCCAAAGCGACGACATCAACGGGATTTTCGGCGCCTGTGTGTTGATTGTCAATTTCTGACAACGCTGTTGTTAAGGTCAGCCGGAGCCAATCGCCTCCACGCTTTTCAGCTCGTTGCGCGTGCGCATGATCAACGAGCACTTGGCGCATGGTGCGGGCGGCAATATTTAAGAAGTGCGCATCACTTTCCCACGTCACATCGCTGTGGGAAAGTTTTAGATAGGCCTCGTGCACTAAACCAGTAGCAGAGAGGGTGTGATCGCCTCGCTCACGGTACATCTGCCGCGCTGCTAATTGGTGAAGTTCCTGGTACAGGCTTTGAATGAGTTTTTCCAAATTAGGGAGGGAGAAATATATTTTCGAAAAAGTGAGCCAATTTTCTGCGATTTCTCGCTATTACTAATTAAGGATAACGCACATCAGTGTCTTCGCCGATTTTAAACAAAGGATACCCCATGTTAGCCACTTCTCTTCGTGTTTTTGCTGGCGCTGCGTTCGCAGTGCTCAGTTTATTAGCAAGTACAGTAGCCCATGCAGACTTTATCGCAGGCCCTAACCTGCCAGGACCAAGGGCGGATGCGTCAACTACCCTGCTCGCAAACGGGCAGGTTTTGATTGTTGGGGGGTTTATCAGCGGAGGCAGTCCGCTGCCACAGACTTTGACCAGCCTTATTTTTGACCCCGTAGCCAATGCCTATACCAATGGCGCGACGATCCCTGGCGCGGGTCGCGGAAGGGCGAGCGTGCGTTTGAGTGATGGCCGGGTACTGTTTAATGGCGGCGAAGGCGGGATTGTGTCGCTCCAGTCGAGCGCGATCTACAACCCAGCAAACAATAGTTTTACGCAGGCACCCGATTCAAAGGCCGCACGGTATTATCGTAGAGCAGTTCTATTAATGGATGGTCGTGCGCTATTTTATGGTGCCGGCGCCGGTTATGGTGGAGGCGCAGCCGAAATCTACAACCCGGTGACTAATAGTTGGACAACGCTCGGCTCTAGCTTAGAATTTCAGCGCGCGGGTAACGCTGTAGTGGAAGTATCACTAGGCAAACTCCTATTAGCGGGCGATAGCACTTTGTCAGACTCTAGCAGCACCAGCCCAAATGTGGGGCGTGCCACACCAGCCTTTTTGTATGACATCGCCACCAACGTGCTCACAGCTTTGCCGCCCGCATTCTCAAGCGAAGCGGGTACCACGCCGCTAAAAGATATTGCGTTACTTAAACTAGCAGATGGTCGCATTTTATTCACCGGCGGCCAACGCCGGGATTATCGCACTGGAGCACCAAGCGTCTTGGGGCAGTCAAACTTAAAGACCAGTATTTTTGACCCTCAAACAATGAGTTTTAGTGAAACCAACAGTGCGCCGCCGCTCGCCAACCTGATTCGTTTATTTGCGCAAGGCAGCAGCGTTTGGGCGATTAGCAAAATCGATCCTCGCTCAGCGGCGGGTAGCTCAATTTTAACGCTTGATAGCTTCTCACTTGCCAGCCTCACCTGGGCGCGCGTGGGCAGCTTTGACTTGCAGCACGATGGATCAACCTCGGGCTTGGAAGAGATTGTGCAATTACAAAATGGCGATTTATTCATTCCGGGCGGCCACACCAATACCGGTGCATCGATCTCCGCAAGCAATAAAACTTGGCTAGTACGGGCGTCTCCTGCCTTCCCACCGACGCCGGTGGCGCGGGTGAGTGTAACCTCGCCCACCACCGACAATCGCATCATCAGCGCAGCTTCTGGCCAAGCGACACCGCCGATTACCGCGCGCTTGTTGGATCTCGCCGATTTACCAGTGCCCAATCAACGGGCCACAGCATCTACCGACATTGCTAACCGCGCTACCTGCAGCGAGGGCACGCTCTCGAATAGTAATGGCGAATCGATTATCAACTGCATTGCTGGCAGCGTAGTTGTCAATGGTAATGCGCTGCGCGTCAGAAGTGGCGCTATCACTAGCGCAGACATCGTCACACTGAATGTAACTGCTGCAGTAGCCGCGCCGCCTGCCAGCAATCCACCCACTGCCCCGCAACTAGTGAGTACCGTAGCAGGCAATGGGCTGCTGGGTGGCGGCGTAATAAATAATGTTGCCCCTACCGGTGTGCCCCTTGATACCAGCAGCGTGACGCAAGATCGCGAAGGCAATACCTACTTTAGCAATACCAACGGGCTAATTTACGCAATATCGGCATTGACGGGACAGCTTTTCACCGTTGGTGGCACCGGCATCGTCGGGTTTAGTGGCGACGGTGGCATTGCGTCTTTAGCGCAATTTAATAACCCAACGAGTCTTATTTTTGATGCGGATGGCAATTTATATCTGGTTGATACTGGCAATAATCGCATCCGCCGTATCGCCTTTGGCACCCTAATTGTCACCACGCTGGTGGGTGGCGGCGCGTTAACGAGCGACAATATTTTAGGCACTACGGCGCTGCTTAGTGCACCCCGTGGTTTAGCGCTCGATCGCTTAGGCTACCTTTACTTTATAGATGGTGGCAATCGCATCATGCGCTTGCACTTGGCTACTGGCGTACTCAGTCTCTTTGCGGGCAGCCAAACGGCGGGGAGCACCGGCGATAATGGCGTCGCGCTCAACGCGCGGTTTAACAACATCACCGCGATTCGCTTTGACCTGCAAGGCAATTTGTTTTTACTCGATGCTGGCAATTACCGCATTCGCTGCATTAACCGCAGTGGCATCGTGGTGGCCTTTGCTGGCACTGGTATTTTAGGCCTCGCTGGCGATGGCGGAAGTGCTGTAAATGCCCAGTTTACGGCCCTGCGCGACCTAGCATTTGATCTATTTGGCCAACTTTATGTGCTCGATAACGGTCTGATCCGGCGCATTAATATTCACACTGGTCAAATTAGCTTATACCTTGTGACAGGGCTCGACAACGCCAATCCTTTTGGAATTTATTTTGATCGCCTTAGCAATTTACTCCTAGCTGAAAGGGGCCGCTTACGCACGGTGCGGTATACAGCTAACCCAAACTACGGATTGGTGTTTCCGCCGGTACTTGCTAGCGCACTCGACACCCTCGTGCTGTCCAGTGCGGTGAGCCTTGGCGGGTTCACAGGTAGCGTCACGCTGAGCATTGACGGCGGCGAATACAACATTGGCTGCCTTGCCAGCGCGCCGTGGAGCAGCGTCCTGCAGCAGATTAGCATCAGCACCCCCGCGCAGCAGATTTGCCTCCGTGTCCGCGCCGGGACTGTTGGCGGCGCCACGCGCACGGCACTATTTAAAGTGAACAATAGCGGATCACCGTTTACGGTCGTTAGCCCAGAGACCGATCTGGCGCCACGTTACCGCGTCTTCGTGTCCAGCCTACTCCGTCATCTCTACACCACCGACAAGAATGAATATGATTACCTCACAACGACCTTTCCAGCAACCTACAGCGGTGAAGGCATCAGCCACTTTCTTTACCGGGCCACCGATGCGGCGGGTAACCCGCTAAATATTGTCCGCGCCGGACAAGCAGCGGTACCCTACTACCGTCTCTATTTTAACGCGCAGCGACGTCACTTTTATACCTCCGATTTCAACGAATATGACTCGTTGCGAAAAGTGGTGGGCTTTGCTGCAGATGAAAAAATTAGTGGCAGTTTATTCCTCCGTTACGGCGTACCAGGCACCGTACCCCTCTATCGGCTCTATAACCCCGCCATCAACAGCCATTTATGGACTGTAGACACCAATGAATTCACGGTGCTAAAAACACGCGGCTGGCAGGCAGAAGGACAGTTTGGCAATCCTGAAGGCGTGGATGGGTATGTGTATAGCCGATAATGCTAAATCTGGCAGTCAAACTCTAACTCTACGCGTTCATCCAATCCCAAGGTATGAGTAAACTTTGAAACGGTTCCGCCGCAGAGTTGAGTTGCTACACTCGGGTCGCTAAAAAAATGCGACGGCAATTTTGAGTACAGCCCGCTACATAGCCGTGCTCCCGCAGCTTTTTGCGGTAGCAGGGGCGGTAATTACAAGTGGGCACTATCTGTTTGCAGGCACGCTCCCAGCTACCGCAAAAGGCTGCGGGAGCTGGGCTACGAGATACTTCCCATCTACCCAAAAAAACCGCTGGCGCTTGGCTATGAAACTAGAATGCAGCAACTTTGTGTGTGGCTCAGGCGCGCATGGCATGTGCCGCAATAAAATACTCAATATCTTAGGCGTTAACGACCCATAAAAAAACCGCTTATCAATTGCTCGATAAGCGGCTTTTCATTTGCCGATGTTGCTGGCTTTTGCAGTGGTTAGACTTTAAGCGTGATCGCCTAGTACCGAAACGGTAATCGTGGCTTTTACGTCTGTGTGTAGCGTGAGTGTTAGCGGGAAGTCGCCGATGGTTTTTAGTGGACCATTTGGCAACATCACTTCGGCTTTTTTCACGTCAAAGCCTTGGGCGTTTAGCGCTTCGGCGATGTCGTTGTTGGTTACAGAACCGAACAAGCGGCCATCTACACCGGCTTTTTGGGTTACTTGAACCATGTAGCCTTCGAGCTTTGCAGCGCGCGCAGTTGCAGCACCCAAAATTTCGAATGCTTTCTTTTCAAACTCGGCTCTGCGGGCTTCAAATTCAGCTTTGTTGGCTGTGTTTGCGCGTTTTGCTTTGCCTTGCGGGATTAGAAAGTTACGTGCGTAGCCGTTTTTAACGGTTACGACGTCGCCTAGGGCACCGAGGTTTACTACTTTTTCCATCAAAATAATTTGCATAGTGTTCTCCTGGGCCTATCGCTTAGTGCAAGTCTGTGTAGTGGAGCAACGCTAGGAAACGCGCGCGCTTGATAGCAACACCCAACTGACGCTGGTATTTTGCTTTGGTGCCAGTGATACGGGCAGGAATAATTTTGCCGTTTTCATTGACGAAGTCTTTTAGAATGCCGATGTCTTTGTAATCGACTTCTTTGATGCCTTCAGCGGTGAAACGACAGAATTTTTTACGGCGGAATAAACCGCGATTTGGATTGCGTTGGTCTTTTTTGTTCTTATCGAACTTGCCACCACGGCGAGGTGCGGGACGAGGCATGATGATTTCCTAACTAAATTTAATTTGTGTGGCGTGAAGAATATTCACGCTGCTTTTTTGATGCTTTCGGTTCAAGAAGCCTTTAACAATAACCTGCGCACCAGGTTGGGTTTCAACCATTTGCTGCGCCAATTCGTCGAGTGCAATAATTTCAATTTCCACATTTACCGGTATTTGTACTGTCGCATTGTTTAGCTGAATCGCCTGCTTTGATTCGTGTTGCACGCTAAACTTAATGCTTGGTATTCCTGCTGGTGTGTGACGCAAAATATCGCACTGAACGACGGTTCCTGCAAAAACTATCTCGTTACGCAAAGGTTTTAAGCTTGCGGCAAAATTACTGCGCGCTTGCTGCTACTTTTACGTCTGTATCAACCGGCTTGGCACGCTCTTCACGCATCATGGCTGAAGGCGCTGTATCAGCAGCATCTTTTTGCACCGTCAAATGACGCAACACAGCATCGTTAAACTTAAATGCATGCTCTAACTCATCCAACGTAGTTTGGTTGATTTCGATATTCATGCACACATAGTGGGCTTTGAATATTTTGTTGATTGGATAAGCCATCTGACGACGACCCCAATCTTCTAAACGGTGTACTTTACCGGCGCCGGTAGTAACCATTGATTTGTAACGCTCGATCATCGCAGGCACTTGCTCGCTTTGATCAGGATGCACGATAAAAACTATTTCGTAATGGCGCATATTATCTCCTTGTGGATTGACCCGTTGTGCCGTCAAAATAACGTCTTACGGGGTGAAAAGCCTTCCGCCATGCGCACGGTGGTAAGGCAAGGGTGCCAAACATTGCTGTTTGACGGGTTTCTTCGCTAACCCAGTATCATCAGCTAAGCCCTCGATTATCGCAAATTTTGGGCTGTTGCGCAAGGATAAATGCCGACCTGTGCGCCCACCAAATGCGTGCTATCAGATCAATTTAGGGGCAAACAGCGCAATTGGCTGTTTTTAATCGCGAGATCCTCAATATTTTTCTAATGCTAAAACTAAAAACATCATTTCACGCGCAAGCCGCGTTTGCGTACCACTTCCAACGCGACGTCTGGTCGATCGCTAATGACGGCATCTACGCCAAAATCCAGCATTTTCTCTATCTGATACACGTCGTTTACCGTCCACACCGCGACTTTTAGTCCGAATGATTGCGCTTGCGCAACTGCTTCGGCCGTTACGTTGCCATGGTAAGGTGACCAGCCCCAGCCACCCGCCGCCTGCACCATGGCCGGTACGGTTTTATGCTTTTCAAGCGTAAAACCGGCCGTCCAAAGGGATGCATTGCCGTTGCTGTTGGCGGTCGTGGTGTTGGTAGCGATGTTATCAAAAAATTTCTGTTGTGCGCTCAGATACACGGTGGGCAGGTATGGCGCTACTTTTTGGGTGTAGAGCAAGGTGCGCCAATCAAAACTTTGCAACGCTACCCGAGCGCGCATCCCTGTCTCGCTTAATACTTTTAGGATTGCATCAACAAACGGCTCTGGCGGCAAAGTAGCCTGCGGATCTAGGGGCGATATTTTGGTTTCTATGCTAATTGTTACCGTCTGATTACCCGATTTTTTAACCAGTTCCAGCACATCAGCCAGCCGCGGAATTGTTACATCATCCAGCCCTTGCTGATCCGGGTAGCGTCTTTGATAGGCAGTACCCGGCTTTAAGCGCCCTACATCATAGGCTTGAAGCTGTTTGTAAGTCAGAGAATAGATTGAAGATGCCCTATTTACGGGGGTTTCCAGCCACTTTTTTTCGGCATTTCGGGTGATTTCAGGATTTAAATAAAGGTCGTGGTGAACCACTACTACGCCGTCACGCGTTACGCCCACATCCAGTTCGAGGGTGCTTACACCTAACTTCAACGCGTGCGCAAAGGCGGGCAGCGAATTTTCAGGCAGGAGGCCACGCGCACCGCGGTGGCCTTGCACGTCGATGACGGACATGCAACCACTTAGCAGCACCGCGCTGGATAACAGTAGCAATTTAAGTTGTTGAACCATATATTTCGCATTTATCGCGCAATTTCTGCGCATTTGAATCACCAAAACTTTTGGCGTGGCCAGTAGTGCCGGGTGTTCGCCTGCGATGGCGTTGTGTGGTGACATTCAGTGTGGGCGTTCTATAATTGCGACTTCCCAGTTCGTGCGAAAGCTGCTTTCCCTTGAATATTACACCGCCAGCAGTTAATTCAGCCGCCGATCAAGTAGCGCAGTTTGTGACTCCCCCTTTGCCGCTGGTGTTTGCGGCGTTCGCGGCGGCTTACTTTATGTCTTATGGGATGCGGTCGGTTAACGCCGTATTGGGGCAGGATTTATCGACTGACTTAAATTTAGGCCCGCAAGCGTTAGGCTTACTCACCGCCGCTTACTTGATGATGTTTGCAGCCATGCAGTTGCCGTTGGGCGTTTTGTTGGATAAATACGGGGCGCGGCGGGTTGAAACCGCCCTACTGTTGGTCGCGGCGCTGGGCTGTTGGCTGTTTGCAGTAGCCGAAACGCTAGGTATTTTATTTTTAGGCCGTGCGCTTATTGGCGCGGGGGTTTCGGCATGTTTAATGGGCGCGCTCACATCCTATCGGCTTTGGTATCCTCCGGAATTACAGGGGCGATTAACCTCTTGGATGCTGGTAGCGGGCATTAGCGGATCACTCACAGCCACAATGCCGGTGCGTTTTTTGGCCGACCAAACTAGCTGGCGCATGGTTTTTGCGGTATCGGCAGTGTTGTTTGTGCTCTGTGCGATTGCGTTATGGTGCACTTTGCCTAAAACCATGCCTGAGAGACCACCACGTACCGCAAAAAAAATATCTTTGCTGCAGGTGTTTAAACGCCAAGCGTTGTTTGCCACTAGCCCCGCGGCGTTTGTGGGGCAAGGCGGATTTTTGGCGCTGCAAACCTTATGGGTGGGGCCGTGGATGGTGCAGGTTTTAGGAATTAGCGGCTCGCGCGCCGCATTTTATCTGCTGGTGATGAATTTCGTGCTGTTACTTAGTTATTTGCTCTTAGGCGCTGTAGCACCACGCATGGACGTGGGTAAGCAGCGGCGATTTATTCTGTTTGCGCTATTGACGATGAGTGCAACGTTGGTGCTTGCGGCCATTTGGCGGGAGCCTGCGGCGTGGATACTTTGGCCGCTGCTGGCTATTTGCAGCACCGGCACGATGATTCTGCAATCGCGCGTGTCGGTTTCAATGCCTCGCGAAATTGCTGGACGTGGCAACACGGCGTACAATTTTGTGCAGTTTTCGGGCGCGTTTGTGATCCAGTGGGCATTTGGGGCGCTAGCACAATTAGCGCTTGCTAAAGGCTACGCTACGGGCACGGCGTTAGGCGCGGGATTGGCTATTTTAGCGGTGCTGCAATTTTTAGCCGCCGTTTGGATGTGGCGCAATTGGCGCGAAGATAAAGACTTTGATGCGGTATAAAAACTATGATTAAAACAACGCTCCAGCGAACCCTAAATCTATCACTTAGCGAGTTTGCGCCCGCGCAACCGAGCGCCGCCAGCCAGCACTTAAGCGCCGCCAGCCAGCACCTAAGTGCCGCCAGCGGCATGGTCACCGTGGGTGACTTTTTGTATGTTGTGGCTGATGATGAGAATCACTTGGGTATATTCCCGCGCGTTGGCAACGGCGCTGGGGTTTTACACCGCGTTTTTGCGGGGGATTTACCTGCGGATGTCACCGCGCGTAAAGCCGCCAAGCGCGATATGGAGGCGCTGGTGCATCTGCCACGCAGCACCACCTATCCGCACGGTGCGTTGCTGGCGCTGGGTTCGGGTTCAAAGCCGCAGCGGTGCACTGGTATTGTGGTGGCTCTTAACGCCCTTGGCGCAATTGCGGGATCACCCGTTGCGCTAGATTTATCGGCTTTTTATGCGGCATTGGCCGATGAGGTCGGCCATGTAAATATTGAAGGTGCCGTCGTGATTGGCGATGCACTCAGACTATTGAATCGAGGCAATAAAAAACACGGCATTAACGCTTGCGTTGATGCAAATTTATCCAATTTTCTACTTTCAACTGCCTCAAGACACCCAAAAATAGGGCCTCTACAGACTATTGAACTAGGGAAAATTGAAGGTGTAAAACTCTGCTTTAGCGATGCCGCAGCACTACCAAACGGCGGCATGTTGTTTACAGCTGCGGCGGAAAACACCGAAGATTCTTACCTAGATGGTCCCTGCGCCGGGAATGTGATCGGTATTTTAGACAAACACATGCGCCTACGTTTTGTGGAGGAACTTGACACCAAACACAAAGTGGAAGGCGTTACCGCAACGCTAACCGCAAGCAAAATCGTGCTGCAAATGGTGACCGATGCTGATGACCCTAGCCAAGCAGCACAATTGCTGTCAGCCGAATTTGCGCTGCCGTGGGCTTGATAGCGACCGACGCAGCCACAAGTTTGTATACACAGACGCAAAAGGCTTACGCGTCTGCGATAATCACTGACTCACCTAACAATTACGCTCCTAAAATACGTTTCTAATATGAATAATCCCGCTAAAACCGATGCCGCCCCAATATTAAAACCGACCAATTTTTTACGCAATATTATTGAGGCCGATTTAAGCGCGCAAAAATACGCCGCACGGCAATGGTCTGGCACACCCAATGTGGCAAGCGCCCAGGCACAAGGCAACGCCGATGCGGCTAAAATCCGCACGCGCTTTCCGCCTGAACCAAACGGCTATTTACACATTGGCCATGCAAAATCTATTTGCTTAAACTTTGGTTTAGCGCGTGATTACGGCGGCCGCTGCCATATGCGCTTTGACGACACCAACCCCGCCAAAGAAGAGCAAGAATACGTCGATTCTATTTTGGACAGCATCAAATGGTTAGGTTTTAACTATGCGGATGCGCAGGAAGATAATCTTTATTACGCATCAGATTATTTTGAGCATTTCTACGCCTGCGCGACATATTTAATTTCTAATAATTTAGCCTACGTTGATTCACTAAGCGCTGAAGACATGCGCGCCTACCGCGGCACACTCACTGAGGCAGGCCGTGATTCGCCCTTCCGCAGCCGATCGGTTGAAGAAAATTTAACGATGTTCAAAGCCATGCGCGGCGGCGAATATGCTGATGGCGAACATATTTTGCGCGCCAAAATTGATATGGCCTCACCCAATATCAACCTGCGCGACCCAGCTTTGTATCGAACTAAGCGTGCCCACCACCACCGCACGGGCGACAAATGGTGTATCTATCCGATGTACACCTTTGCACATCCGATTGAAGATGCGCTCGAAAATATTACCCATAGCCTTTGTACGCTTGAGTTTGAAGATCAGCGCCCGTTTTACGAATGGCTTTTAACTAATTTGCGCGATGGCGATTTCTTCGCCAATCCCCTGCCGCAGCAGTATGAGTTTTCACGCTTAAACCTTACCTACATCGTGCTATCAAAGCGCTATTTAAATCAGCTTGTTACTGAAAAACACGTGGACGGCTGGGATGACCCGCGTATGCCCACCCTCGCAGGCGCGCGCCGTCGTGGCTATGCGGCTGAAGGCATTCATCTATTTATGGAACGCGCAGGCGTGAGCCGCGCCGATAGTTGGCTTGATTACACCCTGCTTGAAGACTGCATGCGCGAGGTTTTTAATGAATCAGCACCCCGCCGCAGCGCAGTTCTTGACCCTGTAAAGCTCGTGATCAACAACATGCCAGACGGCCATGTTGAAGAATGCTACGCGCCAAACCATCCGCAAAAGCCCGAGCTTGGCAAACGCCCATTGCAACTTTCTCGTGAGCTGTGGATTGAACGCGAAGACTTCCAAGAGGCCCCAGAAAAGGGCTTCTTCAGGCTATTTCCGGGTAACAAAGTGCGCCTGCGCTACGGCTTTGTGATCGAATGTACGGGCTGTGAAAAAGATGCGGCGGGTCGCGTGATACAAATCAACGCCACCTACTTTGCCGATAGTAAATCCGGCACGCCTGGCAGCGACACCTATAAGGTAAAGGGCAATATTCACTGGGTGTCGGCCGCGCACGCTTATGAAGCAGAAGTGCGATTGTATGATCGTTTGTTTGTGGCACCGTTGCCGGGGCGCGGTGACGGTGCGGGAGCAAAGTCAGGTAACTATCTAGATGACCTAAACCCAAACAGCAAAACGACGATTACCGCTTATTTAGAGGCAAGCCTGCAAGATGCGGTAGCCGAGGAGCGTTTTCAGTTTGAACGGCACGGCTACTTTGTGGCGGATCGAGTGGATTCGAAAGCGGGTAAGCCTGTGTTTAATCGCGCGGTGACGCTGAAGGATAGTTGGAGTAAATAGCGGCTTTTATGACATTTTAATAATTCATAAATCTATTCACTAAAATCGTAATTTACAACGGTAAATTGCGGTTTTTTTCCTTACTAATGGGCATACCGGTTCGATTCCCGTCGAGAGTATCGCACTTTACTCTATAGTTTTAGGTTATTGGATTTTCTAATAACCTATTCACTAAAACCACTAAAGCTATGCCTAGGCTAACCAAATTCGACACGCCCAACATGCTCATCGCCACCTTGGCCGATGAGGCCTAGAGCGCGGCTGAGCTCATGGAACGGCTAAATTGCAGCCAGCCGACGCTTTCCCGCATGGTACACAACGCGGGCGCTGCAGTCGCAACCCTTGGCCGCGCGCAGCAAACGCGTTACGCGTCATTAACGACAGCCACGCCAACAGCGGTTTAGAAGCCGCGCCAACACAAATTATCGACGGCGATAGATTGTATTTAGAAGTCCAACGCTTCGATCGTGTAGGAGCGCGCGGGCGGCTTGGCGTGGTGAGCTTAGGCGCGATTGATGATGAATTCGTAGGTCTGCGTGGCGAGTGGATTCAAACCGCTCAAAAGCTGCAACAATTACGTATTTTAAGAGCAGCAGACGTCAGTAAAATAGCCCTTCTCCAAGCCTTCGGCAAACTCATTCACAACAGCGATATGCACTTTGGTAACTGCGCGTTGAGGCATGAAAACTTGGATGCGCAGCGGCTCACGCTCGCGCCAATTTACGACATGCTCCCCATGGAATTCGCACCCACATCACAAGGCTTACGCACGGATAACATTCGAAAAGTAATGCCGACAGCGGACTTGCTAATAGTGTGGCCGCAAGCGATTGAAATGGCGCAGAAATTTTTGGGAGCGGGTGATTGCGGATCAATTAATTAGTGCTGATTTTAGGCGAATTGCCGAAAAAATATTTGCTTTTGCCGGCAACTGGTAATTCAAGAATGGGCTGGAATCGTCCAATTTTAGGGCGTTTACAACGTATTTAACCTAAACTTAGTCTTGCCACACCAGCATTTCTGCGCTCTACGCCGAAAACAGTTGCTTTTTTCTAAATACTGTATAAAAATACAGTTATGAAAACACCTTCCAGCAATACCGTTTCTTACCAGCCTACAGCAGCTTCTGTAGCGCCAGCGGCCCTTACTGCGCGGCAGCAAGAACTACTCAATCTCATCAAAGCGTGGTTGGTTGAACGTGGCATGCCGCCTACGCGAGCGGAAATTTGCGCGGCTCTGGGTTTCCGCTCACCAAACGCGGCGGAAGAGCATTTGCGCGCCCTGCAGCGCAAAGGTGCCATTGAGATGATGCCTGGTGCTTCGCGCGGCATACGCGTGGTTGAAACGATGGAAGAAAGCGAGCGTTTTCGGGATGATTCTGCAGGTGCCGATGATACTGTAAGCGATGCCGCGAAAGCGCCTCAAGACGCCCGTAGTACGCGCATCTCCAATGCTTCTAAAGCCGTTGCAACCAGCGCCGTGCAGCCGCATAAAGCAAATCCAAAAAACCCCAACGCCAATGGCACGACTGAAAACATCACCCGCCTGCCCGCGCACGCTGCCAACGAAGAATACTCACTGCCTTTGATTGGCAAAGTAGCCGCCGGCCAACCCATCATGGCGCAAGAAAATTATAGCGGCCGCTATCCGGTGAGCCCCTTACTTTTTAGCCCGCGTGCCGATTATTTACTTCAAGTTTCAGGCCTAAGCATGAAAGACATCGGCATCATGGATGGCGATTGGTTAGCGATTCATAAAACTGAGCAAGCACGTAACGGCCAAATAATCGTTGCACGAGTAGATGGCGATGTAACAGTTAAGCGCTTGAAACTAAAGGGAAATAAGGCTTTTTTAATCGCTGAAAACGCAGATTTTTTGCCGATCGTTGTGGATTTAGAGCTCACTCCACTAGCTATCGAGGGTTTGGTGGTAGGCGTGATACGGTCGTTTCACTGAGGCTTTCGCGTAATCCCGTCGAAATAAGCGTGATTACGACCATGCTCAATCGAAATTTAGCGGGGAAGCGCGGTAGAATTAGGGGCTGGCCGTATTGTTAGATTATTGTTAGATAAAAGCGTAATGCTTCGCCCGATTGAATGTGCTGTCGGGACTCAAACCGTCGCAAATGCCAATAATCACCGCCCTTCTCGTCAAATCTTCGCACACTTCGTCATCATAATTAATGAGCAATATTCTCATCACCGGCGTAGCCGGTTTCATCGGCTTTCATCTGGCGCAACGCCTACTTGCTCGAGGCGATCACGTTTATGGCATCGATAATCTCAATGATTATTACGATCCAACATTAAAGCTTGCGCGCCTTGCACTGTTGCAAGCACAGCCAAGTTTTCGTTTTGCAAAAATGGATATTACGGACAGTGACGCAATCAAGTCATTGTTTATTAATGAGAAATTTGATGCTGCCATGCATCTCGCCGCCCAAGCGGGTGTGCGTTACTCGCTGGAAAACCCGCAGGCCTATGTTGAAGCCAACTTAAAAGGCTTCACAAACATCTTAGAAGCAGCGCGGCATTCAAAGCTTGGCCATTTGGTCTACGCCTCATCAAGCTCCGTGTACGGCGCTAACACCAAACTGCCATTTTCTGAATCTGATTCAGTTGACCATCCCGTATCGCTGTACGCAGCCAGCAAAAAAGCCAACGAGCTCATGGCGCACAGCTATGCGCATTTGTTTAATTTAAATTGCACTGGACTGCGTTTTTTTACCGTCTATGGCCCGTGGGGTCGGCCGGACATGGCGCTTTTCAAATTCACAAAAGCAATTTTGGCGGGCGCGCCGATTGATCTATTTAACAACGGCAATATGGTGCGCGACTTTACCTATA
Source organism: Betaproteobacteria bacterium (assembly GCA_031409495.1). GTDB lineage: Bacteria > Pseudomonadota > Gammaproteobacteria > Burkholderiales > Usitatibacteraceae > JANMDR01. The sequence goes on from JANNXI010000153.1 coordinate 17,882, forward strand.
TCGATGACATCGTTGAAGGCATTGTCCGCATTATCGACAAACCCGCGCAGCCTGATCCCACATGGAACGGCTACAGCCCAAATCCTGCGACTAGTTACGCGCCCTATCGCATTTTTAACATCGGCAATAGCAACCGCATGACACTGATGGGCTACGTACAAGCGATAGAAAAAGCGCTAGGCAAAACCGCCAAACTCAATATGCTTCCCATGCAGCCCGGCGACGTACCCGCCACCGAAGCCGACGTGTCAAAAATTACCCAATACGTGCAATTTAAGCCGTCGACCAGTGTAGAAAGTGGCATTGAAGCGTTTGTGCGGTGGTATTTGGGGTACTACGGGCAGCGAAATAGCACGGAAATTAGTGCTTGAATGCGCATTAAAAATGCCTGAAAACGCCCGTGTTTAGGCCGTCTTCAGGAATATGACACTGACGAATGCACAAAATAACAACGCGATAATCAATTTCGTTTAAATCGCACAAGGGTTTTTTGCTGCAATGGCTCATTGCCAAATTGGTACAAAATCGAGGCTAAGGTTTCCTTCGATTGCGAACTGTCTACTGGCAAAAAATTCAAGCTAGCGGTGCCAACTTTGCGCAAGTTTGTTTCACCCGAAGCGGGTGCCGTTAGGCTTGGCGGTTTGCTGGCTTGCCAAAGATCAGCGGTAAACGTAAGAGCCCAAGTAACAAACCTTGGCTGAAACACATACCACGCTGCGCTACCGTCAGCGTTGAAGGTAAGCCAAGTTGCCAAAATATTATTGCGGTCGTCGTGGGACACATACAGCGCTGACCCCGGCTCGTTGGGATCAACCCAATGCCCAGAAAAATCAAGGCTTACGAAAGGAAACGGCTTGCCCACTCGCGCGTCAGTCACAGTGAAGGGGTAGTCCTTGTATTCTGGCGCAAAGCCCTCGCCCGTCAAATTAACGGTGGGACATTGTGCCCCAATTGTTGTGAGTTTGTAATCTCCGGGCGGCAGGCGGCCAATATATGCATCAATGATACTAACTGGAGGGGACGGCTTTTCTGGGCCTAATATAGTTTGTCCGGGTGGACTCCATGGGATTTTAAATGTAAGGGTGATGTGATTGTTTTCCATTTTTAACCGATATAAACTCTCGACCGACCCGATGAAAGAGCATTGCGGGTTCGTGCTGATAATTCTAAATTGCAGATCACTGGCCGAAGTGGGTGATACGGGTGAAAAGGGACTGGCTTGAGTAAGGGTTTGGGCTTGCAAAATGCCGCACATCGCACCCAACATAATGGTTGCGGCAAAAACAATTGCGGGCGTTGTAGAGGTCATATTCGTCCTTTAAGCTTGATAATCATCAACGTACGATTTGGGCAACGTCAAGGCCCATTGATCTAATTCAAATTAAAACCTAGGCATATAAAAGCCATTACCCATATCTTGCAACTTTTGCCGTACTTCGCGCTCTAGCTGCCGTGAAACGCCGTTATACGGAGTGATGGCCATACCCTCAACTAAATTTGCTGCAAAACCAGAGACGAAGGCAGCCGCCATTGACGTACCAGAAAGCACCTGCGTTCCATTTAATTTCCAAGTTGAAATAATATTTGTCGATGGAGCCCACATGTTTACGCATGGACTAGTATTTGATCCCGACTCAGAACTAGGCACCCCGTCCACAGTAAAGGTAAAACCACCGTTCGCTAGCGTAACCGGGACGCCATCTTGGTTTAAGCCGCCGACGACGATGATACCGTCCATTTCGTAATCTTCATCAAAAGCCACATTGCAGGCATCTTCGTAGGAATTGCCGGCTGACTGCACTATTAGCGCGCCGCGATAAACGAATTGTATGCGCCTTGGCAGTGTTTGCGACATGACCGCGAGAGGTGTGGCCACAGTTTTGAAACGCATTCCTAGAGTGCCGGTTGATTTTGAATCAGAACCATTCGCTGAATAATTAATGATGCCAATTTTATTCAACAAAAGCACGTCGTCCGCAACGAAATCTAGTGCGCTGGTGACGGCACTAGTCAAAAGACCCTGAAACTGTGCTTGTTGGGTGTTAAAGTTAAATGTATGTCCAGCGCATTGTGGCGCGACACCGTCGTTGAAATCCGGGCCCCAGGTTCCATTTACGAGTTGGTAATTCTGAGCAGTAGCGGAAATTGACACTATATTTACCCCCGGCAACATTCCAAGCGTAGCACCCGTGTTATCCGCCGCCCCAATAATGCCGGCAATATGAG